>NZ_NOXZ01000004.1:0-160930 GCF_002258225.1 Rhodococcus sp. RS1C4 | reverse complement strand
CAAACGTACATCCGGGCGGTCGGTGCCGAACAGCGTCGACGCCATCCGGTACCCGGCGGCATGGGCGCGTCCGGCCATACCGCCACCGATGACGGCTACGCCGAGCGAGTTCTCTGTCATGAACGTGCTGCTTTCTTTCGGAGTGTCGCGGGATTAGTTCGGTCTATTTGACCGGTCTAGTAGGGATACTATGGGTCACCGATCGCGCGGATGTCAAGGACGGCGTTGCCGCAGTTCGACACGCTCTCACGGGCGGGAACGGAGACGAGAAGACATGAACGCCGGAAGATCGGTGACCATGCAGGACATCGCCGACAAGGTAGGGGTGTCCAAGGCCCTGGTGTCCATGATCTTTCGTGGAGTTCCGGGTCCCAGCGCGGAGACGAAGGCCCGGGTCCTCGCCGTTGCGGAGGAGATGGACTACCGACCGAATCGAACCGCAGCTCTGCTGTCCCTCCGGCGCACACACCTCATCGGCGTCATGACCGACATCAGGAATGCGTTCCACGCGGAGATGGTCGAGCACATGGTGGCCGAGGCGGACAAGGTCGGGTACGAGGTGGTGCTCGGTGCCGTCACGCCGACGCATGCCGAAGCCGCTGTCATGGAGACACTACTCGACTTCCGCTGTGAGGCAGTGGTTCTGCTCGGGCCCGCCGCGTCGGATGTCGACCTCAGAGCGTGGGCAGGGCGGGTGCCGATCGTCGCGGTGGGTCGACGAATCGGCGGAGTCGACGCCGTGCGGGCGGGGGACTCGCGGGGAATGAGCGACGTCGTCGATCACCTGGTGTCGCTGGGGCACAGCAGAATTGCGCATTTCAGTGGGTACGGGTCGATCGGCAAGGACCGCCAGGCCGGCTACCGCCGCGCGATGCACCGTCACGGGCTGGACGAACATATGGCCGTTGTCGAGGGCGACTTCACCGAGAACTACGCGCCCGCCGCCGTCGACGCGTTCCTCGACGGAGACATCGAGCCTCCCACCGCGATCGTCGCTGCCAACGACCGCAGTGCAGTCGGCCTGCTCGACGCGCTGCAGAGACGAGGAGTCTCCGTTCCCGGCGACATCTCGGTGACCGGGTACGACGACAGCACGCTGGCGAGAATGGCCCACATCGACCTGACCACCGTCAGTCAGGAACCCAAGGAGCAGGCGCGCCGCGCGATCAGCGCAGCAACCTCACGCCTCGACGACGACCGCACCGAGGTGTCGTCGAGCGTTCTCCGGCCGCGCCTGGTGGTCCGAGGGACGACCGGTCCCGCCGAACGGGGGTGACGGCGTGCTCTTCCGGCAACTCGAATACCTCGTGGCGCTGTCGCGTGAACGTCACTTCACACGCGCGGCTCAGGCATGCCACGTCTCGCAACCGGCGCTGTCCGAAGCGATCCGGAAGCTCGAAGTCGAGCTCGACCTTCCGCTGATCGTCCGGGGCCACAAGTTCGAGGGACTCACCCCCGAGGGTGAACAGATCGTCCGGTGGGCGCGCCGTATCGTCGCCGACCAGAAGTCCCTTCAGGAGGAAGCGGCAACTCTGCGGTCCGGCGTCACCGGCGCGGTACGTCTGGGCGTGGTGCCCACGGCGTCGGCGACAGTGGCCGACCTGACCGGACCACTGTGTCTGCACCATCCGTTGGTGACCGTCTCACTGTCGGAGGATCTCCCGTCCGACGAGATCACCGGCCGCATCGACCGTTTCGAGCTCGACGGGGGTATCACCTACCTGGACGACGATGTCCACGAACGGTACCGGACCTTTCCCCTCTACCGCGAGTACTACGACCTGTTGACCGCGGCCGACTTCGGTCCGTTTCGGGAGGACGGTGTCACCTGGCGCGACGCCGCACAGTTTCCGATGTGCACGCTGCCGTCGATGATGCGTGGACGCAGAATCCTCGACGAGTTCTTCGCCTACGACGGTGCCGCCAGTACGTCGCAGATCGAGACCGACTCCATCGCCTCGCTGTACGCGCACGTGAAGACCGGGCAGTGGGCGTCCGTCGTTCCGCGCGTGTGGCGTCAGGTGTTCGGAGAACCACCGGGGCTTCGGTGTACCCCGTTGACGAGCGCGCTGGACGCGCCGGTCATCGGACTGGTGACGGCCAGGGACAGTCAGGGATCCAGCTTGATACGGGCGTTGGAGAACACCGCTCGCGAGCTCGACCGGGCTTCATCGGCGTCGCCTATCGCTCGGTAGGAGCCACGTCTTGGACGTGTGCGGTCGCGATGGTGCACCGTCGTAGAGTGTCAGCCCACGAGTACGAGTACGACGAGAAGTCCATCGTCGTCACCGAAGCCAAGTCCTACGCAGCGGGCGTTCCGGCCGTGCTCGTGTCCCTGCAGCGAGGCGTCGAGCAGATGGGCCCCGGCCGCACCGCGTATTCGCTGGCAAAACTCAATCAGCGCAAGGGTTTCGATTGCCCGGGGTGCGCATGGCCGGAGACTCCCGGACACCGCAAGCACGCCGAGTTCTGCGAGAACGGCGCGAAAGCGGTCGCCGAAGAAGCGACCAGGAGAACGGTCGGACCGGACTTCTTCGCGACGCAATCGATCGACGACCTGCTCGGGCGGACCGAGTACTGGCTCGGCCAGCAAGGTCGCATCACGCACCCGATGGTGCTGCGGCCGGGAGCGACCCACTACGAGGAGATCGACTGGGACAGCGCCGAGCGCATGATCGCCGACGAGCTCAGGCAACTTGCCACCCCGGAACAGGCGATCTTCTACACCTCCGGACGCACGTCGAACGAGGCTGCCTTCCTGTACCAGCTACTGATCAGGTCCTTCGGTACCAACAACATGCCGGACTGCTCCAACATGTGCCACGAATCCTCGGGGAGTGCGCTCAGCGCGTCGATCGGAATCGGCAAAGGCTCGGTGTCGGTTCCGGACATCGAGAACGCCGACCTCATCCTCATCGCAGGCCAGAATCCCGGCACGAACCATCCCCGCATGCTGTCCACCCTGGAGAAGGCAAAAAGCAACGGAGCGAGGGTCATCGCGATCAATCCGTTGGTCGAGGCCGGGCTGAGGCGGTTCAAGGATCCGCAGAAGGTCGGCGGTGTCGTCGGGGACGGCGTCGCCATCGCCGACGAGTACCTGCAGATCCGGCTGGGCGGGGACATGGCGCTGTTTCAGGGCCTGGGAAAGATGCTCGTCGACGCAGACGACGAGGCGCCGGGCACCGTGATCGACCGGGCCTTCGTCGAGACCTACACGGCGGGACTCGACGACTGGATCGACCATATCCGCGGTGTGGACATGGACGTCGTGCTGGAGGCCACCGGGCTGTCGATGCGCGAGATCCGCGACACCGCGGAGGCTCTCGTCCACTCGGAGAAGACGATCGTCTGCTGGGCGATGGGGCTGACGCAGCAGACCCACGGCGTCGCGACCATCGAGGAAGCAGTGAACCTGCTGTTGCTGCGGGGGATGATCGGAAAGCCAGGGGCCGGTGTCTGCCCCGTGCGTGGACATTCGAACGTCCAGGGTGATCGCACCATGGGCATCTGGGAAAAGATGCCCGAGTCGTTTCTCGCTGCACTCGACGACGAGTTCGGCATCCACTCTCCCCGCGACCATGGACTCGACGCCGTCGACTCGATCCGAGCGATGCGCGACGGCCGCGGCACCTTCTTCATGGGCATGGGCGGCAACTTCGTCTCGGCGACACCGGACACCGCCGTCACCGAAGCGGCGCTCCGCAACTGCTCCCTGACCGTTCAGGTCTCGACCAAGCTGAACCGCAGCCATCTGGTCCACGGACGAAGCGCTCTGATCCTGCCGTCGCTCGGACGGACCGACCGCGACGTGCAGGCGTCGGGCAAGCAGTTCGTGACCGTCGAGGACTCGATGTCGATGGTGCATGCCTCGCGCGGTGGCCTTCGGCCGTCGAGCGCATTCATGCGATCCGAGGTGTCCATTGTGTGCGGAATCGCCGACAAGCTTTTCGGGCCGGGGCATTCGGTGCCGTGGGGGAGCTTCCGTGACGACTACGACAGGATTCGGGACTCCATTTCCCGGGTCGTCCCCGGGTTCGAGGACTTCAATCGCAAGGTCCGGCAGAAGGAAGGGTTCGGGCTTCCGCATCCTCCCCGCGACAGTCGTACCTTCCACACCTCCACCGGCAAGGCCAACTTCGCGGTCAACGAGTTGACGTGGTTGCCGGTCCCCGAGGGGCGGCTGATGCTGCAGACCATGCGGAGCCACGACCAGTACAACACCACCATCTACGGCCTCGACGATCGCTATCGCGGCGTCAAAGGTGGCAGAAGGGTGGTGTTCGTCCATCCCGACGACATCGCGTCGATGGGATTCGTCGACGGGGAGGTGGTGGACCTCGTCTCCGAGTGGCAACTTCCCGACGGCACCGTCGCCGAGCGTCGTGCCGACCGGTTCAGAATCGTCGCCTACTCCACGCCTCGCGGAAACGCGGCAGCGTACTACCCGGAGACCAACCCGTTGATTCCTCTCGACCACGTCGCGCGCAAATCCAACACTCCGGTGTCCAAGGCCGTCGTCGTCCGGTTGGAACGCCGCCGTCACGGCTAAACTCGTCCGGTGAGCACCGCGGACGGCGACAATCGAACCTATGGCGGCATCGCCGTCGAGGATCGTCGTTCCCGGAGACGGTCGCAGTTTCTCGCCGCCGCGCTCGACGTGTTCTCCGAGAAGGGATACACAGCCAGTTCCGTTGCGGACCTGTGTCGTTCGGCCGGGTTGGCGCGCAGGCAGTTCTACGACGAGTTCGCGAGCCGAGAGGACGCGCTCATCGCGCTGTACGACTCGATCCAGGCGGACGCCAAGGCAGCAACGACGCAGGCGGTCGCGCGGTGTACGACCTCCGACACGCACGAGCTGGCTACGGCGGCGATGGGGGCGTACGTCGAGTCGATCGGCAAAGATCCACGCAGGGCCCGTATCTCGTTCGTGGACAGTGTCGGCGTCAGTCGTCGCATGGACGAGCATCGGTTGGCCGAGCGCGCGGTGTGGCGCGAGTTCTTCGCGCTGACCGTCCGGTCGGCGGTGGGTGAGGATTACGTGCCGCCGGGCGGTTACGAGATGGCGTCGACGGCGTTCATCGGGGCCCTCATCGCGCTCGTGCAGCAATGGAGCACGGCGGATCCGCGACCCGATGTCGAGGACCTCACGAACATCATGGTCGGGTTCCTCGACTCGCTGCTCCTGCACTGAGGGCAAGAGCCGAGCCCGCGAGCGGCCACGGGATCAGGTGGTTGTAATCCACATCACTTCTGATCTACTCTCCACGGAGTCCAAGTTAGACAAATGCATCTAACTTGTTTTTCGGGGAGGCTGAATGTCCGTTCGAAGAGTGGTTCTCGGTGTGGTTGCGGCTGCAAGCGTCGCCGTCGCGGTGACCGCCACCGCGCCGCCAGTTGTAGCGCAGCCGGCGTTCCCGGCGATTCCGGAATTCGATACGGGGTTCTACTCGCCGGAGCAGTCGATCGTCTCCGCTGCCGATCCCGGCCAGATCATTGCGTCTCGGCCGGTGAACGTGGCAAACCTCGGTGTCCTCCCGGTCAACGTCGACGCCTGGCAACTGTCGTACCGGTCCAACGACAGTCGCGACGAAGCGATCCCGGCGGTGGCCACCGTGCTCAAGCCCCGTGGATACGTTCCGGGCAGGCCACTGCTGTCCTTCCAGATCGCCGAGGACTCACTGGGTGCCTACTGTGCGTCGTCGTACGTGCTGCAGCAAGGCTCCATTCCCTGGCCGCTGACCGGAGCGATCACCGGAGGAGCACAGTTCCTCGAGATCCAGGCCGCCCTGGCCCAGGGCTGGGCCGTCGTGGTGCCCGACCACCAAGGGCCGAACTCGGCCTTCGCGGCCGGCCCACTCGCCGGGCGGATCACCCTCGACGGAATCCGTGCCGCCGAGAACTTCGACCCGCTCGGGCTGGACGGGCGCGCGACGAAGGTCGGAATGATGGGGTACTCCGGCGGATCCATCGCGACAGGTCATGCCGCCGAGCTGCACGAAAGCTACGCCCCCGACCTGAACATCGTCGGGGCCGCCGAAGGCGGAATCGTGGCCGATGTGGGTGCGCTCGTAGACAACTCGAACAACGCGCTCGGTGCAGGAATCGTGGCATCCGGCATCATCGGAGTCTCCCGTGAGGATCCCGAGCTCGCGCAGTTCATCGACCAGAAGCTCAACCCCTTGGGCAAAGCGATGTTCGGCGCGAAGCAGAACCTGTGCATCGGATGGAACTCGGCCATCGCACCGTTCGTGAACCTCAAGGGGCTGTTCGACACTCCCGGCGATCCGCTTCGCGAGCCGGTAGCGCAGAGCGCGCTCGCCAAGCTGCAGATGGGCAAGTCCGTCCCCCGATTCCCCATGTACATGTACCAATCCAACCCGGACTGGCTGGTACCCGTCGGGCCGGTGAACACGCTCGTCGACACGTACTGCGCCGACCCGAACGCGAGCGTCACCTACACGCGTGACCACTTCAGCGAACACCTCACCCTCGAAGTGGTTGCTGCGCCGAGTGCGCTGCTGTGGCTCCGCGACCGGTTTGCCGGAGTGCCGGCCGAGCCGGGCTGCCGCACCACCGACGTCGGCTCGATGGCTCTGGACTCGCGGACCTGGCCGGTGTGGCAGGACGTCGTCGGCGATCTGGTTGCCGGCCTCTTCGGTCAACCGATCGGATCCTGACCGGTCGGCCGAACCACGAGAGTCAGCGGGGCTCGGACCGTGACAACACGGTCCGAGCGCACCGCACGACCGTCGCCCGGTCGTGCGTGATGGCGTACTCGAACTCGCGGTCCGGATCGTCCTCGCCTCGGTGCAGGTCCCGGGCCGACAGTACGCAGCAGAAGAACTGCCCGAGCACCACGACATTCCATTCGTCGACCAGGTCGTCCGAGGCGTCGAGAGACGACCCGACGATGCCGGGCACTGCCAGCTCTCCGAGGCCGATGCCGTAGACGCCGGTGTACGCGGTCCGGCCCGCGAGGGTGCGCCATCTGCGCCTCGTGCGCGCAGTGAAGTGCCGGGAATGCTGAAATGTCCCCAGCACCAATGTGTCCGGACCTGCGTCGGAAGCCTGTGCCTCGATGTGCATGCTCATCTGCACGAGCAGTTTCTTCGTGCTGACCGTCGTCGTCTGGTCGGTCGACGCGATGACGAACGCGGACGTGTGATCGCTGGACGGGGTGTTCCACGTAGGTGGTGTCACCGCGTCCGGGCGCACGTCGCCACCGTCGGCACGGAAGAGATCGCCCAGGCCGAACGTGGCTCCGAGCGCCAGTGCTCTGTCCCGGTCTCGATCGGAATCCACGCCCCGTGCCACCACGACAGCTCCGGTGCGCTCGGCCTGGGCAGCAAGGACGTGCAGTGCTCTGGCCGCGGCGACGTCGGTCGCGCTACCGGTCATCTCGGGCGCGAGGATGATGACATCCGGCTCGATCAGCGGAAGCAGGGCAAGTGACTCCGGTCCCGTGCCGACACCGTCGAGCGCGACCGGCCGCGCTTGCGCACGCGCCGATTCGACGGTGCTGAGAACCGATGCCGGATTGCGCGAGAACGCGACGTGGTCGATCACGACTGCGTCGGCGAGAACCCCCGTCGAGCGAGAGGTGGTGCGCCCCGGGTCGAGCTCGACCGGGATCACGTCACCAGGAGCGAACCGAGGGGAGCTCACCGTGTACCTGCTGTTCTCGTGTGGGGCGAAAGGATCACGCGTGTGATGCGCTCGCGGGGAGACGAAGATGAGACGGCCATCCGAGCACGTCCAGCGTTCGCCCGACCGCGAGGGGGCAGGAGGTGATCGTCAGCGTCCGGCCCCCAGCCGTGTCGACCGACGCGAGCACGTCGACGCCTGCGCTGCTGAAGAACGTGACACCGGACATGTCCAGCTCGACGTGTGGATTCTGCTCGAGGGCCTCGCTCAGACGACGAGCGAAGGACGGTGCAGTGATCAGATCGATGTCACCGGACACGACCAGTGTCGATGCCGACGCCGAGCTCTGTACCTCGGTCTCCTGGTCGAGCAGAACGTGCGTCATCTGTTCCTCCCGAGTCGATAGTTGTTCGCTGCAATCATCGTGACGGAACAAGGTATCCGTAGGGATGCACGACCAATAACGAATTCGTAACAAACATAACGATTGCATAACGAGACGCCTCGAATCTCCTTGCGATATCTTGTCCCCCAACGAGATTCGACGGAGGCCGTAGTGTCCGTTTCGGGTCTGCGGGTCTCGAAACGGTAATGAAACGCGACGAGCTGCACGTGTCGGACGGGTCTGCGAGGCTGTGAAGCATGACGGAATCGGCCAAGGAAGATCTGCAGAGGTACCTGCAGGCAGGACGCACTGCACTCCTTTGGAAACTGGACGGCTTGTCCGAGTACGACATGCGTCGTCCGATGACACCCACCGGCACCAACCTGCTCGGTCTGATCAAGCATCTCACCGTCGTCGAACTCGGATACTTCGGCTGGACGTTCGACCGGCCCTTCCACGAAGCGGTGCCGTGGGCAGAGGAGGGCGAGGACCCGCACGCAGACCTGTGGGCCAAAGCCGACGAATCCACGGAGTACATCGTCGGGCTGTACCGACAGATCTGGGAACACTCGGACCGCACCATCGCCGAGCTTCCGCTCGACGCCACCGGCGTGGTCCCGCATTGGCCTCGTGAACGGGCCACCGTCACCTTGCACCGCATCGTCGTACACGTCATCGCGGACATGGACCGACATGCAGGGCACGCCGACATCCTTCGAGAGTTGATCGACGGATCGGTCGGCCTCACGCTCGGCAACGAGAACATGCCGTCGGACGAAACTGCGTTCTGGGCCGATCACCGCGCACGCGTCGAGGAGCACGCACGTCGGTTCCAGCCCTGATCTCGTGCGAGACTGGCTCGCGTGAACGCGGAGCTTCCCGGTGCAGTGATCGACCTCGCGCGCACGGCAACCCGTGTCGCTGTTCTGACGGGCGCAGGAATGTCGGCGGAGTCGGGAATCGCGACGTTCCGTGACGCCCACACCGGCCTGTGGTCGCAGTTCGATCCCGCCGATCTCGCCAGCCCCGAGGGCTGGGCGCGTGACAGCGACCTCGTGTGGGGGTGGTACCGCTGGCGGGCCGAACTGGTCCGGCGGTCCGCGCCCAATGCGGGGCACCTGGCCCTGGCTGCGTGGCAACAACGCACACATCTCGACATTGCCACGCAGAACGTGGACGACCTGCACGAGCGAGCGGGCTCGCACGTGATCGCTCACGTACACGGAAGTCTGTTCGATCCCCGGTGCTCGGAGTGCGGAGTGCACTCGCAGCCGGAAGCGGACGTGGTCGACGAGGAGATCGAACGCGTCGTACCTCCCGAGTGCCCGTTCTGCGGCGGGCCGGTGAGGCCGGGGGCGGTCTGGTTCGGAGAACCGCTCCCTCAGGATCAGTGGACGGCAGCGGTCTCCGCGGTGGAACACGCGGACCTCGTGCTTGTCGTAGGCACGTCCGGTGTCGTGTTTCCGTTCGCCGGCCTGCCAGCGATGGCTCGCAGCACGGGTGCCGTCGTCGTCGAGATCAATCCGGTGGAAACCGAGATTTCCGACATGGCCGACCACCGCCTACGCACGACGGCGGCACTCGGCCTGCCTGCGTTGGTCGCGGCGCTCGACTGAGCTGGTGGGCTCACTCGAATTCGAGCCGCATCGATCGTGCTGCGAAGTGCAGTAGAAGTACGAAGCCGCCGATGGAGACCACCACGGGAGACCAGACGACAAAGGACATCAAGACCGCCACGTCCTTGTAGGCAACGACGTACACGGCGATGAAGGTGGTGGCGGCAACGCACAACAGAATGTGCGCGGCGAGCATCCACTTCTCGAAGAAGAATCCGACGAACATCCCGATCTCGATGAAGAACGCTGTCTTTCCGAGGGTGATCTCCGGCGGAAAGTCGGCAACGATCGTCGCGGAGAAGATGGCGATGTTGGCGATCGTGACGAACGCGAATGCCTGGTTCAGGGTTGGCCACGGGCCGAACAGCCAGAACAGCCCCATCGCATAGGCCGTCATCATCGATATCCACTGGACTGCGGAGGGGATGGGTGTCGTTGCGCCGTAGCCGAACACCATTTCCAGCGTGACAACAACTGCCATGGCAAGTGTCGCGAACGCGATCACGACCTTGACGATGCCCTTGACGGCGAGTGATTCCATCGCGTCGACGGCCCACTCGTAGTGCACCTCGGACGATGTCAGCGCACTGGTCATCGTGTTCCACCCCTCCGATCGATACCGCGAGTCGATTGAAACACATACTTTGGGACCGCAGAGTGGATATCGCCTGGAACAACCGTCGCAAGGCCCAGACATAAAAATCAACTCGAGTTCAGCCCTCCCCTTCGATCGCCTGCTCTGTTAGACCTCCGATCGTGCTGTATCGAAAACAGGTTCGGTGCAGTCGAAGAGCACGAGGAGAGATGGCGACGTGAGTGACCTGACGGGTAGAACGGTCGTGTTGATCGGTGGCGCAACCGGAATCGGCTATGCGGTGGGCGAGAAAGTCGTCGGGGCAGGCGGATCGGTCGTCCTCGGCGGCCGTACATCGTCGACCCTCGAGAAGGCTTCGGACGCACTGGGCGTACGCGCGACGTGGCAAGTGGTCGACACGTCGTCTCCCGCATCGGTGGAGGACTTCTTCGCCGAGCTCGACTCGGTGCACGGTCTGTTCACCACTGCCGCGACCTATGTGACGGGTTCGCTTCGCGAGCTGTCGGAAGCGGACGCGGCGTCGGCGTTCGAATCCAAATTCTGGGGTCAGTACCGCGTGGTCAAAGCCGCGGTGAACACGCTGACCAGCGACGCATCGATAGTGTTGATGGCCGGTGCTGCCAGTGTCAGGCCACCGGGAGCGGCTCCTGCGTACGTCGCGGCCAATGCTGCGATCGAAGGCCTCGGTCGTGGATTGGCGGTAGAGCTCGCGCCCATTCGAGTGAACTCGGTGTCGCCGGGAACGATCGACGGACATCTGTGGCGGAGCAGACCCGACGACGTCCGCATCCCCGCGTTCGAACAGTTCGCGTCCGCGACCACACTGGGGCGGGTCGGGGTGGAATCCGAGGTTGCCGATGCCGTCGTCTACCTCCTCTCCAGTGGGTACACGACCGGCTCCACGTTGTATCCCGACGGTGGTTACGCACTTCGCTGACGCGTAATGTGTGCGGTTGTCCTAACAAAAGGAGATCTCATGCGTCTGGGAGTTGTCGGATACGGCGTCGGGGGACGCTACTTTCACGTGCCGTTCGTACAAGCGGCAGAAGGGGTCGAACTCGTCGGCATCGTCACGCGTTCTCCTGAACGTGCAGCTCAGGTCGAACTCGATGCGCCGGGCACACCGGTGTACGGCAGCCTGACCGAACTGATCGATGCGGGCGTGGACGCCGTCACCATCACGACCCCACCCGAGACGCGTCGGGAGCTGGTTCTCGAGGCCGTCGCGCGCGGTGTGCACGTCATCGCCGACAAACCTTTTGCGCCCGACCCCCGGGGCGGACAGGACCTCGTGGATGCCGCGGCCGACGCCGGAGTACTTCTCAGTGTTTTCCAGAACAGGCGGTGGGACGCAGACATCCAGACTCTGCGCGGCGTGATCGACAGCGGCAAGCTCGGCCGGATCTGGCGAGTGGAGTCGAGGTTCGATCTCGACGAACCCGCCACGCTCGAACTCGGACCGACCGGTGGACTGCTGCGAGACCTCGGAGCCCACCTGGCCGATCAGGCGCTGTGGTTGTTCGGTCGCGCCACCAGTGTGTACGCGCGCATGGATTGGGCCGGTGAGGGCGACGATCGAACCGACAGTGCGTTCGTCGTCGATCTCGACCACGAGAGCGGTGTTCACTCGACCCTGTCCGCCACCAAGGTCAACCACTTTCAGGCGCGCCAGCTTCGGGTGTACGGAACGGACGGCAGTTACTACTCCGACGGAACCGACGTCCAGGCGCAGGCCGTGTTCGCCGGTCGTCGCCCGGCGGACGAGCCGGACACGTTCGGCTACGAGCTCGAAGAGCGCTGGGGCACACTGCATACGGACGCGGGTGCAGAGAAGGTTCCGTCCGCGCAGGGGAGTTACAAGAACTACTACCGCGACTTCGCCGCCGCTGTGCGCGGCGAGGGCCCGCAACCGGTCCCTGCGTCCGAGCTCATCCACACTCTCGAAGTGCTCGACGCTGCACGCCGCGCCGCGGAAACAGGTGAGGTCATCCGGTTGTAGGCTTTTTCTCATGCCTGCACGCTCGGTCGAACTGCGAAAACTCGGATTTCTGACGATCGGATTGTTCGACGAGCACAACCCCGCTCTCGGCCACGAATCGACACTGCAGATCATCGAACTCGGCGAGCAACTGGGATTCGACAGTGCGTGGCTGCGTCACCGCCACCTGCAGTACGGGATCTCGTCCCCGATCGCGATCATGGCTGCGGCGTCGCAGCGCACCAGCAGAATCGAGCTGGGGACGGCGGTGACTCCACTCGGGTGGGAGAACCCGCTTCGACTCGCCGAGGACCTTGCGACGGTCGACGTGCTCTCCGGCGGTCGTATCAACCCGGGTGTCAGTGTCGGACCACCCATGCAATTCGACCGAGTGAAGAACGCGTTGTATCCGGACACCGCCGACGTCGAGGATTTCAGCTGCACCAGAGTGAACCGCCTTCTGTCGCTGGTTTCCGGTCAGCCCGCGTCGAACTGGAGTGGCACGGTCGGGATCGAGCAGTTCTCCGACCGTGTTCAACCCCATTCGCCTGGCCTGCGGGACCGAATGTGGTACGGGGGCGCGAGTCTTCGGTCTGCTCGGTGGGCAGGCGAGACAGGAATGAACCTGCTCGTCAGCAGTGTGGTGAAAGCCGAGGAGTCGGAGAACTTCGACGAGATCCAGCACTCGCACATCACGACGTTCCGCGAGCATCACCCGCAGAAGAACGCGGCGCGTGTGTCACAAGGACTCGTGGTCATCCCGACCGATTCTGCGTCCACCGACCAAGTAAAGAAGTACCGTGCGTACGCGGAGTCCAGACGGGCACGCACGGCAACTCCGCAGGGGCCGGCGAGGATGATGTTCGCAGCCGACCTGGTCGGAACCTCGCGTGAGATCGCCGACCGGTTGTACGACAGCGCGGCCTTCCGCGAGGTGGACGAAGTGGCGTTCGCACTACCGTTCAGCTTCGATCACTCGGATTACGTGCAGATTCTGACCGACATGGCAACGGTTCTCGGTCCCGAACTGGGATGGCGACCGTCACACGGCTGAACCTGCCGACACAGCGTGTGGGATGCCGTAAGCGTGGGTAGCCGAAAGTCACGCTTTCGGCATTGGAGGACAGCACCATGGTTCACGTGGAACGCACATTCACCGTCCGGCGCCCACGCAAGGTCGTCGTCGACTACCTTCGGGATTTCGCGCACGCGGAAGCATGGGACCCGGGCACGCAACGGTGTGTCCGATCGACACCGGGACCGATCGGTGTCGGTACCGAATGGCACAACGAATCCAAGCTCGCCGGAATCAGCACCGAATTGACGTACCGGTTGGTCGAGGACAGGCAGGACGTCGTCGAGTTCGAAGGTAGGAACAAGACGGCGACGACAGTGGACCACATCGCGTTCGAGGACGCAGGCGACGACTCCACTCGAATCACCTACGTCGCAACCATCACGTTCAACGGACTGGCGAAACTGTCGGACCCGGTGTTCAAGCTGATCTTCGAACGCATCGGCGACAAGACCGTCGACGCCATGACACGCACCCTCGAAGGGCTGTGAAGACAGACGAACGGGGCCCGAACCGATTCGGTTCGGGCCCCGCACGTGTGAGTGGGAGTGAGAATCAATAGAAGGTCTTGCGCCCACCGACTGCGCGGCCGGTGGCACCGAGAATGGTCAGGACTGCTCCGACGACGACAAGGATGATGCCGATCGTGGTCAGAATGCTGATCTTGGCGAAAATGCCGATCAGCGCGAGGATGATTCCCAGGACGATCACTGTCTTACCTTCTTTCGAGTTCGGTGCCGCTCGTGCGACAACCGCCGACCTTCGTTCGTTGATCGTCGAACAGGAGGTGAGTACCCGAACTCCTGCCGAATATGCGGGCGGGACGGATGTTTCGAACATTTCACAGGCGACCGTCTCCGGAGTTCGTATTTCACGTGGCGACGCGACCCGACCGGATAGCCCGTTTTTGTGATCGGTGCCGGTTTCGGGTGACAGAAACGACAACGCCCCGACCGAAGTCGGGGCGTTGTGGCGTGAAGTGAGCTGGATATCAGCCGGCGTTCGACGCCGCTTCGGTCTCGCTCGACGCGCCCGCGGTGGAAAGCTGACCGCCGGAGTTCTCCAGGTGCGCACGAACGAACCAGTGGAAGAGCTCAAGCTGGCCGCTCTGCCCGATCAGCAGATCCTCGGTGACGGGATCGATCTCGCCGATCTCCGCAATGGCCTTCCGAGTGTCACCGATAACGCCGACGTACACCAAGTCGAGGGCTCCGAGGTGCTCGATGGCCGTTGCGCGGCCGATCGAGTAGTCGTCCCACGAACGCTCCTTGACGATGGTGCCGGGCGTTCCGAGTGCAGCTGAACCCAGTGTCGCAATACGCTCCGCCACGTCGTCGGCGAACCCACGAACCGCTTCGACCTGAGGGTCGAGCATCTCGTGCACGGAGATGAAGTTGGGTCCCACGACATTCCAGTGAATGTGCTTGAGAGTGAGATGGAGATCGTTGTAGGCGTTGAGGCGGTCCTGCAGCAGTGCAGCGACGCGCGCGCCCTGGTCGGTGCTCAATCCGGGAACTGTGTAGGAATTCGAATTGGTCATGAAACGCACGTACCCGGGGTGCTTCGCGTCGAAACACCCCGGGCACGTATGTGGGGAAGACTACTTCGGTTCCGACCCTCCACCGAGGTCGGACTCGGTCTTCAGGTCCGTCGACCGATCCTTGGTCAGGCTCGCCGACGTGCTGCCGGCGGGGCCGGCCGGGTCGTCCGCCTCGATCGAATCTGCTGAATCTGCCGACTCCTTCGGCGGATTCTTCAGACTCAGGATGATCGAACCTGCGAGGACCACGATGATGACCACCAGGCTCACCAGGGACGGGATCTCCGGGATCGACGTGCTGATCACCTTGTGGCTTGCCTGCAGAACCAGCTTGACGCCGATGAATCCGAGGATGATCGCGAGGCCCTTGGACAGGTAGTGGAACTTCTCGAGCAGACCCGAGAGCAGGAAGTACAGGGCGCGCAGGCCGAGGATCGCGAACGCGTTGGACGAGTACACGATGAACGGGTCGTCACTGACCGCGAGAACAGCGGGCACACTGTCGACCGCGAACACGAGGTCTGCTGCCTCGATGGCGACGACGACGGCGAGCAGCGGGGTGGCAACGCGCTTGCCGGCTTCCTTGACGAAGAACTTCGTGCCGTCGTACTCGTCGCGAACCGGGATGACCTTACGCAGCAACCTCACTGCGATGGACTGGCTCGGATCGTACGAGTCCTCCTCGTCCTTCATCAGCTTCCATGCGCTGTACAGCAGGATGGCGGCGAAGACGAACAGAACGACGGTGAACTTGCTGACGATCGCGACACCTGCGGCGAGGAAGATTCCGCGGAACACGAGGGCGCCGACGACGCCGAAGAACAGAACGCGGTGCTGGTACTCACGGGGGACCTTGAAGTATCCGAAGATCAGCGCGAAGACGAAGAGGTTGTCCACCGACAAACTCTTCTCCAACAACCAGGCCGTCGTGTATTCGACGCCTGCCGTGGTACCGAGAGTGGCGAACACGACGCCACCGAAAATGAGAGCGACGCCGACCCAAAGCGCACTCCACCAGGCTGCTTCCCGGAAGCCGATGATGTGTGCGCCGCGGTGGGCAAGTAGGTCGATGGCCAACAGAATGACGACAACGGCTGCGAAAGCCGCCCACGCCCATACGGGGACGTTCATCGGCGAGTGTCCTTACTGGTGAATCGAGATCCGAGGCTCTTCAACTTGGCCTGGTTCTCGGGTTTGGTGGCGAAAGCGCGCCCTTGCGCAATGAGCTTCTTACCCTGAGGGCTACGGGCGAACACCTGCAGTTTCTGAATCAGTGATGCCATGAAACGGTGCTCCTTGTCGATAGAAGGTTCTCGGCGGCCGCTTGCGACCGCGACTCCTCAAGTGTGCCTGTATCGATTGCGGCAGTCATCGTCCGAACGCGGACATGTTTGACCGATTTGGGTTGCCGTATCCCGGCAACAAGAGGCGCTGACTCGGCTCAAACGTGACCCGGAGCTCAGCTCTCCGTCGGCCACCCGAGCAATCTGGCGCCGTACACGGCCGTCTGCAGGGTGAATCGTTCGGCCGGATCGCCGACGTCGTGGCCGGTCAGTTCGGCCACTCGGGCCAGACGGTAGGTCACGGCGCGAACGGACAAATGCATCGCCCGGGCTGTCGAGGCAGAATTTCCGCCTGTTCCGAAGAAGGTGAACAACGTGTCGAGCAAGGGGCCTGCGCCGCCACGTGCAGTCAGCAAAGGAGTCAGAACCGTGTGCACCAGATCCGTGATCGCGGCCTTGTCGTCCAACAGCACCCGGTACACCAGCAGGTCACGTGCATCCACCACCACAGTGCCCAGGCCCAGCTTCGCGCCGAGGTCGAGCGAATCGACTGCTTCACGATACGACGACACGACACCGGCCACGCTGGGCCCCGTCCGCCCCACTCCGATCCGCCGGGTCCACGTCCCCGAGACATCGACTCTCTCGGTGGCCTCGCGAACACGGTCGACGACGTACTCCACCGCTGCGTGATCCGGGGCAGCGAACACCACGACAAGGCGGCCTTCCTTGCTCGCGACGAGAACCTCCGAGTCCGCTTTGCTTCCTTCCACCGCGCGTTCCACCTCGGTGATGACCCGGCCACCGTCGGTGAACGGCGTACTGGCCGCGACGACCACGACCGCATGAGGCCCGGTCAGATCCAGGCCGAACGTCTCCGCCCTGCCCATCACTCCCGCGATGTCCGCGCTACCGGACAGCAGATCGTCGACGAATTCACGCCGGGCCGACTCCTCCGCACGCACCAGCACTCGCCTGGCGAGTTGGAACCCTTCGGCGAGCTCGGCGACCGCATCGTCGACGGCGTGCAGCATCACCTCACCGGCCGTCACGACGGCCTGTGGGTCTCGGTCGGCGTCGACGATCGCAGGAAGCTCCCGCCACAGGCGCCAGGCGGAGGACAGGTACAGATCGAGCAGTGCCCGGAGGGCGACGCCCTGCCGCGCCGCGGTGTCCCCGTGGGTGCGCAGAGTCCGCAGCTGTCGACGCGACAACGTGCGACCCTCGGACACCGCAGAGGTCAGGACCTCCAGAAAATCCCCGAGCAACTCCGTGGACAGCCCGCCGGCATCCTCGGCCGCGAGGTCGGCGACGCTGCGTCGTCGGTCTTGGCTCGTCGGGATCGCGCGATCGTGTGCCACCTGGTCATCGTATTGGTCGAGGTGGCAACGCAGCCCGCGCCGACCGTCCGGGTGATCCGATCACGCGTTCGCCGCGAGGACCGACAACAACTCGTACGCGACGTGGGCAGCGGCGATTCCGGTGATCTCGGCGTGGTCGTATGCGGGTGCCACCTCGACGATGTCCGCACCGACCACGTCTACTCCGACCAGTCCGCGCAGGGTGTTCAGCAACTCGCGCGACGTGAGCCCGCCCGCCTCCGGTGTCCCCGTCCCCGGCGCGTGTGCAGGATCGAGCACGTCGATGTCCACGGACACGTAGACCGGGCCGGTGTCCAGGCGAGCACGCATGCGTTCGACGATGCTCGCGACGCCGTCGGTTTCGTAGTCGTCGGACCGAACGACCTGGAAACCGAGGATGCGGTCGTTCTCCAGATCCTGCTCGCTGTAGAGCGGCCCTCGGATCCCGATGTGCTGTGAGCGCTCGAGGTCGATCAAGCCTTCCTCGCTGGCCCGACGGAACGGGGTCCCATGCGTGAACGGCGCCCCGAAATACGTGTCCCATGTGTCGAGGTGCGCGTCGAAATGCAGCACCGCCAACGGACCGTGGTCACGCGCGAGCGAACGCAGGATCGGCAGCGCGATCGTGTGGTCACCGCCGATCGTCAGCACCGACGAACCGTCCTGTCGCAGTCCGGTCACCGCGGACTCGACGGTGGCAAGGGCTTCGGGGATGTCGAACGGATTGACCCCGATGTCACCGAAATCCGCGACCTGACGATCTGCGAACGGGGAGACCTTCAACGCGGGGTTGTAGGGACGAAGCAACTTCGAGGATGCTCGGATGTGACCGGGACCGAACCGAGCCCCCGGCCGATAACTGACGCCGGAATCGAACGGCACACCGAGAATCGTGACGTCGGCACGCGACACCTCGTCGAGCCGCGGTAACCGCGCGAACGTCGTCGGCTCGGCATACCGGGGCACCACGGTTGCGTCGACCGGACCGATGGGACCGACAGGTGGTCGTTCGGGGCTCATGACGCTGACGATGCCAGACTTCGGATCGTCCCACCGGATGTTTCCCGGGGACGCCGGACTTCCGTACGCTCTCGGGCAGGACGACAGCACCTCGGGGAGGAGAATTCATGAGTAAGACCGCCCTGCGTGCCTCGCTCTATCAAGGCCCCGAGTTCTCGGGTGACGTCGAAGCGAACCTCGCCGCCGTCGGCCGGGCAGCGGACAGTGCGTCACGTGCAGGGGCCGACATCCTCGTCACGCCCGAGATGTCGATCAGCGGATACGACATCGGGGAGCTCGTCGCGGCCCGGGCCGAACCTGCCGACGGCCCGATCTTCGACGCCGTCGCCCGCATCACGTCCGAGACGGGCGTGGCCGTCGTCTACGGATATCCCGAACGAGACGGATCCGTCGTGTACAACTCCGTTCAGGTGGTCGGCGCCGACGGTTCGCTCGTGGCGCGCTACCGCAAGACCCATCTCTTCGGGGACCTGGACCGCGGCCACTTCGTCCCCGGTAATCGACTCGTCGCGCAGTTCGACCTGGACGGAGTGAGGTGCGGTCTGCTGATCTGCTACGACGTCGAGTTCCCGGAAGCCGTTCGAGCACATGCCGATTCCGGCACCGAATTCCTGATCGTGCCGACGGGGCTCATGACGCCGTTCGACGTCGTCGCCACCCACGTCGTCCCCGCGCGGGCGTACGAGAGTCAGATGTTCCTGGCCTACGTGAACCGATGCGGCCGCGAAAGCGAGCTGCAGTACTGCGGCCTGACGTGTGCCATCGCTCCCGACGGGAGCGAACTCGCTCGCGCGGGCCGCGGCGAGGAGTCCCTGGTGGTCGACATCGATACGGAGATGCTCGCCCGGTCCCGGTCGATCAACACTCATCTTGCCGACCGTCGACCGGACCTGTATCTACATGCCAGAAAGGGAATTTCATGACCACGCCGGTGACGCCGGACAGTACGTCCGCCGACTCGGACGAGCGTCCGTTGACGATGTTCGGTCCCGACTTTCCCTTTGCCTACGACGACTACGTCGCGCATGCGGACGGGCTGGGCGAGGTGCCCGCCTCGGCGCTCGGCAGCGAGGTCGCTGTCATCGGCGGGGGACTGGCCGGAATGGTGGCGGCGTACGAGCTCACCAAGTTGGGTTTGAAACCGGTTGTCTACGAATCGGATCGAATCGGTGGACGCATGCGGTCCATTCCGTTCGACGGTCATCCCGGGGTGGTGGCCGAGATGGGCGCCATGAGATTCCCGCCGTCGTCCACGACGCTGTTCCATTACCTCGACGTGCTCGGACTGCAGACCGAGCCGTTTCCCAACCCACTTGCCGAGGCTACGCCGAGTACGGTCATCGACCTCAAGGGAACCAGTCACTACGCGCAAAGCCTCGACGATCTGCCCGATGTCTTCGGCGAGGTGGCCCGGGCATGGCAGCGCACGCTCGAGGACCACGCGGATCTCGTTCCGCTGCAACGGGCGATCCGCGCTCGCGACACCGGTGAGATCAAGACCTTGTGGAACGAGCTGGTGCAGCGCTTCGACGACCAGACGTTCTACGGATTCCTCGCGTCCTCCGAACACTTCAGGTCCTTCGAGTTGCGAGAAGTGTTCGGGCAAGTCGGTTTCGGGACAGGTGGCTGGGACACCGACTACCCCAATTCCATTCTCGAGATACTGAGAGTCGTGGTCACCGCTGCCGACGATCACCACCGAGGCATCGTCGGTGGATCGCAACAACTTCCGGTCGGTCTGTGGCGCGCGTCGACGACGTCCGATCACTGGCCGGACGGGACGTCGGTGGAGTCGCTCAACAACGGCAGCACCTCACCGCGCGTGGTGCGGTTACGCCGCACGGGGTCTGAAATAGTCGTCGGTGACGCGGACGGCGGCGAGCGCACCTATCCCGCTGCCATCGTGACCGCACAGAGCTGGATGTTGCTGTCCACCATCGAATGCGACGACGACCTGCTACCGATCGACCACTGGACCGCGATCGAACGCACCCACTACATGGGGTCGACCAAGGTGTTCGTGCTCGTCGACCGACCGTTCTGGAAGGACAAGGACCCGAACACCGGGCGCGACGTCGTCAGCATGACGCTGACCGACCGGATGAGCCGAGGTACGTACCTGCTCGATCAAGGAGAGGGAAAGCCCGGTCTGATCTGCCTGTCCTACACCTGGTCCGACGACTCCCTCAAGCTACTGGCGCTCGGCCCGACCGAACGAATGAACCTCGTGCTCAGATCGTTGGAAGGGGTCTACCCGGGGGTCGACTTCCGCTCCCACATCGTCGGCGAACCGGTGACCGTGTCGTGGGAAACCGAACGCGACTTCCTGGGTGCGTTCAAAGCGAACCTCCCCGGTCACTACCGATACCAGGAGCGCTTGTTCGGTCATTTCGTGCAGGACTCCTTCGACGAGCGCCATCGCGGACTGTTCCTCGCCGGCGACGACATCTCGTGGACGGCAGGCTGGGCGGAAGGCGCGATCCAAACGGCCCTCAACGCGGTGTGGGGCGTCGTGCACCATCTCGGCGGATCTTCCCGCGCGACCAATCCCGGACCAGGCGACGTCTTCGAACAGCTTGCCCCGCTTCGGCTCGGTGACCACTGAGGTTGCGCGTTCGGCGCTACCTGACTGTGCCCGTGATGAGCTACGGTCGAGGTCGGTCGGCGTCGCGTCGGGGGCGGCGCCGATTCCGACTGTCCGGGCTCTCGGCGTCCCGGCTGCGTACGCCCGCAGTAGGTTCGAGGCCGGAAGCCCGCTCGAGCAGCGGCTTGGTCCGGTAGGGGATTAGCTCGCTCATCGCGATCGACATGTTGGTGCGTTCCACGCCCGGGATCTTCAGGATCAGACCCGCCACCCGGTAGAGGTCGTCGGCGTCGACGGCCGCGATTCGGATGTGCATGTCGGAGGCACCGGAGAGTCCGAACACCTCGAGCACCTCCGGAATGGTTCCCAGATGATCGGTGACTTCTGCGAGTCGATGCTGATCGACCCTCGTGGTGACGAAGGCCTGCAAGGCGTAGCCGAGACTGCGCGGCCGAACTCGGTGATCGATGGGCGTCAGGGCCTCCTTGTCCTCCCACCGAGTGAGTCGAGCTTGCACGGTGTTGCGAGAAAGACCGAGATCTCCGGCGAGTTCGACGCCGGTAGCACGCGGTTTCGCGCACAGGGCGAGCAGAAGGCGGGCGTCGGTGCGGTCGAAATCGGTCATGGATTCACGGTAGTGGCGACGACCGTTCCGTGCGTGCGAAGGCGCCCCGGCAGATCGCGGATCATCGCCTCGTGGCTAGTGTGCGTTCATGGCCAGTATCGAATCGACCGACCAGTTCCGACTGTCTGGAGCGTGGAACTTCCGCGATGTCGGGGGCGCTCGGACGGCCGACGGTCGCGAGGTTCGGCGAGGCCGGTTGTTTCGATCCTCCGAGCTGAGCCGGCTGGATTCCGAGGGCGAGAACATGCTCGTCCGTACCGGAGTGCGCCACGTGGTGGATCTTCGTGGGCAGTCCGAGATCGACCGCGCCGGTCGTGATCGCGTGCCGTCCTCGGTCCGGGTGCACAGCACTCCGTACGAGAACCACAAGGGTGAACGCGCCCCGCACGAGCTCGGCAACGTCGTCGACGCCGATGCGCAGTTGCAGTACATGATGCGCGCCTACACGTCGTTTCCCTCGCTCGCCGGGGCGAAGGTGGCCATCCGTCGCGTCGTCGACGCGGTCTCGGACGGCAGTGGTGGCGTTCTCGTGCACTGCGCTGCGGGCAAGGATCGCGCCGGATGGACGATAGCGACGGTCCTGCGCGCGGCGGGGGTGCTCGAACAGGACATCCTGACCGACTACCTGGCCAGCAATGCGGCAATCGCTCCGCTGCGCGCGCACCTGTCCGACATCTGGTCGGACGGTGACGGGCAGGGCCGCGAGAGCACGAGCGATGGCAGCTCGGTGTTTCTGTCCAACGCCGTCCTCGGTGTCACCGAGGAGTACTACCGACACGGGCTGAGCGTCGTCGACGAGCTCTACGGATCGTTCGACGGATATCTGAGCGAGCTCGGAATAGGCGTCGACCAGGTCGAACGGTTGAAATCTTCACTGCTCGTCCCGACGGACTGAATCGGACACGTACCCTGTCCAGCATGCGTACTGGACAAACGGCGCCGGATTTTCGGCTACCGGATCACGAGGGGAATGTGCGGTCCCTCGGTGAGTTGCTGGCCAGGGGCCCGGTGGTGCTGTTCTTCTATCCTGCGGCGTCCAGTCCGGTCTGCACGGCCGAGGCCTGCCACTTCCGGGATCTGGGCCGGTCGTTCGAGGCCCTGGGGGCTCAACGAGTCGGGATCAGCACCGACACCACCGACAAACAGTCGCACTTCGCGTTGCAGCGTTCCTTCGACTATCCGCTGCTCGCCGACTCGGACGCCTCGGTGGCGGGCCAGTTCGGAGTCAGGCGTGGCGGGTGGCTCATGCGCCGCCGACGCCAGCAGGAAATTTCCAACCGTTCGTCTCACGCTGCGAAGCGTGGAATCCTCCGTCAGCTTCTGTCGGTGAAGCGAACGACGTTCGTCATCGATCGCGACAGGGTGGTGCGGCTGGTGGTGACGAGCGAGCGTGCTCACGTGCACGCGGACAAGGCGTTGGACTACCTACGCTATCTGGCCTGACCCGGCTTCTCCGCTGAACAGAGGCGTGTACACGGCGGGCTTGCTGTTCTCGGACGTGGATTCGGCGGCAGTCTTGTCAGCGTGGCTGAAAAGAGCCTCGATCTTGATATTCGGTTCCATCTTATGAAGCATGCCCCCGTTCGAGGGAAAACGCCACCTGGACGCGCTGAGCAGCACGCGAGAAAAATATTGACCGCCAACGTTTTTGGAAAGCGACGTCGAGGGGTGGGAGACTGGGCGTCGTGCCCGATCTCGAAACTGTCCTGTCCGGACTCCGTCGCCGCCCCGACGCGGAGGCCGTCAACCTCTTTGCCGTCGACGCCGCGGACCGGCTTCTGCTCGACACGGTAGGCGAATCGGTTTCGGACGTGGCCGCCCGACGGATCACGGTGATCGGTGATCGCTACGGCGCGCTCACGCTCGGACTGCAGGTGCAGTACGGCGTGACCGGCATTCGCGTCCACCAGGATTCGTACACGGGCGAACTCGCACTCGATCGCAATGCGACCTCGGCGGGCATGTCCGGGGCGCGCACTCACCACGCGTTGGACCAGTCGTTGCTCAGCGGCGCGGACCTGGTGCTGATGCAGTTGCCGCGCAGCCTCGCAGAACTGACCGAGATCGCCGAGGCGATCGCCGCCCACGCCGATCCGGGGGTGGTCGTGCTCGCGGGTGGCCGGGACAAGCACATGGCGCCGGCGATGAACGCCGTGCTCCGATCGTCCTTCGAGACGGTCACCGCGGGCCGGGGCAGACAGAAAGCTCGCGTCCTGACGGCGTCGAAACCCGTCCCTTCCGAGACTCGAAGTTATCCCGTGACCGCGGTGCTCGACGACCTCGATCTCACCGTCGTCGCGCACGGTGCGGTGTTCGCCGGGGCGAAGCTCGACGTCGGAACCCGGTTCCTGACCGAATTCACGGACCGGATGTTGCCCGGTGCCCGTCAGATCGTCGACCTCGGCTGCGGAACCGGGATACTCGCCTGCCTGCTGGCCCGTGCGCGGAGCGAGGCTCGGGTCCACGCAAGCGACAGATCCGCCGCGGCGGTGGCGTCGGCGACTGCGACCGCGAGGGCGAACGGTCTGGACATCGACGTCGTGCGGGACGACGCACTCTCCACGTTCCCCGACTCCTCCGTCGATCTGATCGTGTGCAACCCGCCGTTCCACGAAGGGGCGTCCCTGCACACCGGCAGCGCCCAGAAGTTGTTCGAGGCAGCAGGGCGGGTGTTACGTCCGAACGGCGAGATGTGGACCGTCTACAACACTCACCTCAACTACCGGCGTGCACTGGCCGACGCGGTGGGACCGACCGCGGTGGCGGGGAAGAACGCAAAATTCACCGTCACCCGGTCGGTCGTCTGACCAGCTCGTCTACTCGACCGGGCCGCCGTCTTCCGGCGTGCCGTCGATCTGGCCGCGATCGCGGCCCCGGTCCTCGACGAGTGTCCCCTCCACGATCTCGGCCTGACGCTGGCCGTCCGCGTAATCGATGTCCGGGTCCTCGTCCGAACCGACGATCTCGTGGTCCACGATCTCCTCGGTCAGCTCGTCGTCCGGAGTTTCCGCCACCGACCGTTCCTCGTCCTCGAGCGCGGTGTCGGGCTCTTCCTCGCTCAGCTTCTCGTCCAGGCTCTCACCTTCGAGCGCTTCGTTCGGCGTCGTTCCGAACCGGTCGGCCTCGCTGTAATGGTCCGGTGCATCGACGATGTCGTCGCCGTCGTCGTTGCGCACCTCGTCCGAGTCGAGGCTTTCGCTCTGGTCCAAAGTGTCGCCTGGTCCGTCTTCGATACTCATGTGATCCATAGTGCCCGCCGAGGCGCCGCGGGAAACTGCCGGTGTCTGCGCGGTTCGTCACGAAGGAAGGTAGAGTCCGAATTGTCGGAAGTCGTGTGGTCCGACTGGGAACTTTTGTCCGTATGTGGGAGTTTTACGTACAGCTGCCGGTTCACTACCGGTTGTCGGGCTCGGCGCGACGCGACGGGCTCGAACTCGAAGAAGGATTCACCCTTCAGAAAGGACGCGACACGGTGCGCACCTCCAGCAACCCGGTGTTCCGCAACCTGCCCAAGCAAGAGGGCGGCGGATACGCCACGTTCGGCTCTGCGACGGCAGGTGCCTCGCAGGCTGCTCAGCAGTTCGGTCAGCCGCAGGCCTACGGCGATCCCTACCAGACAGGCCCCACGTCGCGGGCGATGACGATCGACGACGTCGTGACCAAGACGGGCATCACGCTCGGTGTGCTCGCGCTCACTGCGATCGTCTCGTTCATCCTCGTCGACGGTAACCCCGGCCTCGCAGCTCCCTTCGTCATCGGTGGCGGTCTGGTCGGTCTCGGCCTGGTCCTGTTCGCGACGTTCGGCCGCAAGATGGACAGCAAGGCAGTCGTGCTTGCCTACGCGGTCGCCGAAGGCATCTTCCTCGGTGCTCTGTCGTTCCTGTTCACGTTCCCGATCCAGGGTGCGTCGGCCGGAACGCTGATCTCGCAGGCCGTGCTCGGTACGTTCGGTGTGTTCTTCGGAATGCTCGTCGTCTACAAGACCGGTGCCATCCGCGTCACCCCGCGCCTGACCCGCATGATCGTCGGTGCACTCATCGGCGTCGTCGTGCTGGCGCTCGGTAACCTCGTCGCCAGCTTCTTCATGGACGGCGGCCTCGGCCTCCGCGACGGCGGACCCATCGCCATCATCTTCAGCCTCGTCTGCATCGGCATCGCCGCGTTCAGCTTCCTGCTGGACTTCGATCAGGCGGACCAGCTCATCCGCGCGCAGGCGCCGGAAAAGGCTGCCTGGGGTGTGGCCCTCGGCCTGACCATCACGCTGGTGTGGCTGTACGTCGAGATCCTGCGACTGCTCAGCTACTTCAACAACGACTAGTAGTCACCGCGAAAGGCCCCGCACTCCTCGTGAGTGCGGGGCCTTTCGCGTTCCTGCGGGTGACTCGAAGGATGCGTCAGCTGAGACGCTCGAGCACCATGGCCATTCCCATGCCGCCGCCGACGCACATGGTCTCCACGCCGAACGTCTTGTCCTGTGTCTTCAGGTTGTTCAGCAAGGTCGTGGTGATGCGCGCGCCGGTCATGCCGAACGGGTGACCGACGGCGATTGCGCCACCGGAGATGTTCAGCTTGTCGTGATCGATGCCGAGATCACGTGCCGAACCGAGGACCTGCACCGCGAACGCCTCGTTGATCTCGAACAGGTCGATGTCGGAGATGGAGAGATTCGCGATCTTCAGCGCCCGCTTGGTGGCCTCGATCGGTCCGAGTCCCATGATCTCGGGGGAGGTTCCGGTGACGCCGGTGGACACGATGCGGGCCAGCGGCGTCAGGCCGAGCGCCTTGGCCTTGGTGTCACTCATGATGACGAGTGCGGCCGCTCCGTCGTTCAGCGGGCACGCGTTGCCTGCCGTGACTGTTCCGTTGGGGCGGAAGACCGGCTTGAGCTCGCTGATCTTCTCGTAGGTCGTGCCCGCACGGGGGCCGTCGTCCTTGGACACGACGGTGCCGTCCGGGAGTGTGACCGGGGTGATCTCGCGCTCGAAGAAGCCGGAGTTGATAGCTTCCTCGGCCCGGTTCTGGCTGCGGACGGCCCAGTGGTCCTGATCCTCGCGGCTGATGCCGGTCAACAGCGAGACGTTCTCGGCGGTCTGACCCATGGCGATGTACGCGTCGGGCAGCTCGCCGCTCTCGCGGGGATCGGTCCAGCTGTCCGCGCCCTCTTCCTGCGCCTTCTTGGTGCGTGCCTCGGCGTCGGCGAACAGCGGGTTGTGACTCTGCGGCAGGGAGTCGGAGCTGCCGTGAATGAAGTTGGAGACGCTCTCGACGCCTGCGGAGATGAACACGTCGCCCTCGCCTGCCTTGATGGCGTGCAAGGCCATGCGCGTGGTCTGCAGCGAGGAGGAACAGTAGCGGGTGATGGTGGTGCCGGGAAGCGAGTCGTAGCCGAGCAGGACTGCCACGATGCGAGCGAGGTTGTTGCCCTGCATGCCTCCGGGAAGGCCACATCCCAGAAGGAGGTCGTCGATGTCGGTCGGGTCGAGCTCGGGAACCTTCGCGAGCGCGGCGGCGACCATCTGCACGGTGAGGTCGTCGGGACGGATGTCTTTCAGCGAGCCCTTCATCGCGCGGCCGATGGGTGAACGAGCGGTACTGACGATCACTGCTTCTGGCATGAACTCTCCTAGGGTTGATTACCGTGGATACTAAGTTACCGGCGGGTAGGGCTGGTTGTGCGCCTCCGTTTCGCTTCGTCGGCGACGTAGGAAACTCTCCAACGATGCCGCCGCGCGCGGCACGAAACGGCGGGATTCGGCCGCGGCGGACACGTCGGGGAGCACGGGGAGCGGACCACCGTGCCACTCGCCCAACGCCGCAGCCAGGACAGGAAGCAACTGGCGAGCGGCGAGTTCGTAGCCGGCAGCCGACGGATGGAACCGGTCCGCGGAGAACATCGTGTCCGGGGCTGCGAGAAACTCGGGAGACAGCAAGTCCGCCAACGCCACGGGGTGCCCGCCTGCTTTCAGGGTCGCGTCGGACTGTGCGCGTGCCAGCCGAAGACCCCAGTTTCGGACGACCGTTCGCAGAGGTTGGGGTATCGCGGTCACGACGCCGAGATCGGGGCACGTTCCCACGACGACGACCGTGCCCTTCGCCGTCAAGCGTTCCACTGCGTTGCCCAGTCGCGCGGCCGACGCCGCGATGGAGAACTTCTTGGTGACATCGTTCGCGCCGATCAGAATGACCGCGGCGTCCGGTGGCGGGCCGGCGACGAACATCGCGTCGACCTGGCCCTCCAGGCCTTTCGACGTCGCGCCGCCGATTGCTTTGGTGCTCAGCCGGACCCGCTTCTCGGTTTCGTCGGCGAGCCCACGGGCAACCAGGACTCCTGGTACTTCGTCGGCGACAGTGCAGCCGACGCCCGCGGCAGTCGAGTCGCCGAAGATCATCAGATGAATATCTGCCGAACTCCCGATTCGCCACCGTTCCGGCGTGCGATCACCGGGCCCGTAGACGCCGTCGGCCTCCGGAGGTTTTGCCGTCGAGCGTCCGATCACCCCGCGAGCAGACGTCGCTTGGGCCATCAGATGCTTGTACGCAGCCCACGACGCTGTCCCAGCTGACGAGCCTGCAATCACCGTCGCGGCGCCCGCCTTGGCTGCGCCCTTCCACCGACTCACCGACACGTTCTCTTTCCCACGGTCTGCGCCACACGTCCATCGTAAGCATCCGTTCGCGGTGTCTCGGGGGTACCGAGAAGCGCGTCGGGTCCGATCGAGTCGTTCCGAGGACTCCGCTCCGAGCGCGATCTGGGAAGATGAAGTCATGCGCATCGCTCAGCACGTCACCGAACTCATCGGCAACACCCCGTTGGTCAAGCTCTCCTCTGTTGTCGGCGACAACGCGGGGTCGGTTGTGGCCAAGGTCGAATACCTCAACCCGGGCGGGTCCAGCAAGGACCGCATCGCCATCAAGATGATCGACGCTGCCGAGGCGTCGGGCGAGTTGAAGCCGGGCGGGACCATCGTGGAACCGACCTCGGGCAACACCGGGGTCGGGTTGGCCCTCGTCGCGCAGCAGCGTGGCTACAAGTGCGTCTTCGTGTGCCCGGACAAGGTGGGCGAGGACAAGCGCAACGTGCTGCGCGCCTATGGAGCCGAGGTGGTCGTCTGCCCGACGGCTGTCGCTCCCGAGGACCCCAACAGCTACTACAGCGTGTCCGATCGCCTGGTGCGCGAGATCGACGGTGCGTGGAAGCCCAATCAGTACGCCAACCCGGCAGGCCCGCAGAGCCACTACGAAACCACCGGACCCGAGATCTGGGCCGACACCGACGGCAAGATCACCCACTTCGTCGCGGGCGTCGGAACGGGTGGAACCATCTCCGGAACAGGCAAGTACCTCAAGGAGATCTCCGGCGGCAAGGTCAAGGTCATCGGCGTCGACCCCGAAGGCTCGGTCTACTCGGGTGGCACCGGCCGTCCGTACCTCGTCGAGGGCGTCGGTGAGGACTTCTGGCCGTCGGCCTACGACCCGTCCATTCCCGACGAGATCATCGCCGTGTCCGACGCCGACTCCTTCGACATGACGCGACGCCTCGCACGCGAAGAAGGGCTCCTGGTCGGCGGATCGTGCGGTATGGCTGCCGTCGGTGCCCTGCGTGTCGCCGAGCGTGAAGGCCCCGACGCTCTCGTCGTCGTGTTGCTGCCCGACGGCGGTCGTGGCTACCTCGCGAAGATCTACAACGACGACTGGATGTCGTCCTACGGCTTCCTTCGCTCGCGCCTGGACGGCAAGACCGACGAGCCGTCGGTGGGCGACGTGCTCCGCGGCAAGTCCGGCGCCCTTCCCGACCTGGTGCACACGCACCCGTCGGAAACCGTGCGTGACGCCATCGAGATCCTGCGCGAGTACGGCGTCTCGCAGATGCCGGTCGTCGGCGCGGAGCCTCCCGTAATGGCGGGCGAGGTCGCGGGCAGCGTCACCGAGCGCGAACTGCTGAGCGCGGTCTTCGAGGGCCGTGCGTCACTGGCGGACCCGGTCGCCAAGCACATGAGCGAGCCGTTCCCCCTCATCGGTGCAGGCGAGAACGTCTCCGACGCCACCAAGGCTCTCGGGGAGACCGACGCCCTGATGGTCGTGGAGGAGGGCAAGCCCGTCGGCGTCATCACCCGACACGACCTGCTCGGGTTCCTGTCCAAGGGCGCCTGACCCCCCTACGTGAGTGGTTGTGTATGGCGGGCCGTACACAACCACTCACAGCGGAATCAGCGAACCGCGCTGGTGCCGGTGAGTGCCTGCCCCACCACCAACTGGTGTACCTCGGACGTTCCCTCGTACGTGAGGACGGACTCCAGGTTGTTGGCGTGACGAAGCACCGGGTACTCCAGGGTGATGCCGTTGGCACCGAGAATCGTCCGGCACTCGCGGGCGATCGCGATCGCTTCGCGCACGTTGTTGAGCTTGCCGACGGACACCTGTTCGCCGCGCAGCTCGCCCTTGTCCTTCAGTCGGCCGAGGTGCAGCGCGAGCAGTTGACCTTTGCCGAGTTCGAGTGCCATGTTCGCGAGCTTGGCCTGCGTCAGCTGGTAACCGCCGAGTGGCTTGTCGAACACCTCCCGTGTCTTCGAGTACTCGATGGCCGACTCGATGCAGTCACGTGCCGCACCCATCGCGCCGAAGATGATGCCGAAGCGGGCTTCGTTGAGACAGCTGAGCGGGCCACGTAGTCCATGAGCGTCGGGGAGCACGGCATCACTGGGCAGCCGGACGTCCTCCAGCACCAGTTCGCCGGTGATCGACGCACGAAGCGAGAGCTTCTTCTTGACGGTGTTCGCCGTGAACCCCGGCGTGTCCGTCGGGACGACGAACCCTCGTATTCTCTCGTCGGTCTGAGCCCAGACGACGGCGACATCGGCGACCGGGCCGTTCGTGATCCACATCTTGGAGCCATTGAGGACCCAGTCGCTGCCGTCCTTCCTGGCCCGCGTCCGCATTCCGCCCGGGTTGGATCCGTGGTCGGCCTCGGTCAGCCCGAAGCAACCGATGAGCGATCCCTCGGCCATACCGGGCAGCCACTGCTGCTTCTGCTCCTCGGAGCCGTACTTCCAGATCGCGAACATCGCCAGCGAACCCTGGACGGAGACAAGGCTACGAATGCCGGAATCCATGGCCTCGAGCTCCAGGCAGGCGAGGCCGTAGGCAGTGGCAGACGTGCCCGCGCACCCGTAACCCTCGAGATGCATCCCCAACAGTCCGAGTGCGCCCAGTTCCTTGGCCAGCTCTCTCGCGGGGACGGTGCCGTCCTCGAACCAGTCCGCGAGGTGGGGCCGGATACGTTCGCGGCCGAACTTTCGAACGGTGTCGCGGATATCCTTCTCCTCGGAATCCAGAAGGGAGTCGATGGAGAACAGCTCGTCGACGGTCTGTGAATCGGCCACGGTCAAACGCCTCGTTTCGCTTTGCAGTGTCTCCCGAAGGCTACCGAGAACTCTCGCCTATCAGGCGGGAGTGGAGCCTGCAGTAATGACCCAACCAGGCGGGAGTGGAGCCTGCAGTAATGACCCTATTAGGCTGAAAGTCATGAGTGAGCAGCGCAGCAAGGCAGACAGCAGTTCGTGGCAGGGGTTTTCGACCAAAGCGGTTCATGCCGGTTACGAGCCGGACTCGCTGACCGGCGCGGTCAATGTCCCGATCTACGCGAGTTCGACGTTTGCTCAGGACGGCGTCGGCGGTATGCGCAGTGGCTTCGAGTACGCCCGCACCGGTAATCCGACGCGTCGGCCGCTCGAAGCGAATCTTGCCGCGATCGAGTCGGGCACGTACGGCCGTGCGTTCTCGTCGGGCATGGCGGCGACGGATGCGCTGCTCCGCGCGACGTTGCGTCCCGGTGATCACCTCGTCATTCCCAACGATGCCTACGGCGGCACGTTCAGGCTGATCGACAAGGTGTTCACTCAGTGGGGGATCGAGTACTCGGTGGCCGCGGTGTCCGACGTCGACGCAGTGCGTGACGCGATCCGCCCCAACACCAAGCTCGTGTGGGTCGAGACTCCGACGAACCCGCTTCTGAACGTCGGTGACATCGAGGCGCTTGCCGGTGTCGCCCACGAGAAGAACGCCAAGCTGGTCGTCGACAACACGTTCGCGTCGCCGTACCTGCAACAGCCGCTACAGCTCGGTGCCGATGTCGTACTGCATTCGACCACCAAGTACATCGGTGGGCACTCCGACGTCGTGGGTGGTGCTCTCGTCACCGACGACGAGGAGGTCGACGCGGCGTTCGCGTTCCTGCAGAACGGTGCAGGCGGTGTGCCCGGCCCGTTCGATGCATTCCTGACTCTTCGGGGTATCAAGACCTTGGCGCTGCGCATGGAACGGCACAGCGACAACGCGGAGAAGCTGGTCGAGCTGCTGAGCGGCCACTCCGCTATCTCCCAGGTCATCTACCCGGGTTTGGCGTCGCATCCGTCGCACGAGGTTGCGGCGAAGCAGATGCGGCGTTTCGGCGGCATGATCTCGGTGCGCTTGAACGGTGGCAAGCAAGCCGCTCTCGACTTCTGCGCACGGACCGAGATCTTCACTCTTGCCGAATCGCTCGGAGGTGTCGAGTCGCTGATCGAGCATCCGGGCGCCATGACGCACGCGTCGACAGCCGGGTCGTTGCTGGAGGTCCCCGACGACTTGGTTCGTCTGTCGGTCGGCATCGAGGACGCAGCCGATCTCGTCGGCGACGTCGAGCAGGCACTGGGCTGAATCGGATGCTCGTCGGATTGATCGACTCGGGGCTCGGCCTGTTGCCGACGTCGGCGTGGCTGAAGCAGCTGCGTCCCGAGCTCGATCTGATCCTGTTGATGGATCCCGACAATGCGCCGTGGGGTCCGAAGCCGGACGATGTGGTGATCGAGCGTGTGCTGGCGGCCGCGGATCGTGGGATCGAGGCTGGCGCGGAGGCTCTGGTACTGCCGTGCAACACCGCGAGCGTGACGGCGTTGGCGGACCTGCGTGCGCACGTGGGATCCGTTCCGGTGATCGGCACCGTTCCGGCGATCAAACCTGCTGCGGCACAGAGTGATCGCTTCGCGGTGTGGGCGACGGCAGCGACGACGGCCAGTGCGTATCAAGCGCGACTGATCGAGGAGTTCGCGGCCGGCCGCACGGTCACCGCCGTTGCGTGCCATTCGCTGGCGGAGTCGATCGACCGCGGAGATTCCTCCGCTGTGTCCGCAGCGATTCGCGAGGCCGCCGACCGCACGCCCGCCGACGTGGATGTGGTCGTGCTGGGGTGTACGCACTACCCGTTGGTGGCGGCCGAGATCGCCGCGGCTCTGCCCCCTGGAACTCGGTTGTTCGACAGTGCGGAAGCTGTTGCGCGGCAGGCACTTCGGAGGATCGACGAGCTCGGGAAGTCGACCGGCGGCAGCGGAACGGTCACGGTGTCGATGAGTGGACGAGCAGGGTCGCTACCGGCCAGTGCTCTCGCCCATCGAGAGGGCCGATTGCTGGCGGGCGAGCACATCGTTCACCAGTGACCGCGCGAAGGCTGCGTCTGTTCCGCCGAATCCGAACACGACTCTGAAGTAGAGCGGGGCCACGACGTGGTCCATGACGGTGCGGTGCGACGGCGCGTCGTCTCCGCGCTCCGTGGCACGCCGCAGGATCGTGTCGATCTGGTCTTCGCGTTTGTCGAGACAACGGCTCCTGTCGGCGTCGCGCATGGCCCCGATCAGGGAGCGAAGCAACGCGGTTTTCTCCGGCCGCGTGATGTCCGTGACGAGGAACTCACACCACACGTGTAGATCACGACGGAGGTCGCCGGTGTCCGGTACGTCGGCATCCGCAGAGAGAACCTCCAGAGCCACTTCGGTTCGGAGAGTGTCGATATCACCCCACCGACGGTAGACGGTGGTCGCGGCGACGCCGGCACGTTGGGCGACGAGCGGCACAGTCAACGGCTCGGCGTCGTCGTCGATCAAATCGGTCACGGCCCGGTGGACGAGGGTGCGTATCCGGGCGCTCCTGCCCCCGGGGCGGCGGACGCTGGACGGCTCGACTTCGGACATTCCACCATTATTGCAAACCGATTGGCTTTAAGCGGCGCCTCGGTCTATCGTGAGTAAAAGCAATGATCTTGGCTTTAGCGACCCGCCCGGAGGCTACGAATGGTCAACACCGATCTCGATTCGACGATTCCCGTCGCATCCTCGCGGAGGATGTCCGCGTCGCTGGCCTTCTGGACCGTCGGCGTCACCTATCTGGTCGTCATGGCGTCGTCCGCCGCCCCGTCACCGCTCTACCCCGTGTACCAAGCGTCGTGGGAATTTTCCTCGACGATGCTGACCGTCGTGTTCGCGGTGTACGCCCTCGCGCTGCTCCTGGCTCTGCTCACGGTTGGAAGTCTGTCGGATCACATCGGCCGGAAACCGATCCTGATCGGCGCGCTGGTACTGCTGGCGATCAGTCTCGTGCTGTTCATCGCCGCAGACGGGGTCGGCGGTCTGATCGCCGCGAGAGTGGTGCAAGGCCTTGCCGCGGGTACCGCCACCGGTGCGCTGAGCGCGGCCGTCATCGATCTGCAGCCGAACAGTACGGCGGGGCCCCTGGTCAACAGCGTCGCACCGTCGGTGGGGCTTGCCACCGGTGCGCTGGGGTCGGGGCTGCTCGTACAGTTGGCGCCCGCTCCGACCGTCCTGGTCTACGCGCTGTTGATCGCGGCGGTGGTTCTGCTCGCGGCGGCGGTGGTCTTCGTTCCCGAGACATCGTCGCTTCGCACCATCGAATCGAAACGCCACCTCGCTCGGCTGCTGCTGCCGAGAGCGGCGTTCCCCACCGGAGCGCGCGTTCCGTTCCTCATGATCGTGCCCGCGCTGATAGCGACGTGGTCACTCGGCGGGTTCCACCTGTCTCTGGGACCGTCGATCATCGGCACCGTCTTCGGCATCGACAACCACATCGTCGGCGGGGTCGAGATATTCGCGCTGTTCTTCTCCGGCGCGGTGTCCGCTGCCGTGGTGCGGACTCTGCCGCCGCGCACGGTGATGATCGTGGGAACGCTCGTGCTGGCGCTGGGTGTCGCCGCCTCGCTGGTCTCCGTTGCGACAGAGACGGTCCCGCTGTACTTCGTCGGGTCCGTCGTCGCCGGTGCCGGATGGGGAGCGACGTTCCTCGGCGCCATGCGCACACTCGGCGGCCTCGTTCCAGCGGACGAGCGCGGAAGTGTCTTCGCTACGACCTTCGTCCTCAGCTACCTGGCCTTCAGTGTTCCGGCCGTCGTCGGCGGGATCGCGGTGCACACGTTCGGTCTCGAGCCGACGACGCTGGTCTACGGCGCTTTCGTGATCGTTCTCGCGGTCCTCTCGTCGACCGGGTTCGTTCTCGCGTCCCGCAGTGGGAGCGCGAGCTCGGTCGGGTGACACCGAGCACGATCAGCAGGTGCCGCGGTGGCGACGGCGGCCGCGTTCGCGGCACCGTACCTACCCGATCGGGCAGGCACCCACCTGGACGTCGGCTGGTGGGGATGCCTGGCGTGGAGCTGTAACCTTGATCACACGGTAGGGGGATACTCCGCTACCGGAACGTACAGGGGCCCCGATGATCGAGACTGCCGAGACCGGACAGGCGCTGCACGATCTGCACTCGCACCGCAGTTCGGTCGAGGCGCCACGCGTGCTCAAATTCCATGCGCCGGAGATAGTGTTCGGCCAGGATTCACTCGGCGAAGTTGCGCACGCAGCTCTGCGCCTCGGGGCGCAGCGCCCGCTGGTCGTGACCGACGCGGGCCTCATCGACACAGGCTGGGTCGCACAGCTCGGTCATCACCTCGAAGCACAGGGCCTGTCCCCGACGTCGTGGAGCGGGCTGACCCCCAACCCCAAGGATGTCGAGATCGAGGCGGGCCACGAGATCTATCAGGAATCGGGCTGCGACGTCATCGTCGCCATCGGCGGGGGGTCGGTGATGGACGCTGCCAAGGGCATCGCGGTCCTGGCCGGCAACGGCGGCTCGATACTGGACTACGAGGGAGTCGACCGCGCGACGCGGCCGATTCCGCCGCTCGTGATGGTGCCGACGACGTCCGGGACCGGGGCCGACGTGTCGCAGTTCTGCATCGTCACCGACACCACCCGCTCGACCAAGATCACCATCCTCGGGCGCGCACTCGTCCCGGACATCACCGTCATCGATCCTCGGTTGCTCACCACGATGCCGGAATGGCTCAACGCTGCAACGGGTCTCGACGCGCTCACTCACGGGATCGAAGCGTTCGTCTCGCTCGGCCACAACCAGCTCACCGATCACCACGCGCTTCGTGCCGTGACGATGGTGACCTCGCACCTTGCGCAGACGATGGACGTACCGACCGACATGACGGCGCGAACCTCCATGGCGCAGGCAAGCCTCGAGGCGGGCCTGGCCTTCACCAACGCAATTCTCGGTGCCACGCACGCGATGAGTCATCAGGTCGGGGGACTGCTCGACCTGCCCCACGGGGTCATCAACGGTGTGTTGCTGCCTCACGTCATTCGATTCAACGCCGCAGCCGACCCGCTGCCCTACGTGGCAATCGCGACCAGCCTCGGGCTGCCGGAGGGGCGTGGACCGGCCGAGGAAGCAGCGCTTGCCGTCGCCGCACGGGTCGAAGAGCTGGCACGCCAGGTCGGAGTTCCGAAGGGGCTCGCCGAGATCGGCGTCAGCGACGCCGACATCGAGGTCCTCGCCACCAACGCGCTGCGCGACGCATGCATGTCCACCAATCCCCGCCACGCCTCCCACGAGGAGATGGCGGCGTTGTTCAGGACCGCACTGTGACCGCCCAGCAGCCGGACCTGTCGCTGCTGACAGGGCTGCGGTCGGGGAAGAGCACGTTCTATCCGCAGTATCGGGGCGCCGCCGAGCGGCTCGAACGCGTCGTACACGCACTCGAACTGATCTCCAGGGCCTTGGTGCGTACGGTCGACGGGCCGGAGACGCTGATCTGCGCGGTCGCCGAAGCCGCGCGGGCGCATCTGAGTGCACAGTGGGTGGTTTTCGCCCTCGCCGACGGCGCACTGCCGGACGCCGGACCCCGACGTCTGGTCCTCGGGCCGGACGCCACGCCGTTCCTGGTCGACAACGTCGTCGGTCCTCCCTTACCGGACGACGTCGTGGAGTGCCTGGAGTCGATCCGGCTGGCGAGGATCGGCGACGGACGGGAGCCACAGATCGAATCCCACCACGCCTTCGTTCCGATCGCGCTGGACGGCGGTGTGGTCGGAGCGTTCGCTGCGTGGACCTCGACGCATCGAGTGCTCGACGCGACCGACTCCGCCGTCCTCAGCATTCTGGCCAGTCAAACCGCTGTGGCGCTGCAGAACTCCGCTCTGTACCAGAGCAGGCGAGTCCTGCTCGAACGTGCGGAGAGTGCCTACTCCGAAGCACACCGCACCGCCGCGGATCTCGCTGTCCGCAACGCCGAACTCGAAGCCACCCAGCGGCAGTTGGGCGCTGCGCATCGTCACCAGGTACTCGACGAGGAACGCCACCGAATCGCACGCGAGTTGCACGACAGCGTGACCCAAGCAGTGCTGTCCGCGGGCATGCAGATCGAGGTGTGCCTCGGCGACATCCCCGCCGGCGAGCGGGCCGAAAGACTGGATCTGGCCAAGGATCTCACCCGACGTGCCGTCGAGCAGCTGCGGTCGGCCATCTACGCGCTCAATCACGCGCAGGACGCGGATCGCACATCTCTGCCCGAGATGCTCGAACAACTGTCGGTGGTGCATATGCCCGACGAGCTACAGGTCTCGCTTCGCGTGGAGGGAACGCCGGTGGAATTGGGCAGCGACTGCGAACACGATCTGCTGCGGATCGCTGGAGAAGCGTTGTTCAACACTGCCGTTCACGCGGGCGCGCACCGAGCCGTCATCCGGCTCGCCTACCGCGAGGGTGGCGTCTCGCTCTCGATCGCCGACGACGGCACCGGTGACCCCGCGCATCTACGCCTGATGCAGCGGCTGGCGGAGAACAACGATGTCGACGGCCGGCACCGCGGACTCGCGAACATGGCAGCACGAGCACGTGAGCACGGCGGTGTTCTCGAAATCCGCCGGGCCCGAATCGGAGGTGTGCGCATCTCGGTACGCATTCCTTCTCGAGGAGAGTGAGCAATCATGACAGTATCGACGACAGTGGTCAGAATCGTGCTGGTCGACGATCACGCCATCCTCCGTGACGGACTCAGATCCGTCCTCGAACGTGAAGCGGACCTGTCCGTCGTCGGTGAAGCGTCGTCGCGAGCGGAAGGCCTCGCCGTCGTCGAACGCGTGAAACCGGACATCGTGCTCATGGACCTCAAGCTGTCGGCGAGTACCGATTACGAGGGCTTGGCTCTGTGTGCGCAGCTGTCCGGTGCGCACCCGACCATCGGTTTGTTGGTGTTGACGACGTTCCTCGACGACCGACTCGTGGTGGAGGCCGTGCACGCGGGGGCGCGGGGATACGTCGTCAAGGACGTCGACACCACCGAGTTGGTTCGAGCGATTCGGGCCGTGTCTCGTGGTGAGAGTGCTTTCGACTCGCGCAGTGCGTCAGCGGTCATCCGATCGCTCAACGGTCAGGGATCTGCCGTGGAGCGTCTCACCGACCGTGAACTGGAAGTGCTACGCCTACTGGCAACAGGGTTGTCCAACAACAGCATCGGCACCCGTTTGTTCATCTCCGCGACGACGGTCAAGTTCCACGTCAGCAACATCATGCGCAAGCTCGGGGTGAGCCGGCGGGCGGAAGCCGTCTATGCGGCAAGCAAGCAAGGTCTCATCTGATCGACACCACCCGTGCATCGGCGGGCGTGGTGTCGAGAACCAGCCAGCCGCCGTGGAATTCGTCCACCTCGTAGGGCAGGGTTGTGCTCAGCCCCAACGCCGTCAGTGCGGCAGCGTCGAACGTCCTGACGTGTCCGTGGCAGGCTGTTGCCTCGGCCTCGAACGGGACCGCGATCACGACGCGTCGGCGGGCGATTCGGATGGCCTCGGCGACGATTCGTCCGCCCAGTTCCTCGTCCACGTGCTCGAGCAGATGAAGCGCAGTGACGGTGTCCGCGCTGTTCGGCGCTACCGGAATCCCCGACGCGTCGCAGGTGAGAACGTCGAGCGTGGCGCCCAGGTGCGGGGCGACGGTGCGCAGCAGAGTCATCGTCCCGGCGGACAGGTCCGTGGCGGTGACGTCGACGCCGTCGAGGGCGAGCCGGAGCGGGAAGAAGCCGAAGCAGGATCCGAGATCCAGAACTGACCCCGTGACAAGGGTCTCGGCACGTGCATGAACAGGCGCGAATTCGGCTGCACCCGAGAGGAGGTCGTCGAGCGAGTTTCGATAGTAGGTCGTCCACGCCTGCAGTGGATCGGCCACCGTGGTCAGTACCAGCCCCACCATGACGAGTTCGAACTCGCGCTGCGACAGAGTCAGATCCGTGATGCGGTGGACCAGACTCTCGCCGATGTGCGTGGACGTCAACGCGTGCTCGACGCGCAGTGGCGCGGAGCACCGCACCTCGACTGCGCCAGGCGGGAGGGACTCGGAGTATTCGACGGTCACGCTGTCGTGAGTCCATCGCCTCTGGTGGGCTGGGGCCAGAGCGTCGAGTTCGGTCATGTCGGATCTTTCCTAGGGGGTGCGCGGGCTCGGTGCGCCGGCATCGGCGTCGAGACCTCCGTACAGGGTGCGAGCGCCATCGGAGAGCAACGAAGCGAGGTCCAACTCGTCGTCCGTCAACCACTGCTCGTACGCCGAGATTGCCACACCGAGGACCATCCAGCCAACGGTTCGCGGAAAATGGTCGGTGGGCTCGGAATCGGTTCGGGCCGCCACGTATTGGGCGATCACCTCACGCCACCCCTCGTACATCAGCATCGAATAGCCCTGCAGTGCTGGATTGCGGAGGATGAGTTCCATTCGCTGGCGATGAACGGGCGTCTCGTCGTCGGGAAAAGTATTGAACTTCAGGAGTGCCGACCGAATGCCGTCGGCGAGCGAAATGTCGTCGGGAAGCGAATCGAGCAGGCTGCGTAACGCCGTCAACTGCTCGTCGAAATCACCCCACGGCACCGCGTTCTTGGATGCGAAATATCGGAAGAACGTACGACGGGCGATCCCCGCGGCGTCGGCGATGTCGTCGACGCTCGTGGTGTCGAAACCGTTCTTGGCGAACAGTTCGATCGCGATATCGCTGATCTGCCCCCGCGTCGTGGACGGGCGACGACCTACCCGGCTGGACGGTTTCTTGCGACTGACCACTTTTTTCTCTCCGATAGGTGTCTTTATGCACTCGATGCCATTATGGTGGTGAACCAAGTCACTGTCACCGATGACTGTGACCCATCCGATAAGTCTCGCCGATGGAGGTACACCGATGTCTCAGAACCCGAAGACCGATGTGACGAACGCAGCCGTGGTCGAATCCGACCTGATCGAAGAATCGCTGGTGGAAGAAGTGTCCATCGACGGCATGTGCGGCGTCTACTGACATGTCGGCACCCGTGAAGGCACTCCCAGCCGTGGACCTCGACGCTCGGTGGGCTCTTCACCCGCAGGTGGCGCTGCGCCCCGAATCCTTCGGGGCGCTGCTCTACCACTTCGGGACACGGAAGCTCTCCTTTCTGAAGAATCGCACGATCGTAGCGATCATCGAATCCTTCCCGCAGCATCCGGACATGAGGTCCGCGATCTCCGCAGCCGGAATCGACCAGTCGGCCTGCGCGCCGTACGTCAGAGCGCTTGCCACTCTGGCCGATTCGAAGATGATCACCAAGCTCTGACGCCCGAACCAGCCCTTCGGGCGCCGGACACCCCTCAACTCCAAGAGGACAGCGAAATGACCTCCATGCTCGAAAGACCGGCACCACCACCCGCGGTGGGCAAGCTGGTCGACCAATTCGAACTCGGCCTCGACGCGCCGATCTGCCTGACCTGGGAACTGACCTATGCCTGCAACCTCTCCTGCGTGCATTGCCTGTCGTCCTCGGGTCGACGAGATCCCCGTGAACTGAGCACCGAACAGTGCAAATCGATCATCGACGAGCTGCAGAAAATGCAGGTGTTCTACGTCAACATCGGTGGTGGTGAGCCGACGGTTCGATCCGACTTCTGGGAGCTCGTCGACTATGCGACGGCCCATCAGGTCGGTGTGAAGTTCTCGACCAACGGAGTCAAGATCGACAAGGACGTGGCTGCTCGTCTGGCTGCCTCCGACTACGTCGACGTACAGATCTCGATCGACGGTGCCACCGCCGAGGTCAACGATGCGGTACGCGGACCCGGTTCGTTCGACATGGCCTGCCGTGCACTGGAGAACCTGCGTGAAGCCGGGTTCGAGGACGCCAAGATCTCCGTCGTCGTCACTCGCCACAACGTGAGTCAGCTCGACGACTTCAAAGCGCTTGCCGACAAGTACGGTGCGACACTTCGTATCACGCGACTTCGGCCCTCGGGACGCGGAGCCGACGTGTGGGACGATCTGCATCCGACGGCGGGACAGCAGCGCGAGCTGTACAACTGGCTCGTCGCCAACGGCGAAGGTGTGCTCACCGGAGACTCCTTCTTCCACCTGTCCGCGTTCGGTGACGCACTGCCCGGTTTGAATCTGTGCGGCGCCGGCCGTGTCGTCTGCTTGATCGACCCGATCGGAGACGTCTACGCCTGCCCCTTCGCCATCCACGAGCAGTTCCTCGCCGGCAACATCGTCCGTGATGCGAAAGACGGTATGGGCGGGTTCCAATCCGTCTGGCAGACATCGGAGTTGTTCCAGGAACTGCGGTCGCCGCAAACGTCGGGGGCGTGCACCAAGTGCTCGTTCTTCGACTCGTGCCGCGGCGGTTGCATGGCTGCGAAATTCTTCACCGGCCTCCCCATGGACGGTCCGGATCCCGAATGCGTCATCGGTAACGGCGAACTCGCGTTGGCTGCGGCGGGGGAGATCCCCAAGTCCAGCGTCGATCATTCTCGGTCCGGTGAACGTAAGACACCCCGCAAATCGGTTCCGCTCACATTGATGATGCGGCCCCCGGCAAAGATCTGCGACGAGAATCCCCTCGCAGGAATGGAATAGGAAGAAATCAGTCATGGCCAAGAGTGCGTGGTTCGAAACCGTTGCCGAGGCGCAGCGGCGTGCCAAGAAGCGTCTACCCAAGTCCGTGTACGCCGCCCTGGTGGCGGGCTCGGAACGGGGTATCACCGTCGACGACAACACCGCGGCGTTCGGCGAGCTCGGTTTCGCGCCCCACGTGGCAGGTCTGTCGGACAAGCGTGACCTGGCGACGACAGTCATGGGGCAGCCACTCTCCTTCCCGGTCATGATCTCGCCGACGGGTGTGCAGGCGGTGCACCCCGACGGCGAGGTCGCCGTGGCCAGGGCGGCGGCGGCACGAGGAATCCCGATCGGCCTGTCCTCGTTCGCGAGCAAGTCCGTGGAGGAAGTCACGGCGGCGAACGCGCAGACGTTCTTCCAGATGTACTGGGTCGGTTCGCGCGAAGTGCTGCTGCAGCGCATGGAACGTGCACGTGCAGCGGGCGCGGTGGGTCTGATCATGACGCTCGACTGGTCGTTCTCCAACGGTCGCGACTGGGGTAGCCCGTCGATTCCGGAGAAGATGGATCTGAAGGCGATGTGGCAGTTCGCGCCGGAGGGCATCACCCGCCCGAAGTGGCTGTGGGAGTTCGCGAAGACCGGGAAGATTCCCGATCTGACCACCCCGAATCTCACCCCGCCCGACGGTGGTGCGGCGCCGACGTTCTTCGGTGCCTACGGCGAATGGATGGGTACCCCACTTCCGACGTGGGAGGACGTCGCCTGGCTGCGCGAGCAGTGGGGTGGTCCGTTCATGCTCAAGGGGGTCATGCGCGTCGACGACGCCAAGAAGGCCGTGGACGCGGGGGTCAGCGCGATCTCCGTGTCGAACCACGGCGGAAACAACCTCGATGGAACCCCGGCACCGATCCGAGCGTTGCCCGCAATCGCCGATGCCGTCGGCGACCAGATCGAGATCACCCTCGACGGTGGAATCAGGAGGGGGAGCGACGTCGTCAAGGCCCTCGCCCTCGGCGCCAAGGCTGTGTTGATCGGCCGAGGTTACCTGTGGGGTCTGGCCGCCAACGGTCAGGCCGGTGTGGAGAATGTTCTCGACATCCTGCGCGGTGGTGTCGATTCGGCAGTTCTCGGTCTCGGTCATTCGTCGGTGCACGACCTGTCGCCGTCGGATGTCGTGATGCCGCTCGGATTCGACCGGAAGCTCGGCGTCTGACCGAGAGTGTCCAACGACAAGGAGTGGTTCGAGACTGTCGCGGAGGCTCAGCGGCGCGCGAAGAAGCGGCTTCCCCGATCCGTGTATTCGGCGTTGCTGGCCGGTTCCGAAGAGGGCATCACGGTCGCGGACAACACGGCTGCATTCGCCGAATTGGGATTTGCACCCCGAGTCGCGGGATTGTCCGATGCACGCGATCTGTCGACGACGTTGATGGGTCAGCCGATGTCGTTCCCGGTCGTGATCTCGCCGACGGGTGTGCAGGCGGTACATCCGGACGGTGAAGTCGCGGTGGCCAGAGCTGCTGCCGCGCAGGGTGTTCCGATGGGGTTGTCGTTGTTCGCGAGCAAGTCCATCGAGGACGTCGTCGCGGCGAACCCGCAGACGTTCTTCCAACTGCACTGGGTGGGGTCGAGGGACTTCCTGTCTCACCTGGTCGAACGAGCGCGTGCAGCGGGCGCGGTCGGGCTGATACTGACGATGGACTGGTCGTTCTCGGAGGGCAGGGACTGGGGGAGCCCGGCCATTCCGGAGCGGGTCGATCTACGCACCATGGCTCGGTTCGCGCCGGAGGCCGTCTTGCATCCTCGGTGGCTGGGACAGTGGGTGCGCTCGGGGGCGATCCCTGATCTGACGGCTCCGAATCTGACCCCTCCCGGCGGCGCTCCACCGACGTTCTTCGGCGCGTACCGCGAGTGGACGAGGACACCGCTCCCGACGTGGGAGGACATTGCGTGGCTGCGTGAGCAGTGGGGTGGACCGTTCATGCTCAAGGGAATCGCACGCGTCGACGACGCGGAGCGAGCCGTCGACATCGGTTGCACGGCGCTGTCGGTGTCCAACCACGGCGGAAACAACCTCGACGGAACACCTGCGTCGATCCGCCTGCTGCCCAGCATCGTCGACGCTGTGGGGGAGCGGGTCGAGATCACCCTCGACGGTGGGGTCCGCCGGGGCAGCGACGTCGCGAAAGCCGTCGCCTTCGGTGCACGCGCGGTGTTGATCGGTCGTGCGTACCTGTGGGGGCTGGCGGCCGCAGGTCAGCCTGGGGTCGAGAACGTTCTCGACATTCTGCGCGGAGGCCTCGACTCCGCGGTCCTCGGCCTCGGGTGTTCCTCGGTGCAGGACCTGTCACCGTCGGACATCGTCACCCGCACAGGGTGATCTGGCTCGCACTGGATCTCAGGAGGTCGAGCAGCTCGGGATCCTCCGGATCGAGCCGTCCGGTGCGGCCGATCACGGCGATGCACCCGGAGACCCCACCCGTGTCGTCGCGGACCGGCACCGCCACGGCGGACCTGCCCATCTTGATCTCGTCGCGTTCCGTGGCGACGTCGGTGGCACGGATTCGACTGAGCTCGATCGCGAGGTCCGCGAGGTCGACGATGGTGTGGGATGTGAACTTACGCAGATCCGCCAACGAGTTTCCGTCGGCCCGATTGGCCAACAACAATTTTCCGATCGCCGACGCGTGCACGTGTGTCGTCAGGGCCGTCTCGCCGGTGAGCTCGTGGTCCGGGTCCCGATCGAGAAGCCGGATGCGGTCGCCGGCGTACGTCGCCAGATAGACCCCGAAGCGGGTCCGACCTCGTACCGTGTCGATCACCTGTGAATAGTCCACCTCCGTCGACGGTGCGGCTCCGGCGAGCTCCCGCGTTCGACGACCCAGAGCGAAGCCCGACAGATCGTCGATCCGTACGAGAAAGCCGTCGGCCACCAGGATGTTGAGCAATCGGTACGCCGTTGCCGGCGGCGTCGACGTCGCGTGGGCGATTTCCTTGGCCGTCGCACCCGAACCGAGACGGGCAACGGCTTCGAGCAGCGCAAGTGCCTTCTGGACTGCGCGGGGTTCGTGTCCTCCGAGCTCGTGGGTTCGTGCGGTGCGAAGAGCCATCAGCGCGATTCGGACGCAGGAGATTTCACCAGGGCAACGGCTCCGCGCGAATTCTCACCGTACGTCACCGCTCCGGGCAGTACGTCGTGACTTTCCGCGCTGTCGAAGACGCCGACGGCGTCGAGCGACCGGGGCCGTCTGTGGTGGAGAACCGCGCGCCACGCCAGTCCGGACGCGCCGAGCAGACCGAGCATGACGAGCAGCGTGATGTTCTGCTGCACACCGACCGTGAACAGAAGATTCGCGAGAATCGCCGTGCCGGAGGCACATGCCAGCACTCCGGCGCACACGACGGGTGTCGTCAGCTCGCCGATGCGTCGCAGGAACGCCACTGCAGCTACGGAGGCGACGGCGTATCCGACGATGACGGCCGCACGGGCGAGCAAGCGAACGTCGTCCAGGAACCGGAAGTTGTCGAAGATCGGGATGCCGGCGGCGATCGCGAGCAGCGAACCGAGCCCGACGACGAGTCCGACGACGATCCAGAGAGCAACGTGCGGGGTTCGGAACACTCGGTGCACGCAGGCGACTCGGCGCGTGACCACGTTCTCGACGCCCATCGTGTACAGCAGGCGCGACGCCGCATTCGACGATGCCATGGCCGAGGCCAACCACGAGAAACTCAGGCCGAGATTCAATGCCACGACGAGCCACGCGTCGATACCCGTCGACGTCCCGTGCTGGTAGGCACCGACAAGCACGCCGCCGCGGCCGGACCAGACAGCCCACGCGGCGAACGTGAACAGCGCACCGCAGATGATCGGGGTGAAAAGGACGGTTCTGGTGACGTTGACGAGAGGCCGCTTCGCCTCCGGGGCGAAGAAGGTGGCGCTCTCGAAACCGGCCAACGAGAACATGGCGCCGAGCGCGACGATCATGAGTCCGTTCGGCGCCCCGGACGGTTCGATCTCGACCGGGCCGCTGCTGGGAAACACGAGAAGGGCGGTGATGAACAGCAGCGAGCAGACTTCCACTACGAGGATGGCCGTCGCGGCGAATCTGACTCCGCGGAGCAGACATCCGAGCATCGCCGCTGCGATCACACCGTGCACCGCGGCGATACCCAGGATTCCGCCGGTGGGCACGCCCAGCTCGTGCAGAACCGTTCGGACGGCCTGTCCTCCGAAGTACAGGGTCATTGCGCCACTCGCGCAGTATTTGCACAGCATCGCTGCGCCCACGGTCAGTGCGCCCCTCGGTCCCGACCCCTTGACCGCGAAGCTGTACAGACCTCCGGACGAGGAGAACCTCCGGGTGAACTGGGAGACACAGAAGGCGATCAACGACACCACGATCGTCGCCGCCAGTATCGTCAGAACACCGGCGAGCATGGTCTCGTGGGTGAGCATCGTGAGCGGCAGAATCACCATCGATGCGGCGGGCGCCGTCGTGGCCACCGACTGCGCGAACATTTCGACTCCCGACAGCTGCCGACGGCCGAGGGCGCGCAACGGTGACAGTGCAGGGCGCTCGGGCTCCCGCGCTGCGAAGGACGCGGTGATGGCGTGTTCCAGTGCAGACATGATGGCCGAAAAATAGCCGTGAATTGTTGCGCCCCGATTTCGTGAATGCTTCACCTGTTCGCACGCGAGTGATAAGCCTCGGCGAATCCGCTACCGCTTCTCACTGCATCTGTCGCAAGACGTTTCCTGCGCTACGCATTCCGGAATTGTGTGCGTTCCACGATTGCCCTGACTCGAAACCAGTGATTTCGACGGCCAGGGCTACCTGGGGTGGGCAGAAGGAGTGGAAGAGCACATGGGAGTTACACGGAGATCGTTCATGCGGGGACTCGGAGTCACCGGCGGTGCGGGTCTCGCTTACGGAGCGATGTCGACGCTGGGGTTGGCGCCCTCGGCGGCAGCAGCCCCCTCACGATTCCAGGCACCGGCGATGGCCGATCTGATCGGGCGAGTCGACGGCAGCCCCACCGTGGTGGTGCTGGGCGGTGGGCCCGCGGGACTGTGCGCCACGTACGAGTTGCAGAAGGCCGGGTACTCCGTGACCGTCCTCGAGGCTCGGCAGCGTCCGGGTGGACGCGTGTGGTCGATCCGAGGCGGAGCGGAGGAAACGGATCTCAACGGAGAAACGCAGAAGTGCACCTTCTCCGAGGGGCACTTCTACAACATCGGAGCAACCCGAATTCCGCAGAGCCACATCACGATGGACTACTGCAGGGAACTCGGCGTCGAACTCCAGACATTCGGAAACCAGAATGCCAACACCGTAGTCAACTACAAGAGCGACACGTCTCTGAATCAGAAGTCCGTGTCCTACCGTGCAGCGAAAGCCGACACCTACGGGTACATGTCGGAGTTGCTGCAGAAGGCCGCGAGCCGCGGTGCCCTCGACGACGTGCTCACCGCGGACGACAAGGACGCCCTGTCGGAGTTTCTCTCCGATCTCGGAGACCTGTCCGACGACGGAAGATACGTAGGCTCGTCGCGGCGCGGGTACTCCTCGGAACCGGGCGCCGGCCTGGACTTCGGTACCGAGACCGAGCCGTTCGGCATGTCGGAGGTCATCCGCAGCGGCATCGGGCGTAACTTCAGTTTCGAGTTCGGGTACGACCAGGCCATGCTGATGTTCACCCCCGTGGGAGGCATGGACCGCATCTACTACGCGTTCGCCGAGTCCATCGGCGAGGACAACATCGTCTACGGCGCCGAAGTCACGTCCATGAAGAACACCTCCGGTGGCGCGACGGTCGAGTACGTGAAGGACGGATCCGCACAGTCGATCTCGGCGGACTACGTGATCTGCACGATTCCCCCGAACCTCATCGGGAGGCTGGACACCAACCTCCCTGCGGACGTACTCGCCGCCAATCTCGCGGCGAAGGCGTCGTCGTCGGGCAAGCTGGGCATCGAGTACTCGCGTCGGTGGTGGGAGACCGACGAGCGGATCTACGGCGGTGCCAGCAACACCGATCTGGACATCTCGCAGATCATGTTCCCCTACGACCACTACAACTCCGATCGCGGCGTGGTCGTCGGCTACTACAACTCCGGCAAACGGCACGTGGCATTCGAATCGCTCACGCACAAACAGCGTCTGGCGAAAGCTCTCGCCGAAGGCTCGCTGCTCCACGGTGAGAAGTACACCAAGGACATCTCCAGTTCGTTCTCGGGAAGTTGGCGCCGAACCAAGTATTCCGAGAGCGCGTGGGCGAACTGGGCAGGGTCGGGCGGATCGCACGGCGGCACGGCCACGGCCGAGTACGAGTTGCTGTTGAAGCCGGTCGATCGCATCTACTTCGCCGGGGACCACCTGTCCAATGCCATCGCGTGGCAGCACGGCGCCTTCACCTCCGCACGCGACGTCGTCACTGCGCTCCACGAGCGCGTCGTCGCGTCCTGACCTCTCACTTCCACGAAAGGAAATCTCTTGTCCAAGGTCACACGTTCCTTCTTCGCCGCGCTCGCTGCCGGTGCCGTCGTGTTCACGGCGGCGTGCTCGTCGGACTCCTCGGCCGCCGACACCTCGACCGACACGGCGCCGGGCGCCAGGTCGGTCCTCGAAGCGGGGGAGTCGAATCCGATGATCGCCCAGGGAGTCGAGATCGCAGGGGATGCAACGGTGTACAAGACGAGCGGTATCGGCCCCATTGCGATGAACGACGCCGCTCCGACCGGCACTCCCGAGTCCTTCGTCGACACCGACGAGTTCTCCGGCGGCACGCTCCCCGACGGCGTCACCGTCACCGAAGCGCAAGGCATCAACGTCCTGAAGAAAATCAGGGACAACCTCGAAGCCGAAGGCTATTCGCTCGAGGACGTGGTGACCATGCGTGTGTTCCTCGACAACGCACCCGGTGCCGCGGTCGCGGACTTCGCCGGCTGGAACCGGGCGTACCGGCAGTTCTTCGCCAACACCAACCTGGACTCGGACGAGACGGAACTGGTACCGATGGGTACCGCGGAGCCTGCGGCACCCATGGAGCGCAACTCGGCACGACCGACCCGCTTCGCCCTCGAAGTCGCCACCCTCCCCGTTCCCGGCTGGCTCGTGGAGGTGGAGGTCGACGCGGTCAAGTAACCCTCACAGACGAACGCGGCGGTCCGCACGAGATGCGGTGGAGGCGACGAGGACAGCGTTGTCCTCGTCGCTTCCAAGCGTCCACGCTCGTGCTTCGAAATCCGTTTTACCGAACATGCTGTGCCGCTCCACGAGTCGGGTGCGACGCAGTTCGTCGTCGATGTCGATGAACCAGACTTCGTCGATCTCGGCACGTGCCAGTGGCCAGTCCCCCTCGTCGAGCAGAAGATAGTTTCCCTCGGTGATCACCAACGGCACGTCCGGGGCGACCGCAATGCTGCCTGCGATGGGCTCTTCGAGGGTTCTGTCGAAGCGCGGCGCGTAGACGATCCCGGCGTCGTACTCGTGTCGGAGGCGACGCAACAGATGCGCGTAACCCGCGGCATCGAACGTGTCGGGCGCGCCCTTCCTGGCCCGACGCCCGAGTGCGTCGAGGGTGGCGTCGGCGAGATGGAACCCGTCCATGGGCACCAATACTGCGCGGTCGGATCCGAGCCCGTCGACCAGGCGTCCACCGAGCGTCGACTTGCCCGCGCCGGGCGCCCCGGCTATCCCGAGAATTCTTCGGCCCGGTCCGGCCGCGAGGTCGTTCGCCCACGCGATCAACTCGTCCATGGTGCGACAGTATGCCGAGGGTTTCCGAATCTGCGGTAACCGGTTAATGTGGTTACATGGCAGCTGCTCGGTCGGTCAATCTGGTCTCGCGCGACGGCGTCGCGTTCACGGTCGAAACGGGTGCCCTGTGTATCGATGTTCTCTACACCGGAGGTCTCGCCGAACGTGCGCAGTGGGAAACGTTGCGTTCACCCGAAGATCTTCAGGTGTGGGCGGAAGGTGCGAGCGTGTTCTGGGGACCGATCGTCGTTCCGGTGACGAATCGGGATCTGGCCGACATCGTATCGCTCCGAGAAGCGATCTGGAAAAGCGTGAATCGAGTGATCGACGGTGACGACCCTGCAGTATCGGACGTCGATTCGATCAACATTTTTGCAGACCGGTCGGCACCGAGACCTCGGCTCGAGGAGGGAACGATCGTCACTGTCGGGCGAACGGACGGTGCTGCAGTGGTGGGTGCGATCGCGCGCGACGCCATCGAGCTTCTGGGCTCTCCCAGGCGTGAACGGCTTCGCAGGTGTCACGCAACAGACTGTGCTCTGGTCTTTCTCGACACCTCGCGTGCTGGAGCGCGTCGGTGGTGCTCGATGGCCAGGTGCGGAAACCGCGCCAAGGCGCGAACGAGACGACGAACGGAGCAGCAATGAGTCCAGTCGGAAAAACCAAGGACGCAGGGTGGGAGATCGGGGTGTCGAAGACACTCCCGTTCACGGTCGACCAGGTGTGGGCAGCGTTGGTCGATTCTCCCGACCTCTGGCTGGGTTCGGGAGCGAAGATCCCGCACTCGAAGGGTGAGCCGTGGTCGGCCGAGGACGGGACGACGGGCGAGTTGCGCAGCCGCACACATTTCGACCGAGTTCGGCTGACGTGGCGGCCGGCAACGTGGTCGCACGACAGTACGGTCCAGGTCGCCGTCCGCGCATCCGGTGAACGAACGATGGTGCGCTTCCATCAGGAGCGCCTCGCCGACGCCGAGGAACGTGAAATGCAGAGAATTCACTGGACGCAGGTACTGACACGCGTGGAGCGGGCGCTTCAGGGCTGAGAACCGAAGCCGGACAGCAAACCCGAGTATGCCTTGGGTGGAGGTGGTGCGAATTCGCTGCGCTTTCCTGTGCGCAGGCCCATGGTGACGAGCGACTGAACGGCGAGTGTTGCCGCGGCGACACCGTCGACGACCGGCACCCCGATCTCCGACGAGATGTGCTCGCACAGGTCGGCCATGCCGGCGCAGCCGAGCACGATGGCGTCGCTTCCGTCGGATTCCAGAGCGTCACGACATGCTTCGGTGACGATCTTGCGGGCGTCGGGGTCGGTCTCGAGGTCGAGGACAGGAATGTCGCATGCGTGGACCGCGAGGCATGTGCGGGTGAAACCGTAGTGGTCGGCGAGGTCCTGTGCTCTGCCCGTGGTGCGTTGCAGAGTGGTGACCACCGAGAACCCTCGACCGAGGAAGCTCGCAGCATGCATCGCAGCCTCGGCGATCCCGACGACGGGGCCTGCGGCAGCTTCACGGGCGGCGTCCATGCCCGGATCGCCGAAGCAGGCGATGACGTAACCGTCGGCGCCCTGCTGTTCGCCGATCGCGATCTGTTCGAGAATGCCTGGCACACTGAGTGCTTCGTCGACGTGCGATTCGATGGAGGCGGGCCCCATCGTCGGATTGACCGCGTCGACGAGCGTGCCCGGACCGGCTACGGCCCGGGCACACCTGCCGATCGTGTCGGTCATCGACCATGTGGTGTTGGGATTGATGACCTTGATGAGCACCTTCAGAATCCTATGCGCTCACGGAATCGTCGAGATGGTTCGTCACGGCGAGCTTGGTCCTGGTGGCGAGAACGTAGTACAGCCCGAACCCGATTCCACATCCGATGAACCAGCTGTACTTGGACGCGGTCGCCATCCCGGCGATCTCCATTCCCTCGATGGCGCCGTTGAACAGCACCGGGAACATGGCGATCAGTGCACCGACTGTCGTGGCGTACACGGCAGCGGGGTTGTAACCCTTTGAGTACCAGTACTTCCCGGCAGGAGACATGGTGAACAATTCGTCGACGACGACCCTCTGCTTGCGCACCAGGTAGTAGTCCGCGATCAGGACGCCGAACAGTGGGCCGATGAATGCGCCGAGCGTCTCGAGCGTGAGGTGGATGACCTCGGGGTTGTTGTAGAGGTTCCACGGGGTGATCAGGACCGAGCCGACGGCGGCGATCATGCCGCCTGCCCGCCAACTGATCTTCTGCGGGCTGACGTTGGAGAAGTCGAAGGCGGGGGAGATGAAGTTCGCGACGATGTTGATGCCGATCGTCGCGATGGTGAACGTCAACGCACCGAGAACGATGGCGAAGGTGCTGTCGATCCGGGCTACCGTCTCCACCGGGTCGGTGATGAGTTCACCGAACACGGGCAGCGTCAGGGACGCGGTGACCACGACCAGGATCGAGAAGACCAGGAAGTTGACCGGCAGACCGAGGAAGTTCCCTTTCTTCACTGCGGCGTAGGACTTTCCGTAACGGGAGAAGTCGCCGAAGTTGAGCATGGGGCCGGAGAAGTACGAGACGACGAGAGCGATGGCGCCGAGCATGACCGGAACGGAACTGAATCCTGTGTACTCGACTTCGCCCAGGTTCAGATCGATTGCACCCCAACCGGCCTTCCAGATGAGGTAGCCGCACAGCGCGAACATGACCACGTAGACGGCAGGCCCGCAGAAGTCGATGAACTTACGAATCGACTCCATGCCGCGCCAGAAGACAGCCGCCTGCAGTACCCACAGGAACAGAAAGCTCGCCCATCCGAGAGCGGAGAGGCCTGCGAAGCCGTAATCGGCGGTGACGGCGTACGGAGCAAACGACGGGAACAGTTTGATCAGGACGATGTCCAGCGCCGCCGACGCCAGAAATGTCTGAATTCCGTACCAGGCCACCGCGATCAGACCGCGGATGATCGCCGGGATGTTGGCGCCCAGGACACCGAACGACGCCCGGCACATCACCGGGTAGGGAACGCCCGCCACCTGGCTGGGCTTGGCGACGAGATTGCAGAAGAAGTAGACGATGGTGATGCCGACGAGCAGGGACACCAGGACCTGCCAACTGGCCAGCCCGAGCGCGAAAAGGCTACCTGCGGTGACGTATCCGCCGACGGAGTGCACGTCGGACATCCAGAACGCGAACAGGTTGTACGACGTCCACGACTGCTTCTTCAGCGGCGCCAGGTCTTCGTTGGTCAGTCTCGGGTCGTAACTGTCCTTGATCAGTCCACCGCCGACGGGATGGCCTGCTGCCTCGATCATGTCGCCGACAGGCGATATCGAGCTGTTCGCTGTGTCTGTCATCGATGCTCCTGGTACGTCGTGCGAAAGAGCGCTTCGGGTGTGATCGGCCTCTGCCTTCGGTGGCCCGAGTCCGGTGAAGAAAAAGTAGCGACGAAGTGTTGCCCCTGCGTGACGGCAGGAATATATCTTTCGAGACGTCAGTCTCCGGGCGAATCGGCCAGCAACCCGGTATCGCTCGTGATGGACGAGATGACGGTGTTGAGGCGGGCGGAGTGCGACTGCGAAATGGCCAGCAGGGTTGCCGCGTCGCGGTCGAGGAACGCGTCGAGCATCGACCGGTGATCCGCATGCAGGGACGCGCGGTCCGACCCCGCGACCTGCACCATCGGCTGTATCGGCTCGGTGATGTTCCATGCGGACTCGAGCATGTGCAGTAATCGTTTCATTCGAGACGGCCTGGTCAGTGCCATGTGGAACTCGCGACTGCGGCGGTGGTATTCGCGGGGATCATCGGCGGAAATGGATTCCTCGAGAAGTCGATCGGCCTCGATAGCTCGCTCCCGATCCTGCTCGTCGGCCAGTGCGACTGCGGTGGCGAGCGCCGCCGACTCCAGTACCTCACGAACGATGTACATCTCGCGGAGCTCGGCCGAGGTCAACTGTGCGACGGTGTATCCGAGGTTGGGGCGGTGGTCCACCAGACCTTCGCCGATCAGTGTCTTCAGCGATTCACGCACGGGGATTCGGCTCACGCCGAACAGTTCGGCCACATCACCGAGAGGGATGGGAGTGTTGGGCGGCGCGTCCCCGGACAGGATCACTCGTCGGAGCTCGTCGAGAATGGCGGGTTGTGCACCGCCCGGTTCGGCAATGCTCAACTGCGCCAGCAGTACCGATCGCCGACGTGGGGGCATGGTGCTCCTTTCGTGCCTCTGGTGCGCACGCTAATGGCGGATTGTTTCCTGTGTGTGACGTGCGGAGTGGAAACGAATCGAGGCAGATCGGCGCAAGCGGATACCATTCGACAGTGGCCGAGACCGAGCAACCGTCCTCCTCGTATCGACGCTTGGCCGACGATCGATGGCCGGCGGTCGACGGTCGACGCACTGTGGCGGTGCCGGTCGGTGCAGTCGAGCAGCACGGGCCTCATCTACCTCTCGACACCGATACTCGGGTCGCCCAGGCCGTGGCGGAGCGATTGCCCGGCGTGGTCGTCGCGCCGTCGATCGCGTACGGGGCGAGCGGAGAGCACGAGGGCTTCCCCGGAACCATCTCTATCGGTGCGGACGCGCTGGAGGCGATCCTCGTCGAGTACGGCAGGTCGGCGTGCCGGTGGGCGGACCGTCTGGTGTTCGTCAACGGGCACGGCGGCAACGTCGGTGCGCTGGCCGCGGCGGTTCGGCTGCTGCGGTACGAGGGGCGCGACGTGGCGTGGTTGCCCTGTGTCGTTCCGGGTGCCGACGCACACGCCGGCCGTACCGAAACTTCACTGCTGCTGCATCTTTCCCCGGAGGTGGTGGACAAGTCGCGTATCGAGGTCGGGAACACGGACTCGCTCGCGGACCTTCTGCCTCTGTTGCGTTCCGGTGGTGTCCGAGCGGTTACCCCGAACGGAGTGCTGGGTGACCCCCGTGGGTCGTCGGCGGCCGAAGGCGAGACCGTCCTGGGGCAGATGTGCGCCCTCGCGGCGGATGCGCTGCAGCGATGGGGACCGTCGGAGCGGGGCATGTTGACGTGAACCTGCGGTCCGAAAAACCGCGTTCGAACAGGCCGTGGGTATGTTTCCGAATTTCTGCGTCCACGGATACCACTTCGCGGCAATGTCCGCTTACGATCACCTGATGGGTCAAGGACGATTGCCTGATGGATTCGGGGTGCGCGTCGATCCTCGTGTACGCACATACTCGGAGGGGCGCGTTCTGATCGGGGGTTCCCCGACTCGGATGCTGAAACTGGCACCCACCGCTGCGGCGATGATCGGCGACGGATTCCTCGAGGTGACCGATTCGCAGTCCGCGCTCGTGGCGCGGAAACTGCTGGACTCCGGTGTCGCGAATCCGCGACCGATGTCCATTCCGTCTCCGCAGGACGTCACCGTGGTGATCCCGTTGAAGAACAACGCGGCAGGGCTGTCCCGCCTCCTTCCTGCGTTGCACGGACTGAAGGTCATCGTCGTCGACGACGGATCCGACGAGCCGGTCACGGTGCCGCCGGTTGCGTGGAGCATCGGCGGGGTGACGACGCTGCGGCACGAGAGTTCTCGGGGGCCCGCTGCAGCGCGCAATACCGGGCTTCGGTCCGCAACAACTGATTTCGTGACATTCCTGGATTCGGATGTGGTGCCGCGCAAGGGCTGGCTCGAGGTCATGCTCGGGCATTTCTCCGACCCTGCGGTCGCACTGGTCGCGCCGAGGATCGTGGCTCTCGAACCCGAAGGCAACGCTCTGGCCCGGTACGAGCACGCCCGGTCGTCGCTGGACCTGGGTCGCAAGGAAGCCGCGGTTCGAGCGGGCAGCTCTGTCTCCTACGTCCCGAGCGCCGCAATGCTCATCCGTCGCCACGTCGCCGAGGAGTGCAACGGATTCGACGAATCCATGCACGTCGCCGAGGACGTCGATCTCTGCTGGCGGTTGCAGGAGGCGGGGTGGCGGCTGCGCTACGAGCCCGTTGCCAACGTCGCGCACGATCATCGCGTCACGTTCGGTCGGTGGTTCGGCCGCAAGCTGTTCTACGGCACCGGAGCAAGTCCACTCGCGGACCGGCATCCGGGCATGGTGCCCCCGCTCTCGATGTCACCGTGGACTCTGATCTCCTGCCTGTTCGCGATCAGTTTCACCAAGTTCGGCCTACTGGGCGCGTTGCTGACGCTCGGGGCGACGACAGGCAGGCTCCGCAGGATGTTCCTCGGGCTCGACCAACCGACCCGCATCGCGGCGATCCTGGCAACGGAAGGGTTCATCGGCGGGCTCTGGCAACTCGCGTCGGCGATGTGTCGACATTATTGGCCCATCACACTTCTGGCGGTCGTGCTGTCGAGTCGAATCCGCAGGATTGCGCTGGGAATCGCTGTCGCAGATGCGATGACGGACTGGTACAAGCATCGCGAGCTCGGTGGGCTCGACCCCATTCGATACGCGTTCTTCAAGCGCGTCGACGATGTCGCGTACGGAGCCGGACTGTGGACCGGGGCGGCACGGTCTCGCAGCCTGAAAGCCTTGACACCCCGAATGGACACATGAGCCCCAGCCGCACGGTCGACGTGATCGTCGTCGGCGGCGGATCGTGCGGCGCCGTCGTCGCGTCGAGGCTCAGCGAGGATCCTTCGTGCTCGGTCCGGCTCCTCGAAGCAGGGCCCGGATTCCGGACCGTCGACGAGGTTCCGCCGGATGTGCTCGACGCACGTGTACTTCCCCTGGGGGCCGACAGTCCGTGGCTCGACACGTACTCCGCCGATCTGGCGGACGGTATCGCCGCTCGGGTCTCGCGGGGGCGAGTGCTCGGTGGGTCGGGCGCGGTCAACGGTGGATACTTCGTGCGCGCCCGGCCGGACGACTTCGATGCGTGGCCTGCATCGTGGTCTTTCGCGGATGTACTGCCGTACTTCTCGGCGCTGGAACGGGACCTCGACTTCACCGGGCCCTATCACGGCAGCGAGGGACCGATGCCCGTGTCGCGGGTGCTGCCCGGAGCGGGAAGCGCCATGACAGAGGCCTTCGTTGCTGCGGCCGAACGCGCCGGGTTCGCGTTCGACGAGGACAAGAACTCGCCGTACTCGGCGGACGGCGTAGGCCCGGTGCCGCGCAACATCTCCGGAGGGGTGCGAACGAATGCCGCTCTGGCGTACCTTCTTCCGGCGTCGGATCGTCCCAACCTTCAGGTCCGCAGCGACGCAACTGTTCTCGGCATCGTCGTCGATCGGATGCGCGCGGTCGGGGTCGCCGTCGACCACGGCGGTACGAGGGAGATGCTACGGGCGGAGCGAATCATATTGTGTGCGGGAGCAGTTCGGACCCCGCAGCTGCTGATGCTCTCCGGTATCGGGCCTGCGGGCCGGCTGGGCGCGCTCGACATCCGGACCGTCGTGGATCAACCGAACGTGGGACGTGGTTTCAGTGATCATCCGGAAGTAACTCTGCCGTACAGTGTTTCGTCGACCGGTCCCGCATCGTCGCCCATGGAGGCGGTGCTGCACGTCGGAGACCTCGAGATCCGCCCCTACTCGGCTCCGTTCGACCGCATGATCGCAGGCCTCCCGGCCGGGGATCCGCTGATCGGAGTCGGCCTGATGCGACCCGAGTCGAGAGGGGACATCGAGCTGGTGTCGTCGGACCCGGCGATCGCGCCCCGGGTTCGGTACCGATACCTGGAATCCGTCGCCGACCGGCGGGCGTTGGCGTCCGGACTGGAACTCGTCGCCGAGCTCATCGAGAACACCGAATCCGTCGAGGGCGACCTCGACGGGTTCGTGCGCGCCAGGCTGGGGACATCGCTTCACCTCTCGGGAAGCTGCGCGATGGGCGGGGAGGACGCCGTCCTGGACGACACGTGCGCGGTGCGCGGCGTCGACGGGTTGTACGTGGTCGACACGTCTGCCTTCCCCGTCGTTCCTTCGCGAGGGCCCCACGCGACGGCGATCATGCTCGCCGAACGCGCCTGCCGCCTCATTCGTGGCTCGGTGGCGTAAGTTCGTGGTCTGTGGACCATTCTCGGTTCCGCAGAGAATGGGGCACCCCGCCATGTCTGACAAATCTCCTCGCAGTTCGATGTCCAAGAAACAAGGAAAGTCGTTGAAGGAGAAGCGCGCGGACAAGAAAATGAAGGCCTCGGGCGACACCGGCATCGACATCTCGGCGACCGTCAAAAAGCGCTGACCGCGCCGGGCACCCAGCTCGGTCCGGTAACCCCCGCGACGCAGGTCGAGAATGCACGGGCCCTCCGGCCTCGGCGATCCCCGCCGGGCTCGGTGGGCCTGTATTCTGCGTGTGTGAGCTGCGTTACAGTAGTGTGACCGCGCCAGAAGAGGTACTTGTGTGATGACTGGAAGAACGCCAGGACAGGGGAACCCCTGGGTTGCCCTTCGCCCTGGTGAGGACATCGACGTGCTCGCACGTCGGGTGACCACAGCGCACCGCTCTTTCGTGGAGGACTCCTCGTCCACCGCCAGTGTTCGTTCCGTGGTCCTCGATTCCTGGATGCGCAGCCGCACCAAAGGTGTCGACCCCGACGGTGGAAACGACTCGATCGTGTTGTCCGGTGCGGAACTGGAGCGCTATCGCTCCGAGCACCCCATGTCCATCATCAGGCCGGTCATCCGCAAGCTGCTGGTCGAGGATGCCGCGGACACCGGCTTGCTCGTCGCGATCTCCGACGCCGAGGGCCGGCTGCTGTGGGTCGAGGGAGATTCGGCTGCGAAGGATCGCGCGATGTCGATGAACTTCGCCGAAGGCGTCGACTGGAGCGAAGAAAGCAAAGGGACCAACGCTCCCGGCACGGCGCTCGCGGTCGACCACTGCGTCCAGATCTTCGCCGCCGAGCACTTCAGCAGGACCGTGCACGAGTGGAGTTGTTCCGCGGCGCCCGTCCATCACCCGACGAGCGGACAGATCCTCGGCGCGATCGATATCACCGGCGGTCCTCGCGTTGCGGTTCCCGAGGTGTTGTCTCTGATTCGCGCCACTGTCGCCGCCGCCGAGTCGGAATTGCGTGTGCATCTGATGAATTCGCCGAAGTCGTTGGGTGACAGTGCTCCTCGGTTGGAGGTGCTCGGTTCGGGCCGGCCCGGGTTGACGAAAGGAAGCGGTCGCAGCGCGCTGTCGCAGCGGCATGCGGAGATCCTGTTGCTCCTGGCCGATCACCCGGAGGGTCTCAGTTCCGATCATCTCGCCGTACTGCTCGACGAGCAGGAATTGGACTCGGTGACCATCCGCGCCGAGATGTCGCGACTACGCAAAGCATTCGGAAGTGCAGGTCTGGCGTCGAGGCCTTATCGGCTCGTAGGCGAACTGACCACCGAGGTCTCCGACATCCGGCGCGCCCTCGACCGCGGCGACATCGAGGGGGCGTTGCGCATCTACACCGGTCCCGTTCTTCCCGGGTCCACGGCACCCGGCATCGAGGACATCAGAGAAGAACTTCGCTCCCGGGTCCAAGCCGCGCTGCTGCGGGCAGGGGATCCGGTGTTGCTGGCCCAGTGGACGTCGTCGATCCACGGGCGCACCGATGTGTACGCGTGGGAAGCGTACCGGGCCACGCTCAGTCAGGACTCCGCACTGTACGGGCAGGTCAGCGCCAGAATCGAGCATCTCGACCGCCAGCTCGGCGTCTGATCCGTCGGGCCGGGCGCCCAGCAGAAATTGCACGCAGTGCAGCAACGTAGTTGCAACGTTGCGCACTCTAGTGTCTTGAATCACATCAGTTGATGAACGACGAAGGAGTCACTAGATGTCCGTCTATGCCCGTCCAGGTACCGCCGATGCAAAGATGTCGTTCCAGCCGCGCTACGACAACTGGATCGGTGGCGAGTGGGTACCACCAGTCAAGGGCCAGTACTTCGAGAACCCGACTCCCGTCACCGGTGAGAACTTCTGCGAGGTCGCCCGCTCCACGTCCGAGGACATCGAACTCGCCCTCGATGCTGCACACGCCGCCGCACCCGCCTGGGGCAAGACCTCCGCAGCCGAGCGCGCCGTGGTCCTTAACAAGATCGCCGACCGCATCGCGGAGAACCTCGAGTCCATTGCGCTCGCCGAGTCCTGGGACAACGGCAAGCCGATCCGTGAGACCCTCAACGCCGACATTCCGCTCGCCGTCGACCACTTCCGTTACTTCGCCGGATGCATTCGGGCACAGGAAGGTTCGTTGTCGGAGATCGACGACGACACGGTGGCCTACCACTTCCACGAGCCGCTCGGTGTCGTCGGGCAGATCATTCCCTGGAACTTCCCGATCCTCATGGCCGTGTGGAAACTCGCGCCGGCACTTGCCGCAGGCAACGCCGTCGTGCTCAAGCCGGCCGAGCAGACGCCCGCGTCCATCCTGCACCTGATCTCCATCATCGGTGACCTGTTGCCTCCGGGCGTCGTCAACATCGTCAACGGCTTCGGCACCGAGGCGGGCAAGCCTCTCGCGTCGAGCCCGCGTATCGCGAAGATCGCGTTCACCGGCGAGACCACCACCGGCCGCCTGATCATGCAGTACGCCTCGCAGAACCTGATCCCCGTCACCCTCGAACTGGGCGGCAAGAGCCCCAACGTGTTCTTCTCCGACGTCCTGTCCTCCAACGACGACTACCAGGACAAGGCGCTCGAGGGCTTCACGATGTTCGCCCTCAACCAGGGCGAGGTCTGCACCTGCCCGTCCCGCTCGCTCATCCAGGCGGACATCTACGACGAGTTCCTGGCGCTCGCCGCGATTCGTACCAAGGCAGTGCGCCAAGGTGATCCGCTGGACACCGAGACGATGATCGGTGCGCAGGCATCCAACGATCAGCTCGAGAAGATCCTCTCCTACATCGAGATCGGCAAGGGCGAAGGCGCTCAGGTCGTCACCGGCGGAGAGCGCGCACAGCTCGGCGGAGATCTCAACGGCGGCTACTACGTCCAGCCGACCATCTTCACCGGCAAGAACAACATGCGTATCTTCCAGGAGGAGATCTTCGGACCGGTCGTCTCGGTCACGTCCTTCAAGGACTACGACGAAGCGATCTCCATCGCCAACGACACCCTCTACGGCCTCGGCGCCGGCGTGTGGTCTCGTGACGGTGGCGTCGCCTACCGCGCCGGCCGCGACATCAAGGCCGGGCGAGTGTGGACCAACACCTACCACCAGTACCCGGCGCACGCTGCCTTCGGCGGGTACAAGCAGTCCGGCATCGGTCGTGAAAACCACAAGATGATGCTCGACCACTACCAGCAGACGAAGAACCTCCTGGTCAGCTACGCCCAGAAGGCTCAGGGCTTCTTCTGATGTCCGACGCGCGACCTCCAGCGCGTCTCAGAGCCACCGCCGGGGCGATGGAGCTTCTCCGTCGCCTCGGCGGGATCCACGGCGCGTTGATGATGCATCAGTCCGGAGGGTGCTGCGACGGCTCGTCGCCGATGTGTTATCCAGCAGGGGAATTCATCGTCGGCGATCGGGATGTGCTGCTCGGTCTGTTGGATCTGCGGCTCGGCGTCGGCGACATCCCGGACGATCTCCCTGAGGGCGACGACGCAGTGCCCGTGTGGATTTCAGGTTCACAGTTCGAGGCGTGGAAGCACACCCAGATGGTGCTCGACGTGGTGCCCGGGCGTGGTTCCGGGTTCTCGTTGGAAACGCCTGAGGGGCTTCGATTTCTCAGCCGCGGACGGGCGTTCACTCAGCAGGAGTTCGACGTACTGAAGGAGCTGACACCGTTCGTCGGAGTCGACTGGGAAGAGGGGCGCAGGCCTCCCGTTCCCGACGACGTCATCGTCGTCGCCGAAGCGGTCGACGCCTGCCCGGTCCCGGGCATGCTGCAGGGCTGACCACTCACAAGGGAGGTGGGCGCCTACAGTCGAACGCGTGAAATCTTCCAATACGACGCCTGCCGGTGCGGAGACCGAGAGCCTCCGCACCGTCGTCATCGCCTTCGGCGCCAATCTGGGTGTCGCGATTGCCAAGACAGTCGCTGCGGTGATCACGGGTTCGGCGTCGATGGTCGCCGAGGCGTCGCATTCGTGGGCGGACACCGGCAACGAGATATTCCTGCTCGTCGCCAACAAACGAGGCTCCCGCGGCGCCGACGACCGGAGACCGCTGGGATACGGCAGGGAAGCGTATTTCTGGTCGACACTCGCCGCGGTCGGTTTGTTCGTCGCGGGCGCCGCGGTGTCGATCTGGCACGGCATCACCTCGCTCCTCGCGGGCGAATCCAGCAGCGAGAACTACACCGTCGCGTACGTCGTGCTCGCGCTGGCGTTCGTGCTGGAGGGAATCTCGTTCCTTCAATCGGTTCGGCAGATCCGCGGTGAAGCAGCCGAGTACGAGAAGGACTTCTTCGACTACGCACTCGAGACGTCCGATCCGACACTGCGTGCCGTGTTCGCCGAGGACAGCGCGGCCCTCATCGGCATCGTCATTGCCGCTGCAGGCATCGGACTGCATCAGCTCACCGGGTCCAGTGCCTACGACGCCGTCGGTTCGATTCTCGTCGGTGTTCTGCTCGCCGTCGTCGCCTTCGTGCTCATCGACCGAAATCGACGTTTTCTCACCGGCGAACCGGGTTCGCGAGCATTATGGAACGCAGTGGTGGAGCGAATCGAACAGCTTCCGGAGGTGGCGTCCGTTCGGTTCGTTCGCATCGAATTCGTCGGTCCGAAGCAGATCCTTCTGGTCGCGAGCGTCGACCTCGTCGGCGACTCGGTCGAATCCTCGATCGCGCACACACTCCGGCGGCTGGAGCGTGAGCTCGAGACCAACAAGGCTGTGGTGGACGCAGTACTGACAGTCGCAGAACCCGACGAGGGAGACGTCGGTCCGACACCGAACCACTGACGTAATTCGCTCGTCATATTGCGATGACTCGGTGCTTACACCGCGGGCATATCTTGATTCGGATTCGCTCACCCGCGAAAGAAGTCGCATCGCTTCGAGAGAGGCCGGCCATGTCCGTCACAGAACCAACACCCACCCATCACGACGGGACCGAGTCGCACGTCGAGGGCAGCGACTATCTGGCCAAACGCCAGCTGAAGAAGGGCACGGCGGGATGGGTCCTCCTCGCTGGACTCGGCGTCAGCTACGTCATCTCCGGTGACTACTCGGGCTGGAACTTCGGTCTCGAACAGGGTGGCTTCGGTGGCTTGCTCATCGCAGGCATCCTCATCGCAGGCATGTACCTGGCCATGGTCCTCGGCATGGCCGAGATGTCGTCGGCGTTACCGGCGGCGGGCGGTGGGTACACGTTCGCTCGTCGCGCACTCGGACCGTGGGGTGGATTCGCAACCGGCACCGCCATTCTCATCGAATACGCCATCGCTCCGGCAGCCATCGCCACCTTTATCGGTGCGTACGTCGAGTCTCTTGGATTGTTCGGCATCACCGACGGTTGGTGGGTGTATCTCGCGGTGTATGCCATCTTCATCGGCATCCACCTCGCAGGTGCCGGTGAGGCACTCAAGATCATGTTCGTCATCACCGCCATCGCCCTCGTCGGTCTGGTGATCTTCGCGGTATCGGCACTGGGACAATTCGACTCGGCCAACCTCACCGACATCGCGCCGACGGACGCCGCGGGCGCGTCGAGCTTCCTTCCGTTCGGCTATCTCGGAATCTGGGCGGCGGTTCCGTTCGCGATCTGGTTCTTCCTCGCCATCGAAGGGGTTCCGCTCGCCGCAGAAGAAGCGAAGGATCCCACCAAGAACGTGCCGCGCGGCATCATCGCGGCCATGGGCGTCCTGCTGCTGACCGGCGCCGGGGTTCTGCTCCTGGTGACCGGTGCGGGCGGCGCCGACGCCATGCAGGCGTCGGGCAACCCGCTTGTCGAAGCCCTCGGCGACGGCACGGCCGCCAAGGTGGTCAACTACATCGGGCTCGCCGGCCTCGTCGCCAGCTTCTTCTCCATCATGTACGCCTACTCGCGTCAGCTCTTCGCGCTGTCGCGGGCCGGGTACCTGCCGAAGACCCTGTCGGTGACCAACTCTCGCAAAGCGCCGACGCTCGCGCTGATCGTCCCCGGCATCATCGGTTTCCTCCTCTCGCTCACGGGTCAGGGAGCGATGTTGCTCAACATGGCCGTGTTCGGTGCCGCGCTCAGTTACGTTCTGATGATGGTCAGTCACATCGTTCTGCGACGTAAAGAACCGACCATGCCGCGGCCGTACCGGACCCCGGGCGGCATCGTCACCACGGGCTTCGCACTCGTCGTCGCAGCGCTGGCTGTGGTCGCCACGTTCCTCGTCGACAGCACGGCAGCGCTGTGGTGCCTCGGGGTCTTCGCTGCGTTCATGCTGTACTTCGGGCTCTACAGCCGTCATCATCTCGTGGCGAACTCGCCGGACGAAGAATTCGCAGCCCTCGCGAAAGCAGAAGCCGAACTCGAATGAGCACGTACTCACACCAGGTATCCGGTGCCAACTTCTCGTTCGACGGCCTCGTCGAGCTGATGGCGAAGGCAACACCGTTGCGGTCGGGCGACGAATTGGCCGGGTGCGCGGCACAGTCCGACGCCGAACGAGCTGCCGCGCAATGGGCACTGTCCGACGTCTCGCTCGACGTGTTCCTCGAAGATCTTCTGGTTCCGTACGAGAGCGACGAAGTCACCCGGCTCATCATCGACTCGCACGACCGCACTGCCTTCGGTGCGATCTCGCATCTGACGGTCGGTGGGCTCCGGGACTGGCTGCTCGACGCCGCCGCCTCGAAGGATTCGGCGTCGACTCTGCGATCCGTCGCACCGGGGTTGACTCCGGAAATGGTTGCGGCCGTCAGCAAGATCATGCGCAATCAGGATCTGATCTCGGTGGCGCGGGCTGCCGAGGTGACATCGGCGTTCAGGACAACCGTCGGACTTCCTGGGACGTTGAGCACGCGATTGCAGCCCAATCACCCGACCGACGATCCACGCGGAATCGCCGCCGCGACTCTCGACGGTCTGCTGCTCGGATCGGGTGACGCAGTGATCGGCATCAACCCGGCGACGGACTCGCCGCACGCGACGTCCGATCTGCTCTTTCTGCTGGACGAGATCCGGCAACGGTTCGAGATCCCCACACAGTCGTGTGTGCTCTCGCACGTCACGACGACGATGGAACTCATCTCCAAGGGCGTTCCGGTGGATCTGGTGTTCCAGTCCGTGGCAGGGACCGAAGGGGCCAATTCAGGCTTCGGTGTCAACGTCTCATTGCTGCGAGAGGCCAACGAGGCAGGCCGGTCGCTGCACCGGGGAACCGTCGGGAACAACGTCATGTATCTGGAGACGGGGCAGGGTTCGGCGCTCAGTGCAGGCGCCCACCTCGGCGCCGGGGGACGCCCGGTCGACCAGCAGACCCTGGAGGCACGCGCATACGCCGTGTGCCGTGATCTCGAACCGTTACTGGTCAACACCGTCGTCGGATTCATCGGACCGGAGTACCTGTACGACGGCAAGCAGATCGTCCGTGCCGGGCTGGAGGATCACTTCTGCGGCAAGCTCCTGGGCCTGCCGATGGGCGTCGACGTCTGCTACACCAACCACGCCGAAGCGGACCAGGACGACATGGACACCCTTCTCACGCTGCTCGGTGCAGCCGGAGTCGCGTTCGTGATCGCAGTCCCCGGAGCCGACGACGTGATGCTCGGTTACCAGAGTCTGAGCTTCCACGACGTTCTGTACGTGCGGCAGGTGCTCGGGCTGAAGCCCGCACCGGAATTCGCAGCATGGCTGGACCGGCTCGGCATGGTCGACGGCAGCGGTCGAATCCTCGACGTCGACGCACTGAGGTCGCCGTTGCGTTCGCTGACGAGTGCACGATGAGCGCCGTAGAACGCGCCGACGACGGATTCTGGCAGGACCTGCGTCTGAGCACGCAGGCGCGAATCGGACTGGGGCGTACCGGAGACTCGCTGCCCACCCGCCGAGTGCTCGAGTTCCGATCGGCACACGCGGCTGCGCGGGATGCCGTGCACATGCCACTGGACGTCGACGACACAGCGGCGGCCGTGGAGAAGATCGGCATCGGGGTACCGGCGGTGGTGACGTCCAAGGCGACCTCTCGCGCGGAGTATCTGCGACGGCCCGATCTCGGACGGACCCCCGACGACCTGTCCTCCATCACCCCAGGTGACTTCGACCTCGGATTCGTCCTCGGTGACGGGCTGTCACCCCGGGCCCTGATGGATCACGGACCGTCGATGCTCGCGGCGCTGGTCGAAGAACTGTCCGATGTGTACAGCCTTGCCCCGCCCGTCATCGCCACCGAGGCCCGCGTCGCGTTGGGTGACCACATCGCGGAGGCAATGGGTGTTCGCACCGTCGTCGTACTCATCGGTGAGCGGCCAGGGCTGTCGGTAGCGGACAGCTTGGGGATCTACCTGACGCATCTGCCTGCACCCGGAAAGTCCGACGCCGACCGCAACTGCATCTCCAACATTCATCCGCCGGAAGGGTTGGGGTACGAGCAGTCCGCCAGGATCGTTGCCAGTCTCGTCGCCGGCGCTCGCAGGCTCGGCAGGTCCGGTGTTGCGTTGAAGGACACCTCGCGCGCGGACGCACTCGAGAACTCCGAAGTGCTGACCATCGAGTAGTACACCCTTTCGGGGGTAGGCGACTTGTGACGGCAATCACTACTGTGGTCGACATGGAAAGTCGTAGTTATTCGTCCGGGCCGTCGTCGACAGCGTTGCTCGAGGAGACCATCGGCCAGAACCTCGACCGAACCGTAGCCGAGTACGCCGGTCACGATGCACTGGTCGACGTCCCCTCCGGCAGACGGTGGACGTACTCCGAGTTCCTCGCCGACGTCGAGCTGCTCGCCGCGGGCCTGCTGGTCAAAGGCGTGACGACAGGTGATCGAGTGGGAATCTGGGCGCCCAACTGTCCCGAATGGGTGCTCGCGCAATACGCGACCGCCAAGATCGGCGCAATTCTGGTCAACATCAATCCCGCGTATCGCACGCACGAGTTGAAATTCGTCCTGAATCAGGCCGGAGTCTCGGTTCTGTTGTCCGCGCAGGAATTCAAGGGCTCGGACTACGGCGCGATGATCGAGGACGCACGCGAGGAGACCGTGCGGGAGGTCGTTTTCATCGGGAGCTTCGGCTGGGAACTGATGACCGACCGCGGACACCGGGCACTCGCCGAAAACCCTTCCCTGGTCGCGGACGTGCAGAGCTCGTTGGCGCCGAAGGATCCGATCAACATTCAATACACCTCGGGCACAACAGGGTTTCCCAAGGGCGCGACCCTGAGTCACCGAAACATCTTGAACAACGGGTACTTCGTCGGTGAGTTGTGCCATTACACCGAACACGATCGCGTGTGCATTCCGGTGCCGTTCTATCACTGCTTCGGGATGGTGATGGGAAACCTGGCCTGTACGTCACACGGTGCGGCGATGGTCGTTCCCGGACTCTCGTTCGATCCGGCGTCCACGTTGGCCGCCGTGGAGCAGGAGAAGTGCACGTCCCTGTACGGGGTACCCACCATGTTCATCGCCGAACTCGCTCTACCGGAATTCGATTCGTACGACCTGTCCTCGCTCCGCACCGGCATCATGGCCGGCTCGCCGTGCCCCACCGAGGTGATGAAGCAGGTGATCGAAAGGATGGGCATGGCCGAAGTGTCCATCTGCTACGGCATGACCGAGACTTCCCCCGTGTCGCTGCAGACACGCAGCGACGACACCATCGAACAACGCGTCTCCACCGTCGGCGCCGTCGGGCCGCACCTCGAAGTACAGATCGTCGACCCCGTCGACGGATCGACCGTCGCCCAGGGGGAGTCCGGTGAACTGTGCACCCGCGGATACTCGGTCATGCTGGGCTACTGGAACCAGCCGGAGAAAACAGCCGAGGCCATCGACGCCGACGGATGGATGCACACCGGCGACATCGGTGTCATGGACTCCGACGGCTACGTTTCCATCACCGGCCGCATCAAGGACATGGTCATCCGCGGTGGCGAGAACGTCTACCCCCGAGAGATCGAGGAATTTCTGTACACCCACCCCGACATCCTCGACGCCCAGGTCATCGGGGTTCCCGACGCCAAATACGGTGAGGAACTGATGGTCTGGATACGGATGCAGGACGGAGCAACCCCGCTGGACGCGGATTCGATCCACGCCTTCTGTGCGGGCAAACTGGCGCACTACAAAATTCCGCGCTACGTGCACATCGTCGACGAGTTTCCCATGACCGTCACAGGCAAGGTCCGCAAAGTCGAAATGCGCGAGCGGTCGCTGGATCTGATCTAGATCTCGAAGACAGGTGTCCGTGCTCCGAGGACAGTCGGCGCGGTTGTGAACGCACATTCAGCTCATGAGTGCACGGGCCCTGGCTCGTTCGAATCGCATGAACACCTCCGCGAAATTCCACAGGTCCCTCCAGACCCAGCGGATGACCTGGTAGCCCTCGTCACGCAGGGCGTCCTCCCTGGCCTTCTCGCGAGCTAGGTTCCGGGAGTCGCCGCCGTACTTGCCCAGCCCGTCGAACTCGCCGATGATTCGTAACTTCGGCCAGAAGAAGTCCACCCGGAAATCGAGCAAGGGGACTCTGTACTGCAAAGTGGGAGTAGGTATTCCGTGCTCCTCCATCCGCAGTCGACTGAGGGATTCGCCTGCGCTTTCGCTGAGTCCGTTCATCCGGTGAACCGCCCGCCGCGCTGCGGCTATGTTGTGCAGCCTCGAACTCCGCTCGAGGGCGTCGGCGAGCTCGTCCGGCGTGATCGCGAACTTGCGCAGTGCCGAGTCGCCGATCACCACTGCATGATCCAGGTCGAGCACGCGCGCGGTGTCGACGATCGTGCGCGCCGGGGAGGTAACCGGTACCGGCCCGAGTTCGACAGTGGTGGACGGCGTCAGACGGCCCGTATGCACGTGAAGGCTCGAGGTCCTCCTGGCCCCTGTCGCACGATCGGCCGTGAGGTGCACGCGCCCGAGGTCGGTGTTCCACATCGTCAAGCCGTGCAGCACCGCAGCGGAGACGTGGCTCACCGCATGTCCCCGCTTTCCTCGAACTGCGGCGACGGCTCTGAGTCGATGAACGCCCGTCGGTGTCAGAGCATCGAATCGATCTGCTGGACAGTAGATCCCGGTGGCGACCTTTCTGATCTCACCGGAGGCGATCATTCGACGGAACTCGTCGTCGCTGTATCCGGCGGCGGATGCTGCTGCACGGGTGAGGAAGCCATCGGCGTCGGGATGCATGCGGTGATCGTGCAGTTGATGAGGCGTCGAAACCACCCCCTCGCGTCCGATTGTGGACGAACGAGGGGGTTGTGGATGAATTCTGGTTCGCTCGTACCATTCCGTCCGGTGTCCTCACAACGTCGATGGTGTTTTCACAACACGCATCAGCGTTGTGAACGCACATCCCCGTTGTGCGAAGCGACGCTCAGGGGATACTGGAACGCATGACCGAACCGCAGTGGACACCGTCGACGGAGGACGTCGAGAGCGCTCGCATCACCGACTTCACGCGGGAGGTGGAGCGCAGGCACGGCGTCTCGCTGCCGGATTACACGGCGTTGTGGCGATGGTCGACGCAGAATCTGGATGAGTTCTGGCGTCAGGTCTGGGATTACTTCGACGTCGTTGCCTCCCAGCCCGCGACCTCGGTGCTCGGCTCGTCCGATATGCCGGGGGCGCAGTGGTTTCCAGGAGCCGAGCTCAACTACGTCGACCAGGTGAGACGCCACGTGCGAGACGATCGTCCGGCCATCGTCCACGTCGGTGAGGACGGTGCCCGATCCGAGCTTTCCTGGGCCGAACTCGCGCGTCAGTGTGCTGCGTTGGCGGACGCTCTGCGCCGCGAGGGCGTCGTGCCAGGGGACCGTGTCGTCGGATACCTACCGAACATCCCGGAGGCGGTGGTCGCATTCCTCGCAGCGGCCGGCATCGGGGCGGTGTGGTCGGCCTGTGGACAGGACTACTCACCGTCGGCGGCGATCGATCGTCTCGGGCAGTTGGACCCGAAGGTCCTCGTCGTCGCCGACGGGTATTCCTACGGCGGCAAGTTCCACGACAAGAGTGCCGACGCGGCAGAACTACGCGACGGCCTCCCGACGGTTCGGACGGTCGTCCAGGTCGGAAGCAATGTCGCCGAAGGAGCGATGTCGTGGGAGGAGTGCACGGCAGGCGAGCACGAGTGGGTCACGACGCCCGTTCCGTTCGACCACCCGCTGTGGGTGGTGTTCTCGTCCGGCACCACAGGTCTGCCGAAGGGGATCGTCCACGGGCACGGGGGAGTCCTGCTCGAGCATCTGAAGGCCGTTGCGCTGCAATCGGATATCGGTGCCGACGACGTCTTCTTCTGGTACACGAGCCCGAGTTGGATGATGTGGAACTTCCAGGTCGCCGGCTTGCTCGTCGGGGCGACCATCGTGTGCAGCGACGGGAGCCCGTCCTATCCCGCGCCCGACGGGTTGTGGTCGATCGCGGCGGCGGAGTCGGTGACGTTCCTCGGCACCAGCCCTGGTTACGTTCTGTCCTGCATCAAAGCGGACTCCGTTCCGTCTCGTGATCACGATCTGAGTGCGCTTCGCGCGATCGGGATCACCGGGTCCAGCATGCCTGCGTCGTCGTCGGAGTGGTTGGCGCGGAGCGTCGGTGAGCGGGTTCCGGTCTTCTCCATCTCGGGTGGAACCGATGTCGTGTCCGCATTTGCCGGCGGTGTTCGCACTGTTCCGGTGTGGCCGGGGGAGTTGTCGGCGCCGTTTCTCGGAGTTGCGCTCGACGCGTTCGACGAGGACGGACACTCCGTGACCGGGGAGGTCGGGGAACTGGTGGTCACGAAGCCGATGCCGTCGATGCCGGTGCGGTTCTGGAACGACACCGACGGAGAGCGATACCGAGACGCGTACTTCGACACCTATCCCGGCGTGTGGAGGCACGGGGACTGGATCACGCGCACCGACCACGGGAGCGTCGTCGTGCACGGCCGGTCCGACTCGACGTTGAACCGCAATGGAATTCGTATGGGCAGCGCCGACATCTACCAGGCCGTGGAATCCCTGCCGGAAATCGTCGAAGCTCTGGTCCTGGGAGTCGAATCCGAGGACGGTGGTTACTGGATGCCGCTGTTCGTCGTGCTGGCGGACGGCGAGGAGCTGAGCGATGTGTTGCAGGACAAGATCAAGGACTCGATTCGTCGACACGCATCGCCTCGGCACGTACCGGACGTGATCATCGCTGCGCCCGGTATTCCGCACACCCGGACCGGCAAGAAGCTCGAAGTGCCGCTGAAGAAGATCTTTCAGGGGCGAGACGCCGCGCGTTCCCTCGACCGATCGGCCGTCGACGCCCCGGACCTCATCGACTGGTACACGGATGTCGGTCGGAATCGTCAGGGCTGACGAGTCCACTTCGCCAGGTACTCCTTCTCCGCTGGACTGATCCGCCGCAGGCGCTCCGATCCGACGTCGACCATCGCCATTCGTGTCCTGGCCAGCACGGCCGGAGCGGAGTCCGCCGCAGCGCCCGCTGCGCGCACCTCGTAACCGATCGTGAAATCGACCGAACGCACCTGCTCGAACCAGAGCGTGACATCGAGCGGACTGTCCGAGTGGCGCAGGGGCTTCTTGTACGCGATGTTCACGTTCGCGATCAACGCGCTCTTGATCAAGGACTCGTTGGCCTGCGCGGCCCGATCTTCCGGACGTTCCCCTGGCGCGTCTCCCGTGCTGAGCAGCCACTCGATTCTGGCTTCCTCCAGCAAAGTGACCATCCGCGCATGATTGATGTGCGCGAAAGCGTCCATGTCCGACCAGCGGACGGTGATCGTGGCGTGGTAGCCGGGCTTCGAGTTCGTCACCGCATCACGGTCTCACGTCCCTCGGTGTTCTAGAGTCCGGGTGTGTTGATCAAGAACGTGGTCCTGACTCCAGGCGGCGGCGCGGTGGACGTACAGACGGTCGACGGCCGGATCGCCGACATGAGCGCAACCACGGCGTCGGGCAGCGCGATCGAGGGCGACACTCTCGACGGGCGCGGCGCGGCTCTGCTGCCGTCCTTCGTCGACAACCACGTTCATCTGACGCAGTGGGCGACGTCGCTGACGCGCATCGACGTCTCCGGTGCCGATTCCGCTGCGGATCTCGCGGACATCCTGGCTCGCTCGAACGAGCGGCACGGTTCGGGGATTCTCCGAGCGCAGGGATTCCGCGACGCCTTGTGGCCGGACGCCCCGCACAAGGACATCCTGCAGAACGCGTTGCCCGGCCGTCGAGCGGCGATCACGAGCATGGATCTGCACACTCTGTGGCTCAGCCCTGCGCTCCTGGACGACCTCGGGATCGATCATCCGACGGGTGTGCTTCGAGATCACGACTGCATGGAGGGCCTCGGCGCTCTCGATCGGCTGGCCGACCCCGTGGACAGTGATCGCGGTGCCCTCGCCGCGACACGAGAACTCGCACGACGAGGTATCACCGCCGTCACCGACTTCGAGTACGCGGACAATCGAGCTGTGTGGACCCGACGGTCGGCGCTGGGGCGCGCCGATGTCCGCGTCGACTTCACGGTCTGGCCCGAGTGGCTCGACCACGAACTGGAACGCGGCGCAGCCACCGGCGACATCGTCGCCGACGGTGTCGCGCTCGGACCGCTGAAGGTCATGTTCGACGGTTCGCTCAACACGAGGACGGCCTGCTGCCACGACCCGTATCCCGGCGGCACGTCGAGCGGGGTGCTGCTCGAGACGCCCGAGGACCTCGTGGCCGTCATGAGGCGCGCCAGGGCGGGCGGCATCACTCCGGCGATCCACGCCATCGGGGACCGCGCCAACTCGCTCGCACTGGACGCATTCGAGACTGTCGGCGGGGGAGGCCGCGTCGAGCACGCTCAGCAGATCCGCCCCGGCGACATCCCGCGATTCGCCGCCACAGGCGTCGCAGCGTCGATTCAGCCGCAACATGCGATGAGCGATCGGGATGTGGCCGACGAGCTGTGGGCGGGACGGAGCTCGATCGCGTACCCCTACCTGTCCCTGCACCGGGCGGGAGCGCGGCTGCTGTTCGGGTCCGACGCCCCCGTCAGTCCTCCCAGCCCGCTCGACGCGGTCGCCGACGCCGTCTGGCGCACCGACGACGAGCGACCACCGTGGCAGCCGTCGGAAGCACTGCCGCTGGGCGTCGCGCTCGCCGCGGCGTCCGGGGGGCGACACTCCGTCGAACTCGGGTCGCAGGCGGACCTGGTGCTGCTCGCCGAGCATCCTGCACAGCTCGGCAACCGCGATCTCCGTGCCGTCCCCATTCTCGCCACCGTGCTCGGCGGCAGGCTGACGTTCGACAGTGCCTTCGCATGAACGACACCGGTTCCTGGCGCCGATACGAGGCGTCGACGCTGCCCGCGCCGTTGGCCGCAGCTCTGTCGGCTTTCGTCGACCAGGGATATCACGGCACCTCCGTACGAGAAATCGCCGGACGAGCAGGGTTGTCCGTCCCTGGCCTGTACCACCACTACCCGTCCAAGCAGGCCCTGCTCGTCGGACTGATGACAGCAGCGATGGACGAGCTGCTGGAGAGATCGAGATCAGCAGAGACCGAGGCCGGGCCGTCGCCACGAAAACGGTTCGACGCCGTGGTCGAGTCGTTGCTGCTGTTCCACATGCACCGGCGTGAGCAGGCATTCCTCGGGTCGACGGAGATCCGAAGCCTCGACGAGGTGAACCGCATCGACTACGTCGGTAGGCGCGACGAGCAGCAGCGCATGGTCGACGCCATCGTCGCCGACGGGATCGCATCCGGAGACTTCGGCCTCGATCACGCCGAGGACGCCTCGCGAGCAGTCACGACGATGTGCATCGGAGTCGCCGGCTGGTACCGGCCGGACGGGCCCCTGGCGCCGTCGGAACTGGTCGAGACCTACCTCGCCATCGCGCGGCGAATCGTGGGGGCGCGAGTGGAGCCTGCGGAATGAGCCGGGAGGCGCGAGTGGAGCCTGCGGAATGAGCCGGGAGGCGCGAGTGGAGCCTGCGGAATGAGCCAACAGAGCGCGAGTGGAGCCTGCGGAATGAGGCGTGTCGGAGTGCGGCGGTAGCGTTGCCAACATGGCATCTCTTGCGGATCTCCAGGTCAGGAATTTTCTGCTGACGGGGACACGAACCGGAAAGCTCGGCTTCGTGGCGTCGGACGGTCGGCCGTTGGTGGCGCCGGTGTGGTTCGTGCTCGAGGACGACGCCGTCGTGTTCAACACGGGCGCGGACACGGCGAAGGGTAAGGCGATCGCCAGGGATCCGCGGCTGGTGTTGTCGGTCGACCTGGAGGAGCCGCCGTACGGGTTCGTACAGGTCCAGGGTGTGGCGGAGACATCGGAGGATCCCGACGACCTGCTCAGGACAGCCACGGCCATCGGTGGTCGGTACATGGGCTCGGACCGTGCCGAGGAATTCGGTCGACGCAACGGCGTGCCCGGAGAGCTGGTCGTGAGGATCAAGCCGACGAAAGTGATCGCGTCCATGAACGCGACTGCGTGAGTGGACCGCGAGTGGAGGGGATTCGTTGGTGTGCCGGGCTCGGTCCGCTCTCCGCGATGCCCTGTAGATTGGACAAGTGATGTGCACAGGCGCAAACGTCGCCGGCAGACGTAGATCCGGTCCTCGTCGTTTCGGGTCCCACGGAGCGCTGTCCGAATCGATATCCCACGTGATGGGACCGAGTCAGATGGCCGTGTAACGGCTGATCCCATGTGCGCAGATGTACCCATGAGTAACATCGGCGACTGTTGGGGCGTCGATTAGTTCTCGTTGCAGATACCAATTAGATTTGTGAGTTCGGTGTTCGGAAGTGTCGGAGCTGTCGACGCGGACCGAAGGCGTGTGATTGTGGGAAAGAGAGGATTCGATTGGACCCGCTAGGTTGGGACGAATCAGTCGGAGGAGCACAGGCGCATCAGGAAGTGCCGGACTCGTCTTTCCCGCTTTCTCCCGCACAGCTGGGCATGTGGTTCGCCCAGCACGTGGATCCGTCGGTGCCCGCCAACATCGCTCAGTACGTCGAGCTGCGCGGGGATCTCGATCTGGATGCACTGCGCACAGCGCAGTCTCGCGCGGCGTTGGAGCTGCAGTCCGGTTTCGTCCGCATCGTGGAGGTCGATTCCGAGCCACGCCAGTTCGTCGACTCCACGCTCGAGGATCCACTCGGCTACATCGATCTGCGGGGTGAACCGGACCCGGTCAGTGCAGCTCAGGACTGGATGCGCGCAGATTACAGCGCGCCCATCGACATTCTCCGGGATCGACTGATCGCGGCAACCGTTCTGCACCTCGAGGACGACAGGTACTTCTGGTTCAACCGAGTCCACCACGTCGTGCTCGACGGCTTCGGCGCGGTCACGTTCATGAATCGTGCTGCCGAGCTGTACACGGCATCCGTGGAGGGGCACGAGCCACCGCCGAGCAAGGCCTCCGATCTCAGCAAGGTGTACGAGGCCGAGGTTGCGTACCGTGAGTCGAGCCGGTTCGAGAACGACAAGACGTACTGGGCCGATCGGGTCGCGGGTATCGAGGCCCCCACGAGCCTCGGTGGCCGTACTGCCGCCCCCGCACCTGTCAGTCAGATCGACAGTCGATCGTTGTCCGCGGGGACGACCGCGGACCTCGCTGCACTGGTCGAGTCTGCCGACACCACGACTGCGACGGTGGTCATCGCTGCGTTCGCGAGCTACCTGGCTCAGATGACCGGCACGCAGGATGTCGTCCTCAGTTTGCCGGTGACCGCTCGCACGACGGCAGTCCTGCGTAGGTCCGGTGGCATGGTGTCCAACGTGGTGCCGTTGCGTCTGACGGTGACGACGGACATGTCCATCGAGGAGCTGCTGTCCAAGGTCACCACCGAGGTGTCCGGTGCGCTCAGGCATCAGCGTTACCGCCACGAGGACATCCGACGCGATGCGGGCAGCACCACCGGGCAGGCGTCCTTCTTCGGCCCTTGGGTCAACATCATGCTGTTCTTCAGCGAGGTACGTCTCGGGTCCATGGTCGGGACACTGAACGTTCTGTCGACGGGTCTCATCGAGGATTTCGGTCTGAACCTGTATCAGAGCGTGGGTGGAAAGCAGACCCACATCGACTTCGAGTCGAACCCCAACGTGTACTCGGCAACGGAATCCGAACGTAACCACGCTCGTTTCGTGGAATTCCTCGATCGATTCGTCGCCGCGGCACCCACCGACCGTGTGTGGGATCTGGAGTTGCTCACCACGACCGAGCAGGAGCTTGTCGTCGGTGGTTTCAACGAGACCGACCACGAGGTTTCCCAGCGGACGTTGCTGTCGGATTTCCACGCACGCGTGGACCTCGATCCTTCCGCAACGGCCTTGGTCTACGAGGGAACAACGCTCAGCTACGGTGAACTGGCCTCCCGCGTCAGCGGTCTCGCGCGACTTCTCGTGAGCAAGGGGGTCGGGCCGGAAGCGCTGGTGGGTCTGTCGATCAGGCGGTCACTCGATCTGATCGTCGGGATGTACGCCATCGTCGAGGCCGGCGGCGGATGGGTTCCCATCGATCCCGACCATCCCGCCGAGCGCACCAGGTACATCCTGGAGTCCGCCGATCCGCTGTGCGTCCTCACCGTGGCCCGCGACGAGGTCGACCTGCCCGACGGTGTCGAGGCGGTGGAGATCGACCTCCTCGATGTCGACTCGATGGACTGCACGCGCGTCGAGGACCGAGATCGCGTCGCTCCGTTGCGCCTGGACAACACGGCCTACGTCATCTACACGTCCGGTTCGACGGGGCGCCCCAAGGGTGTTGCCGTGTCGCACGCGGCAATCGACAACCAGTTGCAGTGGATGCGCGCGGAATACGGCCTCGACGCCTCCGATGTCTACCTGCAGAAAACGGCGACGACGTTCGACGTGTCCTTGTGGGGCTTCTTCCTGCCGCTGCAGGTGGGTGCAACGATGGTGCTGGCGACCCCTGACGGGCATCGAGACTCGATCTACGTCGCGGACAGGATTGCCGAACACGGCGTGACGGTCACGGACTTCGTGCCGTCGATGCTGACAGTGTTCGTCGCCAATGCCCCTGTCGGAACCTGTGATTCGCTCCGCCACGTCTTCGTCATCGGCGAAGCGCTCCCTGCCGAGACCGCGGCAGCATTCCGCGAACTGTGCGGGGCGGGTCTGCACAATCTGTACGGCCCGACCGAGGCCGCGGTGTCGGTTACCTACTACGAGAGCGGGATTCAGGACGTCAGAACCGTCCCGATCGGTGTCCCGGAATGGAACACCCGTGCGTTCGTGCTCGACGGCAGGCTCAGGCCGTCGCCGATCGGAGAAGCCGGCGAGCTCTACCTCGCGGGCGTCCAACTCGCACGTGGTTACGTCGGTCGCCCCGACCTGAGTTCGGATCGCTTCGTCGCGAGCCCCTTCGGTGCGGGCGGGGACCGCATGTATCGCACGGGCGACCTCGTGAAGTGGCGCGCCGACGGCAATCTGGACTACATCGGACGAACCGATTTCCAGGTCAAGTTCCGCGGCCAGAGAATCGAACTCGGTGAGATCGAGACGGTGCTACTGGCCGACGAGACGATCTCGCAGACCGTGGTTCTCGTGGTGGAGACGGCTACTGGTGAACAGATCGTCGCGTACGTCGTTCCATCATCCCGCGAGTCGATCGACGTCGCGGCCGTGGTGGAGCGAGCGGGCCGGTCGCTACCGTCGTACATGGTGCCTGCATCCGTCATGGTGTTGGATGCGTTCCCGCTGAACACGAGCGGCAAGCTCGACCGAAAGGCATTGCCGGAGCCCGTCTTCAGCAGTGCGCGTGAATACCGCGCGCCCCAGACCCACGCGGAGCAGGTCGTCGCGAGCGTGTTCGAGGACGTACTCGGCGCGACCCGTGTCGGACTCGACGAGGACTTCTTCGAGCTCGGCGGAAACTCCTTGGTTGCAACGCAACTCGTGACCCGCGTCGGGGCTGCACTCGGTGTGCGCCTGGGCGTACGTGAACTGTTCGAGGCGCCCTCGGTCGGTGCTCTGGCAGCGCGTGCGACGAGCGCTCTCGCGCAGGGCTCGGTGGGGCCCGAGCTCGTGGCAGGGCCCAGGCCGGATGTGGTGCCGCTGTCATTGGCTCAGCAGCGCATGTGGTTCCTGAACAGGTTCGATCCGGATACCGCTGCGTACAACCTTCCGTTCATGGTGCGACTTCGCGGCGACGTCGACAGATCGGCCGTGGAGCGCGCATTCGAAGACGTCGTCGAGCGCCACGAGACGTTGCGTACGGTCTACCCTCAGATCGACGACGCTCCACGACAGGTCGTTCTGCGGGCACAGGACGTGTTCGACGGATTGAACGTGACGGACGTCGACGAGGCCCAGCTCGTGGACAGTCTGATCGATCTCGCGCGGGGTGGATTCGACGTCTCCGTTCAGGCTCCGTTCCGAATCGAGCTGTTCAAGCTGTCCGACACCGACTACGTGTTGGCGATGGTGCTGCACCACATCGCGGCCGACGGTTCGTCGTTCGGGCCCCTCGCACGTGACATCATGGTCGCCTACGAAGCGCGTACCGACGGGCGGTCGCCGAGCTGGACGCCGCTTCAAGTCCAGTACGCCGACTATGCACTCTGGCAGCGCCGGGTCCTGGGCGCCGAATCCGACGAGAACTCGCTGTCGGCACGGCAGATCGCGTTCTGGTTGCGCACACTCGACGAACTCCCCGATCAGCTCGACCTCCCTTCGGACCGACCTCGCCCGGCCGTTGCGACCAACGGGGGCGCCAAGAGCCGCTTCGTGATCGAACCGGATGTGCATCGTGGTTTGAGCTCCGTGGCTCGCTCGCATCAGGCGTCGCTGTTCATGGTGGTTCAGGCTGCGTACGCAGTTCTGCTGTCGCGCTTGAGCGGAACGACGGACATCTCCATCGGCGCGCCGATTGCCGGTCGAGCAGACCAGAAGCTCGACGACATCATCGGCATGTTCGTCAACACCCTCGTGCTCCGCGCGCGGGTCGACCCGCACTCGTCGTTCGACGTCCTGCTGGATCAGGTCAGGAACACCAACTTGTCGGCGTTCGCGCACGCCGACATCCCGTTCGAACGGCTCGTCGAAGTACTCAATCCGGCGCGTTCGACCGCACGACACCCGCTGTTCCAGGTCGCTCTGTCACTCGAGTCCGCCCGCCAGCGTGAGCTCAGCTTCGCGGGCCTCGAGGTGGCCGCGGAGGAACTCGACGTTCCCATCGCGAAGTTCGACCTGCAGTTGTGGTTGACCGAGCATCAGGACGAGAACGGACGCCCTGGCCGGATCGAAGCAGTCTTCGAGTACGCCACAGATCTGTTCGACGAGGCCACGATCGAGAGTTTCTCGAAACGGTTCGTGCGGATCCTGGACGCCATCGTGGCCGATCCGTCGATTCCGGTGGGTGCGATCGACATTCTCGCGGCCGACGAAGCCTCGACGCTGACGTCGGTGCACGGTGGCACCGTCGACTCGCAGCGACTGTTGCACGAGTTCCTCGACGCCGGTGTTGCGGCCAACCCCGACGGCGCGGCTGTACGCGCATCCGGAGCGGATCTGACCTACAGCGAGCTCGACGTACTCACCAACCGCTACGCGCGGTACTTGATCGAGCGTGGAATCGGCCCGGAAACCGTGGTCGCTCTTGCGTTTCCGCGATCGCTCGAGATGGTTCTGTCCATCTGGGCAGTCGCGAAAACCGGCGCAGCATGGGTGCCGGTGGACCCCGAGTACCCCGTGGATCGGGTGCGCCACATGTTGTCGGACTCGGGTGCGGTTGTCGGCATCACCACCTCGGCGCGAGTCGACGCCCTGCCCGCTACGTGCGAATGGTGGCCGATCGACGCGCAGGAGTTCGAGTCGTCCGTCGAAGGCCGTTCGGGCGCAGCGCTTTCCGACGCGGACCGCCTGTCCTCGGTGACTCTCGACTCCGTCGCCTACGTCATCTACACCTCCGGTTCGACAGGCCTGCCCAAGGGTGTGAGTGTCACTCATCGTGGCCTGTCCGGACTGATCGATTCCTCGCGTGAGCTGTACCGTGTCACGCCTGAATCGCGCTTCCTGCACGTGATCTCACCGTCTTTCGACCCGTCTGTCCTGGAATGGGCACTTGCTGCTTCCGCCGGTGCGACACTGGTCGTGGTGCCGCCGACGATCATCGGCGGCCCCGAGCTCCACACGCTCTTCGCCCACGAGTCCGTCACGCACGCCGTCATCACACCTGCCGTACTCGGCTCGATGGATTCCGCCGGCCTCGACGATCTCGAACTGCTGTCCGTCGGCGGCGAGGCGTCGGCTGCAGATCTGGTCGGCCGCTGGGCCAGGGGACGCCGGTACTTCAATGCCTATGGTCCTACCGAGACGACCATCGTCTCGACGCGCGGTGAGCTCTTCGTCGGTGAGCGAATCACCGTCGGTGGCCCCGTACCCGGAGTCGGGGCACTGATCCTCGACACCCGGTTGAACCCCGTCCCCGTGGGTGTCGCAGGTGAGCTCTATCTATCGGGCGAAGCCGTGGCGCGTGGGTACTACCGTCGTCCGGGACTGTCCTCGGAACGATTCGTCGCCGATCCCTTCGGTGGGTCGGGTACGCGTATGTACCGGACTGGCGACGTCGTGCGGTGGACCAACGACTTCGACATCGAGTACGTCGGACGATCCGATTTCCAGGTCAAGGTCCGAGGGTTCCGCATCGAACTGGGCGAGATCGACGCGGCGCTCGAGAGTTTCCCCGCGGTGACGTTCGCTGCCACCCTGGGCCGGGAAACCGCGTCGGGGCAGACGGCACTGGTGTCCTACGTGCACGGTTCGTCCGGCATCGACAGTGACGAGTTGGCGAGATACGTGTCGCGGCTGCTGCCGAACTACATGGTGCCGTCGGCGATCGTCGTGCTCGACGAGGTCCCGTTGACACCGATCGGAAAGCTCGACCGCCGGGCACTCCCCGAGCCGGAGTTGGGAATCAGTTTTCGAAAGTTCCGCGCCCCCACGACACCGATCGAAGAGACCGTGGCAACGGTGTTCAGCGACGTCCTCGGGGCACCCGTCGTCGGCCTCGACGACGACTTCTTCGAACTCGGTGGAAACTCGCTGGTCGCGACTCAGGTCGTCGCCAGGCTGGGTGCTGCGCTCGACGCGCAGGTGCCGGTCAGGGCGATCTTCGAGTCACCGACGGTAGCCCAGCTGGCGATCAGGGTCGAGCAGGAAGCTGGACGAGGCGCTCGCATCGAGCTCTCCAGAGGTGTTCGGCCGGAACGTATTCCGCTGTCGCTGGCGCAGCAGCGTATGTGGTTCCTCAACCGTTTCGACACCGAGTCGGCCACCTACAACCTGCCCATCGCGCTCCGTCTGTCCGGAGCTCTCGACGTGCCGGCGTTGCAGGTCGCGATCATGGACGTGATCGACCGCCACGAATCGCTGCGGACGGTGTTCCCCAACTCGGCGGACGGTCCGCATCAGGTTGTTCAGGACGCGGCACAGATCGTTCCCAACCTGATGCCGGTATCGACCACTGCGACTGATCTACAACGATCCATCGCGCACTTGGCCGCCACGGGTTTCGACGTCACCGCGGACGTTCCGGTGCGCGCGCAGCTGTTCGAGATCACCCCGACCGAGCACGTTCTGACGATCGTCGTCCACCACATCTCGGCCGACGGTTGGTCGCTCGGTCCGCTCGCGCGCGACGTGATGATCGCGTACGCCGCACGGACGGAATGGGAGTCGCCGGCATGGGTTCCGCTTCCGGTCCAGTATGCCGATTACACCCTGTGGCAGCGCGCGGTCCTCGGATCGGAGGACGACGCGTCCTCGCTGATCTCCCAGCAGGTCGCGTATTGGAAGTCGACGCTCGACGGGCTCCCTGATCAACTGGACCTCCCGACGGATCGTCCGCGCCCCGCGCGTCAGTCGTTCGGCGGTGGGACGGTGGAATTCGAGATCGAGCCGCGAATCCATGCGGGGCTTCTCGATCTCGGTAGAGAGCGCAATGCGTCGCTGTTCATGGTGGTCCACGCAGCGCTGGCGGTGCTCCTGGCACGCCTGTCGGGAACCGAGGACATAGTCGTCGGAACTCCGGTGGCGGGGCGCGGCGAGCAGGCTCTCGACGACGTCGTGGGCATGTTCGTCAACACCCTCGTGTTGCGGACCGACGTCGACGGCCACGAGAGCTTCAACGACCTGCTGGCTCACGCACGCGAAGCTGCGCTCGGGGCATTCGCGCACTCGGACATTCCGTTCGAGCGCCTCGTCGAGGTGTTGAACCCGTCGAGGTCGACGGCACGGCACCCTCTGTTCCAGGTGATGCTGTCGTTCGAGAACCTCGGGCCGACTCATCTCGACCTCCCCGCTCTGAGCATCGACAGCCTCGATCTGGATGTCGCCGTCGCGAAGTTCGATCTGCAGCTGACCCTCACCGAGCGACTGACATCGGATGGCGACGCGGACGGTCTCGCGGCCGAATTCACCTACGCGACAGATCTGTTCGACGAATCGACGATTCAGGCGTTCGCAGACCGCTTCCTGCACGTGCTCGGCGCCGTCATCTCAGACAGTTCCGTTCCCGTTGGTGACATAGAGTTGTACGACGCCGTCGAGCGTGGGTTGATTCTGAAATCCTGGAACAACACCGAGCACGAACTCGGCGTCGACGCAACACTTCTCGATGCCTTCGACGCGCAGGTGGCCGCACGCCCCGATTCGGTTGCCGTCGTGTTCGACGGGCAGGGCGTCACCTACGCAGACCTCGACGCACGTGTCAATCGCCTCGCACGCGAACTCGTCGCCCGTGGCGCGCGACCGGACGAGTCGGTCGCCGTTGCGATGCGTCGATCGTTGTCGATGATCGTCGCTCTCTATGCAGTACTGCGATCGGGAGCGGGCTACGTCCCGGTCGACCCGGACCAGCCGGCCGAGCGCAACGGGTACATTCTCGAGGTCGCATCGCCGATCGCCGTGTTGACGACCTCACACGACGACCTGGACATCCGAGTCGACGTACCGATCGTCGTGGTCGACTCGCTCGACACGAGCACTCACTCGGCGGCGACGATCACCGATGCGGATCGCCTCGCGCCGCTCCGCGCGGACAACGTCGCCTACGTGATCTTCACGTCCGGATCCACGGGTAAGCCCAAGGGCGTCGCTGTCTCGCACTCCGCCGTGGTGAACCAGATCTCGTGGCTGGTTGCCGAGTACGGTCTGAGCACCGAAGACGTTGTTCTGCAGAAAACTCCGTTCACGTTCGACGTGTCGGTGTGGGAACTGTTCGGATCGCTCGCTGCCGGTGGCCGTCTGATCGTCGCCGAGCCGGACGGTCATCGCGACCCGGCGTATCTGGTGTCCGTCATCGAGTCGGAGGGCGTCACCGCGACGTCGTTCGTGCCGTCCGTCCTGTCCGCATTCGTCTCGGCCGTCGGTCCCGACGGATGTCCTTCACTGCGGACGGTTCTGGTTGCAGGTGAGGCTCTTCCGACATCGGTGGTCCGATCCGCTGCGTCGGCGCTTCCTTCCGCACGGATCCACAATCTGTACGGTCCGACCGAGTTCGCGGTTCACGCGACCGCGCGTGCCGTGGCAGGGACTCCGGGCGTGTCCGTCCCCGGCGCCTCGGCGCCCATGGGGTCGCCGGTCTGGAACGCACGGGTGCTCGTGCTCGATTCTCGGTTGCGTCCGGTTCCGATCGGCGTCGCGGGAGAGCTCTATCTGACGGGCGCACAGGTTGCACGCGGTTACTTCGGTCGTCCCGACCTGTCGGCAGATCGCTTCGTTGCCTCGACTTTCGGCGACGGCACTCGGATGTACCGCACCGGCGACCTCGTTCGATGGTCTGCTGCCGGGGAACTCGACTACCTCGGACGCACGGACTTCCAGGTCAAGCTGCGCGGTCTTCGCATCGAGCTCGGCGAGATCGAATCCGCGTTGCTCGGACACGAGTTGGTGGCTCAGACGGTCGTTCTGGTTCGTTCCGATCAGCTCGTCGCTTACGTCGTTCCCGTCCCGGGTGCAACGGTGGACACCGGGGCATTGCAATCCGCCGTCTCCACGGTGCTGCCGACCTACATGGTGCCGTCCACCTTCGTCGTGCTCGATGCTCTCCCGTTGAACGCGTCCGGCAAGCTCGATCGCCGGGCTCTGCCCGATCCGGTGTTCGAAGCGCGAGTGTTCCGTGCGCCCCGCACACCGGTCGAGGAAATCGTGGCCGGTGTGTTCGCCGAGGTCCTCGGTGTGCCGCGCGTGGGTCTCGACGACGACTTCTTCGAGTTGGGCGGAAACTCGCTCGTCGCGACGCAGGTCGTGTCGAGAGTCGGTGCTGCTCTCGGAGCCCGCGTGCCCGTACGGACGCTGTTCGAGGCCTCGACCGTCGAAAGTCTCGCTGCCCGTGCGGAATCGCACGTCGGTGGTGGTCGCGTCGCACTCGTCGCAGGCCCACGTCCGGATCACATTCCGCTGTCGCTCGCGCAGCAGCGGATGTGGTTCCTCAACCGCTTCGACACCGAGTCCGCTGTGAACAACCTCCCGGTGGCAATCCGGCTCTCGGGAAGCCTCGACGTGTCGGCGCTCCAGGCCGCCATCGCCGACGTGCTCGAGCGTCACGAAGCGCTGCGCACGGTCTATCCGGAGACCGACGGAGTCGCCTCACAGGTCATTCTGCCGACGTCGTCGGCTGTTCCCGTGTTGGTGCCGGTCACCGTTGCCGAGGACGACCTTCCGGGACGAATCGCGTCGGTGGTCTCGACAGGGTTCGACGTGACGCGGGAAGTACCGCTCCACGCCGAGCTGTTCGCTGTGACCGACACCGAGCACGTGCTCGTGTTCGTCGCGCACCACATCAGCGCCGACGGTTGGTCGATGGGCCCGTTGACGCGCGACGTGATGATCGCCTACGCCGCCAGAACGGTGGGCGAGGAGCCTGGGTGGGCTCCGCTCGCGGTCCAGTACGCGGACTTCACTCTGTGGCAGCGTGAAGCACTCGGAGACGAATCCGACCCTCGGTCGTTGATCTCGACGCAGGCGGATTTCTGGAAGTCGACGCTCGCGGGTCTGCCCGAGGAACTCGTTCTGCCGTTCGATCGTCCGCGTCCCGGCGTACAGTCCTTCGTCGGTGGCACCAGCAGTTTCCGTATCGAACCGGAATTGCACCGAGACCTCGTCGAACTGGCTCGCCGTACCGGCACGACACTGTTCATGGTCGTTCACTCGGCGCTTGCAGTTCTGTTGGCCCGCTTGTCCGGAACGTCGGACATCGCAATCGGCACGCCGATCGCCGGGCGTGGTGAAGCGGAACTCGACGACGTGATCGGCATGTTCGTCAACACGCTCGTTCTGCGCTCCGACGTGGAACCGAGTCGTTCGTTCGAGAACCTCCTCGAGGCGACTCGCGAGGGCGACCTCAAGGCATTCGGAAATGCCGACGTGCCGTTCGAGCGACTCGTGGAGATCCTGAATCCGGAACGCTCCACAGTACGCCACCCGCTGTTCCAGGTCGCGTTGTCGTTCCAGAATCTGCCGCAGACCAGCTTCGAACTGCCGGGGCTCAAGGTCAGCGCGGTCGATTTCGACATCGACGTCGCCAAGTTCGATCTGTCGTTGTTGTTGTCCGAGCACACCGATCAATCGGGTGCGCAGACCGGTATCTCCGCCGAATTCACCTATGCGACAGCTCTGTTCGACCGCTCGACGGTCGAGGTGTTCGCTCGCCGGTTCGTTCGAATTCTCGAAGGTGTCGTCGCGCGACCCGATCGTCCGGTCGGTGACCTCACCATTCTCGAGAACGACGAGTACCAGTGGCTGACTCACGTCCACGGCGACGAGGTGACGCACGGCGGTACTCTGCCGGAGATCTTCCAGCGCGGTGTCGACATCGATCCCGACGGTGTGGCAGTGCGCGCGGACGGCCGCTCCATCACCTATCGAGAACTCGACGAGACGTCCACGCGTGTCGCGCGCGCGTTGATCGAACGTGGCGCCGGCCCGGATCGCATCGTCGCACTCGCCTTCCCGCGCTCGTACGACATGGTCGCCGCGGTCTGGGCGGTGGCCAAGTCAGGCGCTGCACACCTTCCGGTCGATCCCAACTACCCGTCCGGACGCATCGAGCACATGGTCGGCGACTCGGGCGCACTGTTCGGCCTGACGTCGAGCGACCACGTCGAGGAACTGCCTTCGGCGATCGAGTGGCTCGTGACCGACGGCGCCGATTTCGCAGCGGCGGTCTCTCGGCAGTCCGACACTCCGATCACCGACGCGGATCGCACGTCGCCGCTGTCCATCGATCACGCCGCGTACGTGATCTACACCTCCGGCTCGACGGGACTCCCCAAGGGCGTCGTCGTCACGCACAGTGGTCTGGGCGGCGTGCTCGACGCGGCGACCGACCTGTATCACCTGGACCGAACATCCAAGTTCCTGCACATCTGTTCGCCAAGCTTCGACCCGTCGGTTCTCGAATGGATGGCCGCGTTCTCCGAAGGCGCGACCCTCGTCGTCGTGCCGTCGACCATCATCGGCGGCGAGGACCTCGCGGAGTTGCTCGTGACCGAGCAGGTGACCCACACGATCATCACCCCCGCCGTGCTCGGAACAGTGGACGCCGCGGGGATCGACAGTCTCCGGGTCGTCTCCGTCGGCGGCGACGTCACCACCCCCGATCTCCTCGCTCGGTGGGCGCCGGGCCGTACGTACTTCAACGGGTACGGTCCGACCGAGACAACGATCATCTCCACGTTCGCCGAGCTTCGGCCGGGCATGCCCATCACCGTGGGCCGACCGATCCACGGAATGTCGGCGCTCGTTCTCGACGCGCGTCTGCACCCGGTTCCCGTCGGTGCCGCAGGTGAGCTCTATCTCGCGGGCGGCGCTCTCGCCCGGGGCTATCACGAGCGCGAGGATCTGACGTCGTCGCGTTTCGTCGCCAATCCGTACGGTGCTCCCGGTGCGCGCATGTACCGCACCGGCGACGTCGTCCGTTGGACCTTCGGATCGGACGCCGTGATCGCCGACCCGAACGCCGTGACCATCGAGTTCGTCGGGCGATCGGACTTCCAGATCAAGGTCCGCGGATTCCGTGTCGAACTCGGCGAGGTCGACGCAGCACTGACCGAACACGACAGCGTGTCCTTCGCGGCCACGCTCGGACGTGAACTTCCCAGCGGCGCAACCGGTCTGGTTGCCTATGTGCTCCCGGCGCGTGGGGCGACAGTGGACGTCGAGGGTCTCACCGAGTTCGTGGCGAAAACTCTTCCTGCGCACATGGTCCCGGCGTCGATCATCGTCCTCGACAGTGTTCCGTTGACCCCGGTGGGCAAGCTGGACCGTGCGGCGCTACCGGAACCGGTGTTCGCCGAACAGGAATTCCGCGGTGCGACCGGAGAAATAGAGACGATCATCGCCGAAGTCTTCGCCGATGTTCTGAACATGGAGCGTGTGAGCGTCGACGAGTCGTTCTTCGCTCTCGGCGGCGACAGCATCGTGTCGATTCAACTGGTCTCGCGGGCGCGCGCACGGGGTATCTCGTTCACCCCTCGGGACGTGTTCGAGCGCAAGTCCGTTGCCGCGCTTGCCGAGGTCGCCACCGTGATGAGCGAGACCACGGACGTCCCGGTGGTGGAAGAGCTGCCCGGCGGCGGACTGGGTCCGCTGGCACTGACGCCGATCATGAAATCCATCCTCGAAGGTCCGGGTGGATTCGCGAGGTTCGCGCAGTCGGTGGCGGTTACGCTGCCCACCGGCATCGACCACGGGCTGCTGAGCAGGACCATCGGCGCGGTCGTCGATCACCACGACGTGCTTCGGTCCGTCGTCGAGCGTGCCGAAGGCGGCGAGTGGACGTTCTACGTCCGGGATCACGGCACCGTCGACGTCGAGGATCTGCTGGTTCGCGTCGAGCTCGACTCCGGGCTCGACGACGCAGAGGTTCGCGCGCGTGCCGAGTCCGCACTCGACGAGGCAAAGGACCGCCTCGATCCCGAGCGTGGTCGGATGTTGGAAGTCGTCTGGTTCGACTTCGTCGGTGACGGGCCTGCGCGGGCAGGCATCCTCCTCCTGGTTGCACACCACTTCGTGGTCGACGGCGTGTCGTGGCGAATCCTGCTGCCCGACCTCGCCGTGGCATGGGGGCAGGGAGCGGCCGAGCAGCCGATCACACTTCCTGCCGTCGGTACGTCGATGCGTCGGTGGGCCCACGGTTTGGTCGACGCCGCTCACGACAGCGAGCGTGAAGCTGAAATCGGTTGGTGGACAGACGTTCTGACAGGTACCGATCCGCGAATCGGTTCTCGCGCGTTCGACGCGCGAGTCGACACGCTGTCGTCGACCGACCGCGTCGACATCGAACTGTCCGCGGCGGTCACCGACGCCGTGCTCACCCGAGTACCGAGCGCGTTCAACGGTGGTGTCAACGACGGACTTCTGGCCACCCTGGCGTTGGCTCTCGGCGAATGGCGTTCCCGAACCGGCGCTGTGACCTCCGAGAGCCTGGTCAAGCTCGAGGGCCACGGTCGCGAGGAAGACATCGTGCCGGGTGCGGACCTCTCCCGCACCGTCGGATGGTTCACCAGTGCGTTCCCGGTCCGGCTCGATTTGAACGGGATCGACGTCGACGACGCTCTGGCCGGTGGCACAGCGGTCGGCGACGCGGTCAAGGCCGTGAAGGAACAGCTCCTCGCTGTGCCGGACAAGGGAATGGGCTACGGTCTGCTCCGCTACTTGAACGGTGAGACGGCCAAGGTTCTGCAGTCCAGCGCGAGCACTCCGCAGGTCAGCTTCAACTACCTGGGACGCGTGTCCACCGAGGGCATCTCGGCGGAACTGACCGGCGGCGCCTGGCTCCCGTCCGCGGTGTTGGCGGACGTCGGTGCACCGGGTGATCCGGACATGCCGGCCAATGCCGCGGTGGACATCAACTCTGCCGTTGTCGACACTGTCGACGGACCCCGTCTGACCGCAAGTTTCACGTTCGCGACAGGGATGCTCACCCGCACCCAGGTGTCCGAACTGGTCGAGCTGTGGGATCGTGCGCTGACCGCGCTGACCGAACACGTGGCAGGAGACAACGCAGGGGGACTGACTCCGTCGGACGTTCCGCTCGTGTCCGTGTCGCAGGCCGACATCGATCGATGGGAGGCGACGTACCCTGCGGCGGCGGACATCTGGTCGCTCGCCCCGTTGCAGTCTGGCCTGCTGTTCCATGCGTTGATCGCCCAGTCGACCGACGCACGGGCTGGGTCGGTCGACGTCTACACGATGCGGGTCGTGCTACGGCTGAGCGGAAACGTCGAGCGTGAGCGTCTTCACGGTGCTGCTCAGGCGCTGCTCGACCGGTACGAGAACCTACGGACGGCATTCGTACAGAATGTGGACGGTACGTCGGTTCAGTTGGTGCTGGATCGAGTCGACGTGCCGTGGAGGGACGTCGACCTGACGTCGCTGCCGGAATCGGAGCGCGAGGCGGCCTTCGACGAGCTCCGTGCGGCCGACAAGATCGAGCCGTTCGATCTGACGTCGGCTCCGCTGATGCGGTTCACGTTCGTGACCGTGTCGGCCACCGACGTACGGTTCCTCGTGTCGAGTCACCACCTTCTTCTCGACGGATGGTCGACGCCGCTGTTGATGCGAGATCTCCTGGCTCTGTACGCGCTTGCAGGTGACGTGTCGTTGCTGCCTCGCGTGCGCTCCTACCGGTCGTTCCTCGGCTGGGTCGCGGAGCAGGACGCACGCGTCTCGGTCGACAAGTGGATCGAGGCCTTGGCAGGTGTCGAGCAACCGACGATGCTCACGTCGGCCGAGCGTGCCGGAGAGGCGTCCACCGATATCGGTGAGGTGATTCTGGATCTGAGCCCGGCGTTGTCGTCGGCGCTTCACTCGGTCGGAGCGCAACTCGGTGTCACGCTGAACACGATGGTTCAGGCAGCGTGGGGTCTGCTCCTCGGTCGGTCCGTAGGAAGCAACGACGTGTTGTTCGGCGCCACGGTGTCCGGACGCCCGGCGGGTCTGGCAGGCGTCGAATCCATGGTGGGTCTGTTCATCAATACCCTCCCTGTCCGTGTCCGGTTCGACGGCCACGAATCGGTCGAGTCCGTACTGGTGCGGCTGCAGGGTGAACAAGCCGATCTGCTCGATCATCATTACCTGGGGCTCAACGAGATTCAGCGAGCTGCGAATCTGGGAGCGTTGTTCGACACCCTGACGGTGTTCGAGTCGTATCCAGTCGACGAGGCCGGTCTCGCCGAACAGGCGAAGAACATCGACGGCATGTCGGTGTCCGGGGTCGAGCTGGAGGACGCGACCCATTACCCGCTCACGCTGCTCATCGCGGTGGATTCACAGGTGCATCTGAAGCTGAAGTACCTGACCGATGTTCTGGACGGCGCTGCCGTGGCCACCATGATGGGCCGGCTGGAACGCATTTTCGAGGCTTTCGCCGCGGATCGAACGGTCGCTATCGGCGACGTCGACCTGTCCGACCCGAGCGAACGCGCACTGATCGCTGCCGCGAACGACACCGCTCACGATGTCGACGAGTCGGCAACGCTCGTCTCGATGTTCGACGCCCAGGTGGCGAGGACGCCCGACGCGGTGGCGCTGACGTTCGATGGCGAATCGCTGACGTACGCCGAGTTCCATGGCCGGGTCAATCGACTCGCCCGTGCCCTCGTCGAGCGCGGTGTCGGCGCGGAATCGCTTGTCGCGGTTGCCTTCAAGCGCTCGCTCGATCTGATGGTCGGCGTATACGCCGTGCTGGAAACCGGTGCAGGCTACGTGCCGATCGATCCGGATCAGCCTGCCGATCGCGTCGAGTACATCCTGAACACCTCCGCGGCGGCGACGGTTCTGACCACGTCGCGAGAACGGTTCCGCGCGGACGACGCGGTGGTGCTCGAGATCGACCGTCTGGGGCTCGACGAGTACTCGGATGCGCCGCTCGTCGACGCGGACCGCATCGGTGTTCTGCGTCCGTCGAATGCGGCATACGTGCTGTTCACCTCGGGCTCGACAGGTCGGCCGAAGGGCGTGACGATCACTCACGCCGCCATCGTGAACCGCCTTGTCTGGATGCAGGACCAGTACGGTCTACGGGCCGATGACGTGGTGGTGCAGAAAACACCGGTGACGTTCGACGTGTCGGTGTGGGAACTGTTCTGGCCGTTGCAGATCGGCGCCCGTTTGGTGATCGCGAGGCCGGACGGACACCGCGACCCGGTCTATCTGGCGGAGTTGATGCGCGGCGAGCGGGTTTCGGTCGCGCACTTCGTGCCGTCGATGCTTGCCGTGTTCGCCGCGGAGCCCACAGCGAACGGTGCCGACGCGCTTCGATGGATCTTCGCGTCCGGTGAGGCGTTGCCGCCGGCCACTGCGCGGACGATCGGGTCGGTTCTGCCGGCCGCTCGGTTGGTCAACCTGTACGGCCCCACCGAAGCGGCCGTCGACGTGACCTACCACGACGTCGTCGACGCGGACGTCGCGTCGGTGCCGATCGGGCGTCCGGTGTACAACACCCGAGTTCACGTGCTGGACGATCGACTTCGCTCGGTGCCGGTCGGGATGGTGGGGGAGCTCTATCTCGCCGGTGTGCAGCTCGCTCGCGGTTACCATTCGCGTCCCGATCTGACGGCCGACAGGTTCGTCGCCGATCCGGCGGACAGGCACGGTGGCCGCCTCTACCGCACCGGCGACCTGGTTCGCTGGACGTCGAACGGCGAGCTCGAGTACATCGGTCGCTCGGACTTCCAGGTCAAGCTTCGTGGTCTGCGAATCGAGCTGGGAGAAATCGAGTCCGCTCTTCTGCGTGCCGATTCGGTGGCTCAGGCCGTAGTACTGGTCGTACGCGATCAGCTGGTCGCCTACGTCGTGCCCACTGCAGGCGCGTCGGTGGACGTCGATGCTGTAGTCGCGTCGGCGGCGACCACGCTTCCGGAGTACATGGTTCCGGTGTCGGTTCTCGTTCTCGACGAACTTCCGGTGGGACCGTCGGGCAAGCTCGACCGTAGAGCGCTGCCGGAGCACACGTTCGAGAGCTCGGCCGAGTTCCGCGGTGCCGAAACCGATGTCGAGCGAGTACTCAGCGAGGTCTTCGCGGACGTCCTCGGTCTCGACGCGGTCGGCATCGACGACTCGTTCTTCGCGCTCGGCGGCGACAGTATCGTGTCGATCCAGCTCGTTGCACGCTCTCGGGCGAGAGGTGTCGTGATCACCCCACGCGACGTCTTCGAGCAGAAGACCGTCGCGGGTCTCGCTTCGGTGGCCGCCGCTGCCGAGAACCTCGTCGACGAGGTCGTTCTCGGTGAGCTCGACGGTGGCGGAATCGGTTGGGCACCACTGCTTCCGTTCGCTCGGTCGATGACCGATCGGGGTGGGTCGTTCGATCGCTTCGTGCAGTCGGTGACCCTCGAGTTGCCCGTCGGTATCGACCGTCAGGGAATCGTGTCGACCATCCTCGCCGTGGTGGACCGCCACGACGGACTCCGGGCGCGCCTGGTGAACGAGTCCCAGGGGTGGGGTCTCGAGACTTCCGCACCCGGTTCGGTGTCGATCGATCGTCTCGTCGACCGCATCGAAGTGGGCGCAGAGCTCGACCTCGACGAGGTTCTGGCTCGTACCGCAGCGGCCGTCGACGATTCGATGTCGCATCTCGACCCGTTCGCAGGCGACATGCTCCGCTTCGTCTGGGTCGATTTCGGTTCGTCGAGGAGCGGCCGTCTCGTCGTCGTGGCACACCACCTCGTCGTCGACGGCGTGTCCTGGCGAATCCTTGTTCCGGACTTCGTCTCCGCCTGGGCGCAGACGGCGGCGGGTGCAGTCCCCGCTCTGCCCGAGGTCGGCACGTCGGAGCGTCGCTGGGCGCACGCCCTCGCGGACGAAGCGCGTTCGCCTCGTCGTCTCTCGGAGATGGATCTGTGGCGCAGCGTCGCGGGAACTCCGGACCCGGTCCTCGGTACGCGCCCGTTCGACCCCGCCCGTGACGTCACGTCGACGGTGGAACGTTGTGCGATCGAGTTGTCGCCGAGCGTGACTCGCGCCCTGCTGACCGCAGTGCCCGATGCCTTCCACGGTGGAGTGTCGGACGGGCTGTTGGCCGGTCTTGCCCTTGCCGTACGAGAGTTCCGTGCGCGTCGCGGAGTGGATGCGCCTGCGACATTGGTTCAACTCGAAGGGCACGGCCGCGAAGAAGAACTGATTCCAGGTGCGGATCTCTCGCGCACCGTCGGATGGTTCACCAGCATGTACCCGGTCCGTCTCGACCTCACCGGAGTCGACCTCGCCGACGCACTCGACGGTGGCCCCTCCATCGGTGCCGCGGTCAAGCTGGTCAAGGAACAATTGCTCGGCATTCCGGACAAGGGCATGGGATACGGGCTGTTGCGGTACCTCAACGAGGACACCGCGAACGAGCTCGGCTCGCTGTCGACCGGTCAGATCAGTTTCAACTACCTCGGTCGTGGTAGCACCGGTGAGGTTCCGGAAGGAATCGAAGGGTGGCTGCCCGCAACCGATTTCGACGATCTGACCATCAGCGGTGACGCCGACATGGCGGCGAACAAGACCGTCGACATCAATGCGATCGTCCGCGGAGCCGGGGACGATTCGGCGCTCGCTGCGACGTTCGCATTCCCCGTCGGTGCCATCGATGCAGACGACGTTCGGGAACTGGCCGACCTCTGGGTGGGCGCGCTGACCGCTCTGGCCGCTCACGTCGCGGACGGTACCGCAGGCGGTCTGACACCGTCGGACGTCCCGCTGGTCCGTATCGGTCAGCGCGAGATCGACGTCGTCGAACAGCGCTACCCGTCGACGCGTGACATCTGGTCGCTCGCGCCGCTGCAATCGGGCTTGTTGTTCCACGCACTGCTCGCGGAGTCGTCCGTCGACGTGTACACGATACAGATGGTTCTGCGCTTGACCGGCGACGTCGATGCCGGTCGTCTTCGTACCGCTGCGGCGTCGCTCGTCGACCGGTACGACAACCTGCGGACCGCGTTCGTGACGGTCGCCGACGGCTCCACCGTTCAGGTGGTCCAGGACGACGTCGAACTCCCGTGGGCCGAGCACGACTTGTCCGGACTCCCGTCGGGAGATCGTGAGCGTGCGTACGAGGAGCTGCGTGCGGGGGAGCAGGAAGCTCGATTCGACACCGCCACGGCACCTCTCGTGCGTTTCACCCTGGTGAAGATCACCGAGGACGATAGTCGGCTGCTGTTCGCGAACCACCACGTCCTGCTCGACGGATGGTCCATGCCGTTACTGATGCGGGACCTGTTGGTTCTGTACGCCGCACACGGCGACGCGTCCGGTCTGCCGCGTGTGTCGTCCTACCGAACGTTCCTGTCCTGGATCGCACGTCAGGATCGAGCACGGTCCGAAGGCGTGTGGGCCCGAGCGTTCGAGGACGCTCCGGAGCCGACGATTCTCGCTCCCGGTGCCGTGGGACGTGAGATCACGTCACGGTCGGGTGCCGTGGAGACAGTCCTGTCGGCAGAGCTGTCCTCGTCGCTGACGCACTTGGGCGCCCGCCTCGGAGTCACCGTGAACACGCTGGTTCAGGCCGCGTGGGGAATCCTGCTGTCGGCATCGACCGGACGGGACGACGTCGTCTTCGGCGCGACGGTATCCGGCAGGCCTGCAGGACTTCCCGGCGTCGAGTCGATGGTCGGCCTGTTCATCAACACACTCCCGATCCGTGTTCGCCTGAACGCAGCCGAGTCCGTCGAGTCGGCGCTCACGAGGCTCCAGGCCGAGCAAGCCGATCTGCTCGATCACCACTACCTCGGGCTCACCGACATCCAGCGCGCAGCCGGTGTCGGTGCCCTCTTCGACACACTGACCGTGTTCGAGTCCTACCCCGTCGACGAAGAAGGGCTCGCGGCCCAGGCGTCGAACATCGACGGCATGGCCGTGTCCGGTGTGGAGTCGAACGACAGCACGCACTACCCGCTGACGTTGCTCATCGTCGCGAACGACCGAATTCGATTGACACTGAAGTACTTCGAGGACCTGTTCGACGAAGATCACGTGGCAGCACTGATCGGCCGGATGGAGCGCATTCTCACCGCCGTGGCCGTCGATCCGAGCGTCAGGGTCGGCGACCTCGACCTTCTCGGCGACGACGAACGTCATGCCCTGGTCGTCGATCGCAACCAGACCGATCATGCCGTCGACGAGGCGTTGCTCCTGGACGCCTTCTTCTCCCGCGCAGAATCGACTCCCGACGCACCTGCCTTGACGTTCGAAGGCGACACGATCAGCTACCGCGAGTTCGCCGACCGCGTCCATCGGCTGGCGCGCTACCTGGCCGGCCACGGTGTCGGGCCGGAGATCGCGGTGGCAGTCGGCATGCGCCGGTCGATCGATCTGATGGTCGGCATCTACGCCGTCGTGGAGGCAGGCGGAGCGTACGTTCCTCTCGATCCGGAACAGCCTGTCGATCGTCTCGAGTACATCGTGGACGTGGCGAACGCGGTGCTCGTGCTCTCGACCGAGCGCGACGCGGTGGAGCTGGGTGCAGGTTCACCCCCGGTGATGCACATCGACACGCTGTCGCTGTCGGAGTATCCGGCGGTTGCGCTCGGTCCGTCGGACCGGACCGTCGGGCCGGACAACAGTGCATACGTGCTGTTCACCTCGGGTTCGACGGGTCGGCCCAAGGGTGTCACGATCACTCATCGCGCCATCGTCAACCGCCTCGAGTGGATGCAGGCCGAGTACGGACTGCACGACGCCGACACCGTCGTACAGAAGACACCGGTGACGTTCGACGTGTCGGTGTGGGAACTGTTCTGGCCCATGCGTGTCGGCGCGAGAACCGTCGTTGCGCGGCCGGACGGTCACCGCGATCCCGCATATCTCGCACAGCTGTTCGCGCGGGAGTCAGTCTCGGTGGCGCACTTCGTGCCGTCGATGCTCGGTGTGTTCTCGGCAGAACCAGGTGCAGCCGATGCTCGCGACCTTCGGTGGGTGTTCGCGTCCGGTGAGGCATTGCCGGAATCGACTGCGGCAACGATCGTGTCGCTGCTTCCGTCGGCGCGGCTGGTCAACCTCTACGGGCCGACCGAAGCCGCAGTCGACGTGACGTATCACGAGTTCGTCGCCGCGGACACCCGCGGTGTCCCGATCGGTCGACCGGTCTGGAACACGCAGGTGTACGTGCTCGACAACGCTCTTCGGCCCGCTCCCGACGGCTCCGAGGGAGAGCTGTATCTCGGTGGCGTTCAATTGGCACGCGGCTACAGCTCACGACCTGATCTGACCGCGGACCGATTCGTCGCGAACCCCTTCGGACTCGGGCGGCTGTACCGCACGGGTGATGTCGTGCGGTGGAACACAGCCGGCGAACTCGAGTACGTCGGCCGCTCCGATTTCCAGGTCAAGCTGCGCGGACAACGAATCGAGCTCGGTGAGATCGAGGCCGCCCTCGTCGCCGACCCTGCGGTCGCACAGGCTGTGGTGGCCGTACGCGACGATCGTCTGGTGGCATGGGTCGTTCCGTGGACGGCACGCACGACAGTCGCGGACATCTCGTCGGAAGCCGAGACTCGACTGCCAGCGTTCATGGTTCCGTCGGCTGTCGTGCTGCTGGACGGTCTTCCGCTGACGAGCTCGGGCAAGCTGGATCGCAGGGCACTTCCCGATCCGGAGGTCTCGGCCGCGGAATTCCGTGCGCCCTCGACTCCGATCGAACAGGCCGTTGCGACGGTGTTCTCCGACGTGCTCGGCGTGGAGTCCGTCGGCCTGGACGACGACTTCTTCTCCCTGGGCGGCAACTCACTGGTGGCGACGCAGGTCGTCGCCAGGCTCGGCGCTGCCCTGGACACGACGGTCCCGATCCGGGTTCTCTTCGACGCCACCACGGTCGGCGGTCTCGCACGTGCAGTGGAAGCACACGTGGGGGCCGAAGGAACGGGCTCGCAGGGCCGTGTCGCACTGGCCGCTCAGGACCGCCCGGAACGGATTCCGCTGTCGCTCGCTCAGCAGCGGATGTGGTTCCTCAACCGTTTCGACTCTGCCTCCGCGGTCAACAACATCCCCGTCGCGATACGACTGACGGGCGAGTTGAACACCGAGGCGCTGCGCGACGCGGTGACCGACGTCCTCACCCGCCACGAGACGATGCGGACGGTCTACCCCGAGGTCGACGGTGTCGGGCATCAGGTGATCCTCGAGCCGTCCCAGGTCTCCATCGATCTGGCGCCGCACGCTGTGTCCGAATCGGACGTGGTGAACGAGGTCGTGTCGATCGTCTCGATCGGGTTCGACGTCACTCGAGACGTCCCCGTGCGCATTCGGTTGCTGGAAGTGAGCCCCGAGTCGCACGTTCTGGTGTTCGTCGTGCATCACATTGCTGCAGACGGGTTCTCGATGGGCCCTCTGACGCGCGACGTGATGACGGCCTACGCGGCACGCACTGCCGGCGATCGACCGCAGTGGCAACCGATGGACGTGCAGTACGCGGATTACACGCTGTGGCAACGCAGCGTTCTGGGCAGTGAGGACGACGCGTCGTCGCTCGTGTCGGCGCAGATCGACTACTGGAGGTCTCAGCTGTCCGGGTTGCCGGATCAGATCGACCTACCGTTCGACCACGCTCGACCCGACGTGGCGAGTTACCGCGGGCGAACCACACAGTTCTCCGTCTCACCGTCTCTGCACCGCAGTCTCGAAGAGCTTGCGCGGGAACACGATTCGACCGTGTTCATGGTCGTGCACGCAGCGTTGGCCGTGCTGATGGCGCGGTTGTCCGCGTCGGAGGACGTGGCGATCGGTACGCCCGTCGCAGGACGCGGTGATGCGCGCTTGGACGACTTGATCGGCATGTTCGTGAACACGCTGGTACTGCGCACCGAGGTGTCGCCTGCAGTTGCGTTCGACGCGGTGCTGGCACAGGCACGTGAAGTCGATCTGCAGGCGTTCGGCAACGCCGACGTTCCCTTCGAGCGCTTGGTGGAGATCCTGGACCCGCAGCGGTCGCAGGCTCGTCATCCGCTCGTGCAGGTGGTGCTCGCATTCCAGAACCTCGGTCGCACGGCCCTGGAACTGCCGAACCTGTCCGCGGAGGCGGTGCAGTTCGATGCGGAGATCGCGAAGTTCGACCTGCAGTTCACCTTCGAGGAGGAGACCGGCGGCGGTTACACCTGCTACGTCTCGTACTCGACCGATCTGTTCGACGAGTCGACGGTCGTGTCGATGGGGGAGCAGTTCCTCGCTGTTCTCGGTGGTGTCGTGACCGATTCGTCTCGGGCGGTCGGTGACATCGAGATCGTCGATGCGCTGACGCGTGATCGTGTTCTCACTCAGTGGAGTTCGTCGGGTTCGGACGTGTCGGTGAGCGAGGCGACGCTGATCGATCGGTTCGAGGCAGCTGTGTCCGCGCATCCGGGTGGTGTAGCCGTCCGTTTCGGAGACGAGTCGGTGACGTACGCGGAACTCGACGGCCGGGCCGATCGTGTCGCGCGAGCTCTGATCGAGGTCGGAGCACGTCCGGATGCGCTCGTTGCGGTGGCGCTCCCGCGGTCGGTCGAATTGATCGTGGGCTTGTTGGCGGTGCTGAAGGCCGGCGCAGGCTACCTGCCGATCGACCCGTCGTACCCGTCCGAGCGGATCGCGTTCATGGTCGACGATGCGAGTCCGGTTGCGGTCCTCACCGATTCGGCTGTGCTGGAGGGCGAGTCGATGGCACCGGTGCGCGCCGGTTCCCTCCCGGTCGTGGACTTGTCTCGACTCGAAGGCGAGGGGCGCATCGACGACGGCCGTGAGGATGCGGACAGGGTGTCCGATGCGGATCGACGCGCTCCGTTGCGTCCCGAGCACTTGGCGTACGTCATCTACACGTCGGGTTCGACGGGTCGTCCCAAGGGTGTGCTGATTCCGCATCGTACGGTCGTCCGACTTCTCGACAACACGGACGCATCGTACGGTTTCGGGCCGGACGACGTGTGGACGATGTTCCACTCCTACGCGTTCGACTTCTCGGTGTGGGAGCTGTGGGGTCCGTTGGCTTTCGGCGGCACGCTGGTGATGGTGGACTACTTCACGTCCCGGTCACCGGAAGCGTTCCGCGAGCTTCTCGCCGCCGAACGTGTCACGGTGTTGAATCAGACGCCGTCGGCGTTCTACCAACTTGCCGAACTCGACCGGGTGCAGGCCGCGGATGCGGGTGAGCTGTCTCTGCGGTACGTGATCTTCGGTGGTGAGGCTCTCGAGCCTCGTCGTCTCGCTGGATGGTTCGACCGCCACGGCGACGGCAGCACGGCGGGGCCGCGACTGGTGAACATGTACGGCATCACCGAGACGACGGTCCACGTGTCCTACCGCCCGTTGACGGCGGAGTCCATCGGCTCGGCGTCGGTGATCGGTGCACCCATCACAGGGTTGGGTGTCTACGTGCTCGACACTCGGTTGAACCCGGTGCCCGTGGGAGTGGCGGGCGAGCTGTACGTCTCCGGTGGGCAGTTGGCTCGTGGCTACCTCGGACGCGCCGACCTGTCGTCGGTGCGGTTCGTGGCCAATCCCTTCGGCGAGGGTCGGCTCTACCGCACAGGCGACGTTGCTCGATGGACGCGGCGTGAGGACGGTAGCGGCGAGCTGGTGTACCTCGGCCGTGCGGACGATCAGGTCAAGGTGCGAGGATTCCGCATCGAGCTCGGCGAGATCGAGGCTGCCGTCTCGGCTCAGAACGGCGTGACAGCGGCGGCGGTCGTGGTGCGTGAGGACTCGCCGGGTGCGGTTCGTCTCGTTGCCTACGTGGTGGGTTCTGCCGACCTGGACGCGGTGCGAGCGGGAACGGCGCAGTCCGTTCCGGAGTACATGGTTCCCTCCGCGTTCGTGCAGATGGACGAGATTCCGTTGACGGTCAACGGCAAGCTCGATCGGCGTGCTCTGCCGGAGCCCGCGGCGGTGGCCACGGCGTTCCGTGCGCCGTCGACACCGATCGAGGAGATCGTCGCGGGAGTGTTCGCAGACGTGCTCGGTGTCGCGCGCGTCGGTGTCGACGACGACTTCTTCTCGCTCGGCGGAAACTCGTTGCTCGCAACGCAGGTGGTGTCTCGGCTCGGTAGTGCCTTGGATGCGTCGGTGCCGGTGCGGCTGTTGTTCGAAGCCTCGTCGGTCGGCGACCTGGCTGCACGCGTCGAGTCCGCCGTCGGAGGTGGGCGCACCGAACTGGTCGCCCGCGAACGGCCGGCGAACGTGCCGTTGTCCTTGGCGCAGCAGCGCATGTGGTTCCTCAACCGCTTCGACAGTGCGTCGACGGCGTACAACATCCCGATGGCACTTCGCCTGTCGGGCCGCCTCGACGAGGACGCGTTCTCCGCGGCCATCGGTGACCTCGTGGCACGCCACGAGACGCTCCGAACGGTCTACCCGGAAACGGACGGTGGTGCCGTACAGCGGGTGCTCTCGTCCGAGCGTGCCGGGATCTCGTTGCACATCGAGGATGCCGATCCGGCGTCGGTGACCGAGAAGGTGATGGCGCTGGCCGCCACCCGATTCGACGTCACGACCGAAGTTCCGGTACGCGTCACCCTGTTCCGGGTCGGTGCCGACGAGTACGTCGTGGCGATGGTGGTTCACCACATCTCCGCCGACGGTTCGTCGATGGTTCCGATGACGACCGACCTGATGACCGCGTACGCGGCGAGGACGACGGGCACCGAACCGCAGTGGACACCACTGCCGGTCCAATACGCCGATTACGCGCTGTGGCAACGCGAGGTTCTCGGCCGAGAAGACGATCCGACGTCGGTCGGCGCGCAACAGTTGGACTACTGGAAGACTGCACTCGCAGACCTGCCGGACCAGCTGACCCTGCCGATCGACAAGCCGCGTCCTGCAGACCAGAGTTTCCGGGGCGGCCGCGTCGAGTTCACGGTTCCGGCCGGTACACACGCCGCACTGCAGAAGCTCGCTCGCGCACACAATGCGACCGTGTTCATGGCCGTGCACGCGGCGTTCTCGGTACTCCTCGCGCGCCTGTCGGGCATGAACGACATCGCCGTCGGTACGCCCATCGCAGGACGCGGAGAAGCGGCGCTGGACAATCTCGTCGGCATGTTCGTCAACACTCTGGTCTTCCGACTCGACGTGGACGGCGGCCGGGACTTCGTGGACCTGCTCGCGCAGGCACGCGAGACGGATCTACGGGCGTTCGCCAACGCTGATGTTCCGTTCGAACGCCTCGTGGAGGTCCTCAACCCCACGCGGTCGACGGCACGGCACCCGCTGTTCCAGGTCGGTTTCTCGTTCCAGAACGTGGCGCAGACGGCCCTCGAGCTCGGTGATCTGACGGTGTCGGCGGTGGACGCGGACTCGGGTAACTCGCAGTTCGATCTGCACCTGATCCTGGCGGACAAGTACGACGACTCGGGTGCGCCTGCGGGCTTCGAGGCGCTGATGACCTACGCTACCGATCTCTTCGAGCCAGAGACGGTCGACGCCGTCGTCGCACGCTTCGTCCGCGTCCTGGAGGAGGTCGTGGCGCGGCCGGACGTTCCGGTCGGAGACATCGACATCACCTCGCCCGGCGAACGCGTCGAGCTGGTGTCGACGTGGAACGACACCGCTCGCGACCTCGGGGCGGACCGAACTCTCGTCGATCTGTACGACGCGCAGGTACGGCGCAGCCCGGACGCGACCGCGGTCGTGTTCGACGGTGTCTCGCTCACCTACGCCGAGTTCGACGCTCGCGTCGAGCGCGTCGCGCGGTCGCTCGTCGAGCGCGGCGTCGGACCCGAAAGTCTGGTGGGACTTGCCATTCGACGGTCCACCGACCTCGTGGTCGCGATGTACGCGATCGCCAAGGCCGGGGGTGCGTACGTTCCTCTCGATCCAGATCAGCCGATCGAACGCACCGAGTACATCCTGTCCGTGGCGGCACCGGTCTGCGTGATCACCACGGCTCGCGAGAACGTCGTCATCGACGGCTCCGTCGATCTGGCGGATCTCGAGAAGGACGCGGATGCAGTCCGGACGACGGACGCGCGCGCGCTTCGCAGTGACAACCGCGCGCTTCGCGCCGACAACACGGCGTACGTGATCTTCACCTCCGGGTCGACCGGTAAGCCGAAGGGCGTCGCGGTTTCGCACGGCGCCATCGTCAACCAGTTGGTGTGGAAACACGCGGAATTCGGGATGAACTCGTCGGATTCGGTGCTGCTGAAAACCGTTGCGACGTTCGACCTCTCGGTGTGGGAGTTCTGGTCCGCCCTCACCGTCGGTGCATCCATGGTGATCGCCTCGGCCGACGGTCACCGTGATCCGGACTACCTGCTGGGTCTGCTCCGTGACCACGAGGTGACGACACTGCACGTGGTGCCGTCGATGTTGTCGATGCTGACCACGGTGTCCGACGGTGCACTGCCACCGACGCTGCGGCGAGTCCTGGCGATCGGTGAAGCACTGCCCGCGGCGACCGCGTCGGCGCTGAAGAAGGCGAGTTCCGCGGAGCTGTACAACCTGTACGGGCCCACCGAGGCGGCGGTGTCGATCACCTCGCACCGCGTCGTCGACGGTGACACCACGACGGTTCCGATCGGAAAACCGGAGTGGAACAGTCGGGTTCACGTTCTCGATGCGCGTCTGCAGCCCGTTCCCGTCGGCGTCAGCGGTGAGCTCTACCTGGCGGGATCTCAGCTGGCGCGTGGCTACCACGGTCGGGTCGATCTGACAGCCGATCGATTCGTCGCAAATCCGTATGCGAGCTCGGAACGTATGTACCGAACGGGCGACATCGTGCGGTGGACGCGCTCGGGTGAGCTGGAGTACATCGAGCGTGCGGACTTCCAGGTCAAGGTTCGCGGATACCGCATCGAACTCGGTGAAATCGAATCTGCCTTGCGCGGACTCGATTCCGTTCGCGACACCGCCGTGACCGTCTACAACGACGGACGCACCGGTGACCAGCTGGTGGCGTACGTCGTGCCGAACCTCGTCGGGGGCGAAGACGGCACAGATGCCGAGACGATTCGGATCGAGCTGACCCGAATCCTCCCGTCGTACATGGTTCCGTCGGTGTACGTGATGCTGGATGCGTTGCCGCTGAACGCCAACGGCAAGCTCGATCGCGCAGCACTGCCGGAGCCGGAGACGACCGTCGGGGAGTTCAGGGCCCCGACCAATCCCATCGAGGAAGTCGTCGCACGAACGCTGTCCGACGTGCTCGGTCTCGCTCGTGTCGGGTTGGACGACGACTTCTTCGCACTGGGCGGAAACTCCCTGATCGCGACGCAGGTGGTGTCCAGACTGGGCGCAGCCCTCGATACCCGCATTCCGGTGCGGACGATCTTCGAAGCGTCGTCGGTGGAGGCGCTGGCCGCACGGGTTCAGCCACTCGTCGGTGGCGGGGCGCGGGTTCCGCTCGCTCCGCGCATCCGGCCGGACGCGGTTCCGCTGTCGCTTGCGCAGCAACGGATGTGGACCATCAATCAGGTGGACACCTCGTCGGCTGCGTACAACATCCCGGCAGCCGTGCGGTTCACCGGTGCGCTGAACACGGCAGCGTTCGCAGCCGCCATGGCCGATGTGATCGAACGTCACGAAGTGCTCCGGACGCGGTACCTGGACAGTGAGGACGGACCGATCCAGCTGATCGGCTCGGTGTCGGACGCTCTGCCGGATCTGACGCCGATTCCCGTCACGGAGAGCGACGTCTTCGGCCGCGTCGGCGCGATCCTCGGTGAAGGCTTCGACGTGACGAGCGAGGTGCCGGTTCGTGCGGCTCTCTTCGCCTTGTCCGACACCGATCACGTGTTCGCGCTCGTTGCGCATCACATCACGGCAGACGGGTTCTCGATGCGCCCGCTCATCCGCGACGTGATGCTCGCGTACACCTCTCGTGCCGCGGGGGATGCTCCGCAGTGGGCACCGTTGCCGGTGCAGTACGCGGACTTCAGCCTGTGGCAGCGCGAGGTGCTCGGTAGTGAGGACGACCCGGACAGTGCACTCGGTGGCCAGCTCGCGTTCTGGACTCGTGAGTTGGCCGGGCTTCCGGACTTGTTGCCCTTGCCGACCGATCATCCGCGACCGGCGCGGCAGTCGACGATCGGTGAGGCGTACGAGTTCACGCTCGGTGCCGATATCGCGGGGCGTATCGAGAAGACCGCTCGCGAGCACAACGCGACCGTCTTCATGGTGGTCCACAGTGCGTTGGCGGTGCTGCTGGCCAGGCTCAGCGGCACCGACGACATCGCTGTCGGAACGCCGACGGCGGGGCGAGGCGAGGAAGCCCTCGACGATCTGGTCGGCATGTTCGTCAACACCTTGGTGTTGCGTTCGTCCGTGCAGGGAGGGTCGACGTTCTCCGAGTTGTTGGCGGACACGCGTGACCGCGACCTGGCGGCCTTCGGCAACGCCGACGTGCCGTTCGAGCGGCTCGTCGAGCAGATGGGTAGAACGCGATCCAGTGCGTATTCGCCGCTTTTCCAGGTGATGCTGACGTTCCAGAACGCTGTCAGCGGCACGTTCGAGCTTCCCGGGCTCGAGGTGTCGACCCTGGCGGCAGACGAGGATCAAGCCAAGTTCGACCTGCAGTTGACTGCGATCGAGCAGTTCGACGAGTTCGGTGCGCTCACCGACGTCCGGGCGCTGCTGAACTACGCGACCTCGATCTTCACGAGATCGACCGTCGAGAAGATCGCGGACAGGTTCCGGCGCATCCTCGACACGGTCACCCAGGATCCGTCCGTGACGCTTCGATCGATCGACATCCTGACGGAGTCGGAACGTGCGGCGCTGACACCGAAACGGGCTCCGCGGACAGTGGACGACCTTCCGTCGCTGGTGTCGGAGGCTGCGTCGGTGAGCCCTGCGGCGACGGTTCTGGCGCACGAGGGGCGTGAGATCTCGTTCGAGGAGTTGTCGGACAAGCTCGCGTCGGTGTCCAAGGCGATGGGTGCGACCCTCAAGCCCGAGGCGTTGGTCACCGTTGCTCTGTCGCAGTTGGTGCCTGGAATCCTCCCTGCGCTCGGTGCTCAGGGGTACGCGGAAGCGGTAGCGACGATGATTTCCGCGGCCGAGGACGTAGTCGGCCCCTGACCCACGACGACAGCTGACCCACGACGACAGCTGACGTCCCCACCGAGTAATTCCTCGGCGGGAGAGGGGGACGTCGGCTGCTGTCGTGGGAGTAGGGATAATCGACCGGGTATTCGACGCGTGTCGTGATCAGGAGGAGAAGTAGATGGTGTCTGGTGGATCCGGTTCGCACTCGACGGCGATCGAAGATCTACCTGGGCTCGTCGACCGTGTCGTCGCGGCCGAGCCCGACAGGACCGTCGACATCGGCGGCAATGTCGTGTCCTACGGTGCCGTCCAACTGGAGCTGACGAATCTGGATGCTGCCATGGGCGGGGTTCTCGGCGCCGACGCCCTCGTTCCGCTTGCGCTGTCGACGCTCGCTCCGGGAGCCGTCGAGTCGGCCGACGGTGGTCTGGAGTCCGTCGTCGCCGCAATCGTGAGCGACGTGCGTTCGGTTCTCGGCTCGGACTCCCTACAGACGGGTGTGGGGGAACACGTCACCTTGGCCACCCGTTTCCGCGATCGCGCGGACCGCACTCCGGACGCCGTTGCCCTCGAATTCGACGGCCGGACCCTGACGTACGGCGAATTCTCCTCTCACGTCGATCGCTTGGCTCGCCGACTCGTCGAACTGGGGGTCGGCCCCGATGTTCGAGTCGGCCTGTCCATCTCCCGCTCCGTGGACCTTGTGGTCGCGATGTACGCGATCGTCGAGGCGGGCGGCGCCTACGTCCCCATCGATCCGGGTCACCCTGCGGAGAGAATCGCCTACGTCGTCGGCATCGCCGAGCCGCTGCTCGTGCTCACCTCGTCGGGGGAGCACGTGGCGCTGCCGGACGGCATCCCGGTTCTGTCGGTGGACACCGAGCCGCTCGACGACTACTCGTCCGACCCGTTGACCGACGCCGAGCGGCCGTTCGGCCCGGCACGTCCGAGCAACACCGCCTACGTCATCTTCACCTCCGGCTCCACGGGACGACCCAAAGGTGTCGCCGTCTCGCACGAAGCAATCGTGGCGAACCTCGATTGGCGACAGGCAGCGTACCCGTTGTCCGACGCCGACGTCGTTCTGCAGAAGACACCGTTCACGTTCGACGTATCGGTGTGGGAGTTCTTCTGGCCGCTGCAGGCAGGGGCACGGTTGGTGATCGCGGCGCCGGACGGTCATCGCGACCCCGCCTACATCGCCGACACGATGCGTGCGCACGGGGTGACCACGACTCACTTCGTGCCCTCGATGTTGACGGTCTTTCTCGGCCAGTTCGACGGTTCGGACGAGCGAGACAGCCTGCCGGCACTGAAGCAGGTGTTCGCGTCCGGCGAGGCACTTCCGGCCAGCTCCGCTCGCCGGTTCCACGAGCTGTTCGACGCGGAACTGCACAACCTCTACGGTCCGACCGAGGCCGCCGTCGACGTGACCTTCCACCGGACCGACAGTGCCGACGCGGTGTCCGTTCCGATCGGATCGGCGGTGCCGCGCACCGAACTGCACGTACTCGACGAAGGCTTGAACCCGACGCCGCCCGGGGTACCGGGTGAGCTCTATCTGTCGGGTGTGCAATTGGCGCGTGGGTACCTGGGCCGCCCGGATCTGACGGCCGACCGCTTCGTCGCGAACGTGAACTCCTCGTCCGGCGAGCGGATGTACCGCACCGGCGACCTCGTGCGGTGGAACAACGACGGGGTGCTGGATTACCTCGGACGCACCGACTTCCAGGTCAAACTTCGCGGTCTGCGTATCGAGCTCGGCGAGATCGAGGCAGCGCTGCTCACGCTGGGCGAGGTTCGCCAGGCCGTGGTGGTCGTCGTCTCCGACGAGTCCGACAACGGAGTCGACGACAGATTGGTGGCGTACGTCGTCACCTCGACGGGCACGGCGGATTCCGAGCAGTTGGCGGCCGGAATTCGCGGCACGTTGCCGGACTACATGGTGCCGGCCGTGTTCGTCGCGCTCGACGAGTTTCCGCTGAACGCCAGCGGAAAGCTCGATCGTAAGGCACTTCCCGTGCCCGGCTCCGCGGACCTGGCGACCGAGTACCGCGCCCCCGAGAACGACGTCGAGCGCGCGATCGTCGCCGTGTTCGAGGACGTTCTCGGTGTCGACCGAGTAGGCGTCGACGACGATTTCTTCGCTCTGGGCGGCAACTCCCTGAGCGCGACGCGCGCGGTCGCTCGCGTCAACGCGGACTCGAAGGTCAAGGTCGACGTCCGCGGTTTCTTCGACACTCCGACGGCTGCGGGACTCGCCGCGTCGGTGGAGAGTGCCCTGGCGTCGGGAACATCGGCCACCTCCGTGCCCCTGACTCGACGTGAACGCCCCGACGTCGTCCCCCTGTCGATGGCACAGCAGCGCATGTGGTTTCTCAATCGACTGGACCCGACGTCGGCCGTCGACAACATCCCCGTCGCGATCCGGTTGTCCGGCGAATTGGACAAGGATGCGCTGACCACGGCAGTCGAGGACGTGGTCCAACGCCACGAGGTGCTTCGAACGCTGTACCCCGACACCGACGGTGTGGGCCGTCAGGTCGTCGCGGACATGGGTGACCGCACTCCGGAACTCGAGACCGTCGTCGTGAGTGAGCAGACCGTTCTGGACCGAGTCGTCGAGCTGGTGTCGGCAGGCTTCGACGTGACGTCCGAGGTTCCCGTCCGGTTGACACTGTTGGAACTGGAGTCGAGCGAACACGTACTCGTCGTGGTCGCGCATCACATTGCAGCAGACGGTTTTTCGATGGTTCCGCTCACCCGGGACATCGTGTCCGCATACGTGGCACGCACAGCAGGGGCGGCGCCGGAATGGGCGCCACTCGAGGTGCAGTACGCCGATTATTCGCTGTGGCAGCGAGAGGTACTCGGATCGGACGACGATCCGAACTCGCTCATCGCCGAACAGGAACGATTCTGGATCGGCGCACTCGCCGATAGTCCGGTCCAACTCGATCTGCCCTCGGACCGACGTCGACCGGCCGTGGCGTCGGGCCGCGGCGCGAACTACTCGGCCTTCGTCGACGCCGAGATGCGGCGCAGGGTCGAGACTTTGGCCTCGGGCCGAGGCGCTACCCCGTTCATGGTGGTGCACGCCGCACTCTCGGTGTTGCTGGCGAAGCTGTCGGGCACGTCGGACATCGTGGTCGGGACCCCGGTGGCGGGACGAGGGGAGCAGGTACTCGACGAGTTGGTCGGCATGTTCGTCAACACGTTGGTGTTGCGAGCCGACGTTCAGGACCGCCGGAGCTTCACCGAGTTGTTGAATTCCGTCCGAGACACCGATCTCGACGCCTTCGCGCACGCGGACGTACCGTTCGAGCGACTCGTCGAGGTTCTGGACCCGGCTCGGTCGCAGGCCCGTCATCCGCTCTTCCAGGTCCTCCTGGTGTTCCAGAACGTCGGTTCGACCGATCTTCGGCTCCCCGGTCTCACGGTGTCAGGCGTGGAGTTCGACACCGCTGTCGCGAAGACGGACCTGCAGGTGACCGTGTCCGATCGTGGGGACGGGTGGTCGCTCGATCTGACCTACGCCACCGATCTCTTCGACGAACCAACGGTCGCGGACATGGCGCGACGGTTCCTCCTCGTGCTGGACTCGGCCGTTTCGACGCCCGATCTGCCGGTGGCGTCCGTGGACATCGTCGACGAGTCCGAGCGGACTCGGGTGCTGCACGAGTGGAATGCGACCGACCACGTCGTCGCCGACGTCACCCTGCTGGACGGGTTCCATCGGGCAGTAGCGGAGTCTCCGCACGGGCAGGCACTGCAGTTCGGTGACGAATCGCTGACGTACGCCGAGTTCGCCTCCCGTGTCGCTCGGCTCGCGCGGTACCTGCTCGGACGGGGCGTCGGTCCGGAAGTGTTGGTCGCGGTTGCGATTCCACGCTCGCTCGACATGATGGTCGCGGTGTACGCGGCACTCGAGGCCGGCGGTGGGTACGTACCGATCGACCCGAGCCAGCCGGCCGAACGGAACCGGTACATTCTCGAGACCTCGCGTGCCTCCGTCGTACTGACGACGTCCGACGCCGATGTGGCCGGTGGAGTCGCCGAGACCGTTCGCCTCGACGGACTGGATCTGTCCGAGTTGTCGGGCGCCCCGCTGTCCGACGTCGATCGCCGAGCGCCCCGAGGCGACAACGTCGCCTACGTCGTGTTCACCTCCGGTTCGACCGGCAGGCCGAAGGGCGTCGCCGTATCGCATTCGGCCGCAGCGAACCAGACAGCGTGGTTCGCGGCCGAATACGGGATCAGCAGTCAGGACTCGGTGCTTCAGAAGACGCCGTTCACCTTCGACGTCTCGGTGTGGGAGTTGTTCGTGCCGCTCGCATCCGGGGCGCGACTCGTCGTCGCGATTCCGGACGGTCACCGTGATCCGGCCTATCTGGTGGATGTGGTCGAATCGGAGGGAATCACCGCGCTGTCCTTCGTGCCGTCGATGGTCGGTGCGTTCCTGGGAGAGTCGGTCGGCCGCGACCTCTCGGCTCTCCGCCTGATCCAACTGGCCGGGGAGGCCTTGCCGACCTCGACGGTGACCGCACTGTCGAAAGTGACCAACGCATCGGTGCACAACCTCTACGGCCCAACGGAATTCACTGTTCACGCGACGGCCCGTTCGGTCTCCGGCGCGGAAGCTCCAGCTGACGCATCCGTACCCATCGGCACCCCGGTGTGGAACACGGCTGCGTACGTACTCGACGGCAGTCTTCATCCGGTACCGGTAGGTGTCGCAGGTGAGCTGTATCTGTCCGGACGGCAGATCGCGCGCGGGTACTACGGCCGACCCGATCTGACCGCCGACCGGTTCCTCGCCGATCCGTTCGGCGGCGGGAGGATGTATCGCACCGGCGACCTAGTGCGCTGGAACCAACGAGGCGACCTCGAGTACATCGGCCGAACCGATTTCCAGGTGAAGCTGCGAGGACTGCGTATCGAACTGGGCGAGATCGACGCTGTCGCCCGTACCGTTCCCGGCGTCGCGGATGCAGTTGCCGTCGTGCGCAACGAGCGGATAGCGCTCTACGTCGCGTCGCCGGCGAGCGACCGTGTGGACGCGGCCGAACTGCGAGAGACGCTACGACGTGAACTGCCGTCGTACATGGTGCCGGCCGCGATCGTCGAACTCGACGAGTTCCCGGTCAATTCCGCCGGAAAGCTGGATCGTGGAGCACTACCCGAACCGCAGGTGGAAGCGGCAGAATTCCGCGCGCCGTCGACCCCCGTCGAGGAGATCGTCGCGAGCGTGTTCGGTGAGGTGCTGGGGGCCGACCGGGTAGGAGTCGACGACGATTTCTTCGCGCTCGGCGGAAACTCGTTGATCGCCACACGAGTCGTGTCACGGCTGGGTGCTGCGCTGAACACGACGGTTCCGGTTCGACTGATGTTCGAAACCTCGACCGTCGCAGCCCTGGCGACACGAATCGAGAGCGAGGCAAGCGGTGGGGCACGGGTACCTCTCGTCCCGCGTCCGCGGCCCGATCGTGTGCCACTGTCCCTCGCGCAGCAGCGCATGTGGTTTCTCAACCGACTGGACACGGAGTCGGCGGTCAACAACATCCCGGTCGCGATCCGGTTGTCCGGCCTGCTGGACAGACATGCACTGCACGTCGCGGTCGCCGACGTACTGGCCCGCCACGAATCTCTGCGGACGGTGTACCCAGAGGTGGACGGGGTGGGCAGCCAGGAAGTCGTGCCGACCCGCGCTGTCATCCCCGACCTCGCCCCCATCCCGATAGACGCCGACGAGCTTCCGGCAGCGATCGAGGAGACCGTGCTCGCCGGTTTCGACGTCACCTGGCGAGCGCCGTTCCGCGCGAGCCTGTTCGAGGTGTCGTCGACCGAGCACGTTCTGGTGTTCGTCGTCCATCACATCGCCGCGGACGGGTACTCGCTCGGTCCGCTGACGCGAGACGTCGTCCGGGCCTACACCGCACGCGCGGCAGGGCTGGACACCGATTGGGAACCACTTGCCGTCCAGTACGCCGACTACACGCTCTGGCAGCGGGAAGTGCTCGGCTCCGAGGACGATCCGAATTCGATCATCTCCGCGCAGAAGGATTACTGGCAGAGCGCGCTCGCCGGGCTCCCTGCTCAGTTGGATCTGCCGTTCGACCGTCGCCGTCCGGCCGTGGCGAGCAATCGCGGTCGAACCCACCGATTCGAGGTCTCCGGCGAGCTTCGCGCGTCCGTGGAACGGACCGCGCAGGAGCACCGAGCCACTCCGTTCATGGTGGTGCACGCTGCGTTGTCCGTCCTGCTCGCACGACTGTCGGCAACGTCGGACATCGCCATCGGTGCGCCCATCGCCGGCCGCGGCGACGCAGCGCTGGACGACATGATCGGTATGTTCGTCAACACCCTCGTCCTGAGAACGGACGTGGATACCGCGGCATCCTTCGAGGACCTGCTCGACACGGTGCGCCGCACGGATCTCGCGGCATTCGCCAACGCCGATTTACCGTTCGAACGCCTCGTGGAGATACTCGATCCGGCTCGGTCCGCAGCGCGTCACCCACTCTTCCAGGTAGCGCTCTTCTTCCAGAATCTCGGCCGATCCTCGTTGGAGCTGCCGAATCTGTCCGTGTCGGCAGTCGACTTCGACGCCGGGATCGCCAAGTTCGATCTGCAGGTCGCGGTCAGTGAGCCGGTCGACGGCAATGGATGGTCCGTCGAATTCGCTTACGCAACCGACCTTTTCGATCCGGCGTCCGTCGAGACGCTCGAACGGCGATTCCTCCGCGTTCTCGAGCAGATCACCGACGAGCCGACGGTGATCGTCGGCGATATCGAACTGGTCGCTGCGGACGAGGCGGAGTTGCTCGTTGCCGGATGGAACGAGACCGGACGAACCGTCGACGATGCGATGCTGCTCGACCGGTTCGCCGACGCCGCGCGCGAGACACCGAACGCCGTCGCGGTGGTGTACGAGGACGACTCTCTGACGTACGGCGAATTCGCTGCGAGGGTGGACGAACTCGCGCGCGTGCTGGTGGACGCAGGCGCGGGGCCCGACGCTTTGGTCGCCATCGCGATGCGCCGATCGATCGACCTGGTCGTCGGAATGTATGCGGTGCTGCGTGCGGGCGCAGGCTTCGTCCCCATCGACCCCGATCACCCGGTGGAGCGAATCGACTACATACTCGGTGCCGCACAACCGGTCTGCGTCCTCGTGCGCGGTCGGGACCTGTTCACACCTCCCGGGGCCGTCCGAGTGATCGACGTGGACTCCGCGCCGGCCGAGTTCCGGGGCGGCAAGGACGTGGTCCTGCCGCGTTCTCGTGCGTCTGCCGAGTCCGTCGCATACGTGATCTTCACGTCCGGGTCCACCGGCCGTCCCAAGGGCGTAGCAGTGAGTCACCGCGCGATCGTGAACCAGATGGAATGGATGCAGTCCGAGTACTCGCTCGACGCGTCGGACGTGTATCTGCAGAAGACCGCGACGACGTTCGACGTCTCGCTCTGGGGATTCTTCCTTCCGCTGAGAGTGGGAGCACAACTGGTGCTCGCCACCCCCGATGGTCATCGCGACCCCCGCTACCTCGCCGAGTTGATCTCGCAGCGACACGTGACGGTCACGGACTTCGTTCCCACGATGCTGTCGGTGTTCGCATCGGCGGTAGGACGTGCGGCGCTTCGGTCCGTGCAGCAGATCTTCGTCATCGGTGAAGCTCTTCCCGGAGAAGCGGTCCGTGACTTCGCGCGAGTCTCGGACGCGCGGGTGCACAACCTGTACGGCCCCACCGAGGCGGCCGTGTCGATCACGTACGCGGACGTGACCGACACCGCGATCGGCTCGGCTGTCACCATCGGGCGACCCGAGTGGAATTCCGCTGTCTACGTGCTCGATTCACGACTCCGGCCGGTCCCGGTCGGAGTTCCGGGCGAGCTCTACCTTGCCGGCGTCCAGCTTGCGCGTGGCTACCACGGTCGAGTCGACCTGACGGTCGATCGATTCGTGGCCAATCCGTTCGTGTCCCGCTCGTCCTCGGCCAGCAGCCGGATGTACCGGACGGGCGACCTCGTGGTGTGGCAATCCGACGGCACGCTCGAGTACATCGGTCGCACCGATTTCCAGGTCAAGTTCCGTGGGCAACGTATCGAGTTGGGTGAAATCGAGGCCGCGCTCGCTGCCCACCCGCGGGTGGGCTTGTCCGCCGCTGCGGTGGTGCAGACGAACACCGGTGACCAACTCGTCGGATACGTCGTTCCTGCGTCCGCCGAGGACACCGACATCGACATCGACGAACTGCGCGATTCGCTTGCCGAGGCGCTGCCTCGCTACATGATTCCCGGTGCGATCCTCACGCTCGACGAGTTCCCGTTGAACACCTCCGGCAAGCTGGACCGGAAGGCGCTTCCCGCCCCGACGGTCCATGCCACGCAGTTCCGAGCACCTCGCACACCGATCGAGGAGATCGTCGCAGACGTCTTCGCGGACGTACTCGGTCTCGAACGGGTCGGTCTCGACGACGACTTCTTCGAATTGGGCGGCAACTCGCTCGTTGCGACTCAGCTCGTGTCCCGACTCGGAGTCGCCCTCGACAGTCGAGTTCCGGTACGCATGGTCTTCGATGCGTCTTCGGTCGAATCCCTTGCGGCACGCGTGGAGTCGGGCTCCGGCGCCCGCCCCGCTCTGATCCCCCGCCCGCGACCGGACCGCATTCCACTGTCGCCCGCGCAGCAGCGCATGTGGTTCCTGAACCGTCTGGAGCCCGAGTCGGCGGTGAACAACATCCCGGCGGCGGTGCGATTGAGCGGTGCACTCGACGTCGATGTGTTGCGTGCAGCGATCGACGATGTCGTCGCTCGTCACGAAAGTCTGCGCACGGTGTACCCGGAATCTTCCGGAACCGGAATCCAGATGGTCCTTCCTGCCACGGCTGTTCGACCGGACTTCCGGCTGGAGCAGGTCTCCGAGGCCGACGTGGTCTCTGCGGTGACCACGATCGTGTCCGAAGGATTCGACGTCACCCGGTCGGTGCCGGTTCGAATTCGGCTGCTGGACCTCGGCAATGACGAGTACGTGCTGGTCGTCGTCGCCTATCACATTGCTGCCGACGGCTTCTCGATGATGCCGTTGATCCGAGACGTGGTGACGGCCTACGTGGCGCGCGGAGCAGGCGACGAGCCGGGATGGTCGCCCCTGCCGGTGCAGTACGCGGACTACACGTTGTGGCAGCGCGAAGTACTGGGGTCCTCGGACGATCCGACGTCACCCATGGCTGCCCAGGAACGGTACTGGCTCGAACGGTTGCGTGATGCTCCGGACGAGCCGGCACTACCGGTCGATCGTTCCCGTCCCGCCGTGGCCAGTGGGCGGGGTGCCGCCCACCGCTTCACCATCGACGCGAAGACGGTGGCAGCCATCGATTCCGTGGCAACCCGTGCCGGCGTGACTCCGTTCATGGTGGTGCACGGTGCGCTGGCCGTGTTGTTGTCGCGGGTGTCCGGTGAATCCGACGTGGTGGTGGGCACTCCGATCGCCGGTCGCGGTGAAGCCGAGCTCGACGACGTGATCGGAATGTTCGTCAACACGTTGGTGCTTCGAACGCCGGTGGCAGGAACCTCGACGTTCGTCGACCTGTTGAAGGTCGTCCGCGAAACGGACCTGTCCGCCTTTGCACACGCGGACGTTCCCTTCGAGCGTGTCGTCGAGGTTCTCGATCCACCGCGAGTCGGTGGACGACACCCGTTGACCCAGGTGCTGCTCACGTTCCAGAACTTCGCATCCACCTCGTTCTCGCTACCCGGTCTGAAGGCATCGTCGATCGACTTCGACGCCGCGGTGGCCAAGATGGACCTTCAGGTAACTGTCGGGGAGCCCACTGCAGGCCTCGACGGCGCACCGGTCCGTGAGGCCGAAATCGTCTACGCCACCGACTTGTTCGACGCGTCGACGATCGAACTACTCACCGCGCAGTTCGTCACGGTGCTCGGTGCGGTCGCGGCTGATCCTTCGGTCGTCGTCGGTGATATCGACCTCGTCGACGACGCGGAGCGAAGCCGATTGCTGGTGGAGCTGAACTCGACCGATCACGATCTGGATCCGTCGGCGACGCTGGTCTCGATGTTCGAGTCACGCGTGTCGATCTCGCCGAATGCAGTGGCGTTGACCTACGAAGGCGAGGCCGTCGCATACGGAGAACTCGACTCGCGTGCCAACCGCCTCGCGCGGTACCTCGTCGAGCGCGGCGTCGGTCCGGGCGGAACGGTGGCAGTAGCGGTCGGCCGGTCGATCGAGCTCATGGTCGGCATCTACGCGGTGCTGAAGGCAGGGGCCGCGTACGTTCCGGTCGATCCGTCGCAGCCGACCGAGCGAATCTCCTACATCCTCGACACTGCGGCCACCGCGCTGACCCTGACGACGACGCGTGATCGCGGAGAACTCGCGGGCGACGACGTGGTCGTGCTGGACGACGTGGACACGACCGTCCACCCCGACCGTCCCCTCACCGACGCCGAGCGCACGGGAGCACTCACGCCTCGGGATCCCGCGTACGTTCTGTTCACCTCCGGTTCCACCGGAAAGCCCAAGGGCGTCGTCGTCGAGCACCGTTCGATCGTCAACCGTCTGGTGTGGATGCAGGACGAGTACGAGCTGACGGTGGACGACACCGTGGTGCAGAAGACGCCGACGACGTTCGACGTGTCCGTGTGGGAACTGTTCTGGCCGTTGCAGATCGGCGCTCGACTGGTGATCGCACGGCCGGACGGGCACCGTGATCCGAAGTACGTCGCAGAGCTGATCGCCGCGGAACGCGTGAGCGTGGCGCACTTCGTTCCGTCGATGCTCGGGGTGTTCGCCGCCGAGCCGTCTGCGGCGTCGGACAGGTCTCTGCGGATCGTGTTCTCGTCAGGTGAAGCCTTGCCGACGTCGACGGCGCGTGCTCTCGCCGAGGTTCTTCCGTCCACCCGATTGGTGAACCTGTACGGACCGACGGAAGCGGCTGTCGACGTCACCTTCCACGAGGTCTCCGAAGCTGATATCGCCGCCGTCCCGATCGGTCGACCGGTCCACAACACGCAGGTGTACGTTCTCGACGCGCGACTGAACGCGGTCGGCGTCGGCGCGGTCGGCGAGTTGTATCTCGGTGGCGTGCAACTGGCGCGCGGATACTCGTCCCGCCCCGATCTCACCGCGGACCGATTCGTCGCGAACCCGTTCGGCGTCGACGGCGCGCGGCTCTACCGCACCGGCGACCTCGTGCGGTGGAACTCCGCCGGCGAGATCGAGTACATCGGACGGTCGGACTTCCAGGTCAAACTGCGCGGATTGCGCATCGAACTCGGAGAGATCGAATCCTCTGTGCTGCAATCGGATTCGGCTGGACAGGCGGTCGTTCTGGTCCGTGGTGACCGGCTGGTCGCCTACGTCGTTCCCGCAGCAGGTCGAGTCGTCGACGTGGACGCGATCCGGCGCACCGTCGCGGAGTCGCTGCCCGAGTACATGGTGCCCGCGGCGTTCGTCGTGCTCGACGAGTTCCCCCTCGGCTCAGCGGGCAAGCTCGACCGCAAGGCGCTGCCGGACCCGGCGCCCCAGCTGTCGGAGTTCCGTGAACCGACGTCCGAGGCTCAGGTCACGGTTGCCAGTGTCTTCACCGAGGTCCTGGGGCTCGAACGGGTCGGTCTCGACGACAACTTCTTCGACCTCGGCGGCAACTCGCTCATCGCTACCCAGGTCGTGTCCCGCGTCGGCGCGGCGCTCGATGCGTCGATTCCGGTCAGAACACTGTTCGATTTCTCGACGGTCGAATCCTTCGCCGCCGCAGTCGAGAGTCTGGCCGGCACGGGTAGCCGGGCACCTCTGGTCGCGACCGAGCGTCCGGCGAGGCTGCCGCTGTCGCTGGCGCAGCAGCGGATGTGGGTGCTGAGCACCATCGACCCGGAGTCGAGCGCGTACAACATCCCCCTCGCGGTGCGTTTGACCGGCGAGCTGAACCAGGATGCGCTCGCCGCGGCGATCGGCGATGTCGTCGCTCGCCACGAAACGCTGCGTACGACCTACCCGTCGGACACCGACGGTCCGGAGCAGAAGATCCTGTCACCGCAGGAGGTCGTGTTCGACCTGCGTCCCACAGTCGTCGACGGTGAAGAAGAGGCGTTCGAGGCAGTCGCCCAGCTGGTTCTCGGAGGATTCGACGTCGCGGCGACGGTACCGGTTCGTGTGGGGTTGGTTCAGCTGAGCCCGACCGAGCACGTGCTTGCCCTCGTCGTCCATCACATCTCCGCCGACGGCGCCTCGATTGCGCCGCTCGCCCGGGATGTCATGGTGGCCTACTCGGCCCGGACGCAGGGCACCCCACCGATGTGGACTGCGCTCCCCGTGCAGTACGCGGACTTCGCACTGTGGCAACGCCAGGTGCTCGGCGACACGACCGTTGGGGGATCGCCGGCGTCGACACAGCTCGACTACTGGAAGCAGACCCTCTCGGGAATTCCGGAGGCTGTCGATCTACCGACCGACCGTCCGCGTCCGCCGACCCAGTCGATGCGAGGGCACTCGACGCCGTTCCATGTCGACCCCGCGGCGCAAGCAGGATTGATCGACTTCGCGCGCGATCGTGGCACCTCGCTGTTCATGATCGTGCACGCTGGTCTGGCTGTTCTTCTCGGCCGTCTCAGCGGCAGCAGCGACATCGTCGTCGGAACCCCGGTGGCGGGACGCGGAGCCGCCGAACTCGACGATCTCGTGGGCATGTTCGTCAACACCCTCGCGCTGCGCACCCACGTCGACTTCGGTGGAACGTTCTCCGGTCTGGTCGACGACGTGCGGACGGTCGACCTCGGTGCATTCGGCAACGCCGACCTGCCGTTCGAGGAGATCGTCGACGCCGTCGTCCCCGCACGGTCTCAGGCACGCCACCCGATCTTCCAGGTTGCCTTGTCGTTCCAAAATCTCGAACGGGTGAAGTTGGAACTGCCGGGACTCTCGGTGGAAGGCCTGGAAGCGGGGGAGCTCGGCGCGAAGTTCGACCTGCAGTTCACCGTCGAGTCCAGGATGGACGACGCCGGCGAACCTGCCGGACTGTTCGGCTCGCTGCTGTACGCCACCGACCTGTTCGACGAGCAGACTGCGGCGTCGTTCGCAGACCGGCTGACGCGCATCCTCAAGGCTGTCGCGTCGGATCCGTTCGTGATCGTCGGTGATATCGAGATCATGTCCGACGAGGAAAGAGCTCGAACCGACGCGCAGACGACCTCGGCTGGGGCGAACGACGCCACGGCCGTCGCCGTCGAACGGTCGCTGCCGCAGGTGATCGGATCCGTGGTCGAGCTCGATCCGGAGGCTCCCGCGGTCGTGGACAACGGTGACGAGATGTCCTACATCGACATCGAAGGACGGTCGTCCGCGCTGGCGCGTGTCCTGGTCGACCGCGGTGTCGGGCCCGGTGATCGAGTGGTCGTCGACGTCGCGATGTCGGTGGACTGGGTAGTGACCGTGCTTGCGGTCGTGTTCGCGGGTGCCGCCGTGGTGGTGTCGGAGGCGGACACACCCGCTTCGGTACTCGGCACGAGCGCGGATGCGACGTGGGTGATCGGCACCTCGGCGTCGGACATGGCAGTGTCCCAGAAGAGTGACGGTGCGCAGCTCGTTGCGCTCGACGATTCCGCAGTGTCCGAGGCCGTGCAGTCCGCATCGCGTCGACCGATTGCGTACTCTGCGCGCACTCGACTGCTCGCCGTCGACGACGCGGCTGTCGTCGTGGTCGACGATCGAGCGACCGAGCCGTTCGTGATCGCCCAGAGTGAGTTGGTGGCGTCGTTGCTCGCCGCGGATGCACGACTGTCGATGACGTTCGAGTCACGGGTGCTCGCGGATGTCGCTGCGGGACCGCTCTGGCATCTGTCCACGCTGCTGTCGTCCGCTCTCGTCGGAGCGGCGTGGGTGGTACCTGCGGCCGACGTCTCGCTGAGCGATGCGGTCCTGGACGACTGGGTCACGCATGCGTTCGTCACCGCGGATCGAGTCGAGGAGCTGGCCGAGGAAGAGTCCGAGGACCTCCAGTTCGTCGTTCTCGTCGACGCACCGACAGAGAACGAAACCTCGGCCCGTGCGATCGGAGAGGCTCGGGTGACTGCAGGCGAACGAGCTTTCGGGCGCCACTAGGGAGCGGTCTCGGCCCGGCCGGGCGGACCTTACCGCGCAGTAACGTCGTCCGCTCGGCAATCGATGAACGGTGGGGTACGCAATCTGCGGTGCCGAGTGCATCGAACCACCTGTAGTTCGCATACCGGTGTGGATGTAACCGAGCTTCGGCCCCAGGGCCGAGCGTCGATCGAAGGGGCGAAACGGAACGTGTACGTGCAGTCAGCAAAAATGGACATCGTGTACTGCATGGACTGCACCGGCTACCGCACGGACCGCGACGCATGAGCGACGACCGACCCTCGGATGTCGACCGTGCACGGTCGACGCGCAGACCCAGGCCTCCACGACCCCGCAGGGTACGGAACACGTCTCCGCTGCTGCCTCAGTTGCTCGCGGCGGCCGTCGAACTGGACCCGTCGCACACCGCGTTGGTAGCAGGAGACATCGAGCTGTCCTACGCCGAGCTCGATCGTCGATCGTCCCGGATCGCACGCGTGCTGATCTCGTCCGGAATCGGGCCGGAATCGGTCGTCGCGATCGGGATTACTCGATCGATCGAATCGGTGCTGTCGGTGTGGTCCGTCGCCAAGACCGGAGCCGCGTTCCTACCCGTCGACCCCACGTATCCAGCGGACCGAGTGCAGCACATGATCTCGGACTCCGGCGCGCGAGTCGGCCTGACCACCAGCAAATTTCGGGACTCTCTGCCCGACGAGTGTGTGTGGACGGTCCTCGACGACGCAAGATTCCAGACCGAACTGGACCGCGTCTCCGACGAGCGAATCTCGGTGTCGGATCGGACCGCAGTACTCCGTAGCGACAATCCGGCGTACCTGATCTACACGTCGGGCTCGACGGGTCTGCCCAAGGGCGTCGTCGTGACCCATCGTGGACTCGCCGACCTCACGGCCGCTCAGAAGGCCGATTACGGGCTCACCAGCCAGGCACGCACACTGCACTTCGCATCACCGAGCTTCGACGCGTCGGTGCTGGAACTGTCGATGGCCGTTGCCGCCGGTTCCACGATGGTCGTGGCACCGACCGACATCTACGGTGGAGCGGAACTGGGTGCCTTCCTACGGCGGAACCGCATCACCCACGCGTTCGTCACACCCGCAGCCCTGGCGTCGGTGGAACCGGTCGACCTGGACGACTTGGTGGCCGTCGTGGTCGGCGGTGAAAGTTGTCCACCCGAACTCGTCGAGGCGTGGGCGCCCGGCCGCTCCTTCTTCAACGCGTACGGGCCGACCGAATCCACCGTCGCCAGCACCATCTCGCCGGCACTGAGGCCCGGAGATCCCGTGGTCATCGGTAAGGCGATCGTCGGAACGACAGCGCACGTTCTGGATCGCCGGCTGCGCCCCGTTCCTACCGGCGTCGCCGGTGAGCTGTATCTGGACGGCGCCGGTCTGGCGCGCGGGTACGAGTCACGTCCGGGCTTGACCTCGTCTCGCTTCGTCGCGAATCCGTCGGCCGATCAGGGAACACGGATGTACCGAACGGGGGACGTCGTTCGTGTCACGGCCTCCGGTGCTCTCGAATATCTCGCGCGGAACGACTTCCAGGTCAAGGTCCGCGGGTTCCGTATCGAACTCGGCGAGATCGACACCGCGTTGTCCTCGCACGACGCCGTGGCGTTCGCGGTGACCGTCGGAGTTCCTGGACCGACCGGAGACACTGCGCTCGTCTCCTACGTCCGTCCGGTCGTAGGCCACGAGATCGATGCCGCCGAGCTCACGGCATTCGCCGGCGGTGTGCTGCCCAAACACATGGTGCCCGCGTCGATCATGCAGATCGACACCGTTCCGCTCACCCCGTCGGGCAAGCTCGACCGTGACGCGCTTCCCGAACCGGTGTTCGCGAGTCGTGAATATCGTTCTCCCGAAACAGCGTCCGAGCGCGCGGTGGCAGCGGTGTTCTCGACGATTCTCGGGATCGAACAGGTCGGGCTCGACGACGACTTCTTCGAACTGGGCGGCAATTCCCTGTCCGCGACCAGACTCGCGGCGAGAATCGGCGCTGCCACGGACGTCAACATCGCTGCAGGTGAGGTGTTCCAGGATTCCACGGTCGCCGGCCTGGCTCGGGCTGTGGACGCAAAGGCAGGAGCTGCTCGCCGCATCGCGTTGGGAGAGCTGCCGCGTCCTGATCGTATTCCGGTTTCGTTGGCGCAGCAGCGCATGTGGTTCTTGAATCGGTTCGACGCGGAATCTGCCGCGTACAACATTCCCGTCGCGATCCGGTTGTCCGGCGCTCTGGACGTCGATGCGTTACGGGCTGCGATCGACGACGTGGTGGGACGGCACGAGCCGTTACGGACGTTGTATCCCGAGGACGAGTCGGGGCCGGTGCAGAAGATTCTGCCCGCCGCCCAGGCAGGTGTCGATCTCGAGGTCGTCGATGTCGATCCTGGTGAGATCGTGTCTGTAGTGCGAGCATTGGCGGCCACATCCTTCGATGTCACCGCCCAGGTGCCGGTTCGGGTGCGGTTGTACCGGTTGTCGGAGACCGAGTACGTGTTGGCGTTGGTGGTTCAGCACATCTCCGCCGACGGTGGATCGATGGGTCCGTTGACCCGCGATGTGATGGTTGCGTACGGTGCCCGGTCTGCCGGTGGGGTTCCGGGGTGGGCGCCGCTGGAGGTTCAATACGCAGATTTCGCGATCTGGCAGCGTGAAGTTCTCGGTTCCGAAGACGATCCGAGATCGATTGCGTTCGAACAGTTGTCGTTCTGGAAGCAGGAGCTCGCCGGGCTTCCGGATCAGCTGGAGTTGCCGACGGATCGGCCGCGACCTGCTGTGCAGTCCTTTACCGGCGGGAAGATCGATTTCTCGATGAACGCCTCGGTCCAGGAGTCGTTGTCGGCGGCGGCACGGTCGAGCAACGCGACGTTGTTCATGGCGGTGCACGCAGCGTGGGCGAGTGTGTTGGCGCGGCTGTCCGGTTCGGTGGACATCGCAGTCGGGTCGCCGATCGCAGGTCGCGGTGAAGCTGCCTTGGACGATCTGATCGGAATGTTCGCGAACACGCTGGTCTTTCGGACCGAGGTGGATCCGTCGGCGAGCTTCGAGCGGACGTTGGCTGCTGTGCGCGAGGTGGACGTGCGTGCACTGGCGCACGCGGACGTTCCGTTCGAGCGGCTCGTCGAGGTGCTCAACCCCGCGCGGTCCACTGCACGTCATCCGCTGTTCCAGGTCGGTCTGTCGTTTCAGAACATCGAGAAGGCGGTGCTCGAACTGCCAGGGCTGTCGGTGTCCGCGGTCGATGCGGACGCCGAGGTCGCGCAGTTCGATCTGCATCTGATCGTCTCCGACCAGTACGACGAGGACGGTAATGCGACAGGGATGGGCGCCACCCTGAAGTACGCGACGGCGTTGTTCGACGAGGACACCGCCCGGTCGATCGTGGATCGGTTCGTCGCGTTCGTGACTGCGGTGGCGTCGGACCCCTCCGTCGTCGTGGGTGATGTGGACATCATGGGCGCGAGTGAGCGCGAGCTCACGGTGGTGACGTGGAACGAGACGGCGCACGAGATCGATTCGGGGGCGACTCTGGTGGTCGCTGTCGACTCGGCAGTGTCCGGTCGTCAGGATGCGATCGCGTTGACGTTCGGGGATCGATCGTGGTCCTACCGGGAGTTCGACGAACGCGTGAACCGTCTTGCTCGATATTTGATTTCGTGTGGTGTCGGGCCCGAATCCACGGTCGCGGTCGCCATCCGGCGGTCGGAGGTGATGGTGTGGGCGATGTTCGCGGTGGTCAAGGCGGGCGGTGCGTACGTGCCCGTCGATCCGGATCAACCCGCGGACCGTGTCGGATACATCGTCGGGTCCGCCGCGCCCGTGGTGGTGTTGATCGCCGGTGGAGACGGTGCCGAGTTCGCCGGCGCGTCGATTCCGGCCGGGCAGCGGGTCGTCGACATCGAGGATCTGGACCTCGGCGGCGTCGACGGTACGGCGGTGACGGATGAAGATCGGGCGGTGCCGTTGCGCCCGGACAACACCGCGTACGTGATCTTCACGTCCGGCTCGACCGGTCGCCCCAAGGGGGTCGCGGTGTCGCATCGTTCGGTGATCAATCAGCTCGAATGGATGCGCGCCGAGTACGAATTGGACGAGTCCGACGTCTTCCTGCTCAAGACTGCTGCGACGTTCGACCTGTCGGTGTGGGAGTTGTGGTCGTGGGTGGTCGTGGGTGGTCGCCTGGTGATCGCCACTGCGGACGGGCACCGCGATCCGGTGTATCTGTCGACGCTCGTGCAGCACGAAGCAGTGACGACATTGCACGTCGTGCCATCGGTGCTCGCGGCGATGGTGGAGGCATCGGGTGGGGCGTTGCCGTCGTCGATTCGTCGGGTACTGGCCATCGGTGAGGCGTTGCCTGCGTCGACTGCGCGGACGGTGCTCGGCGGCGGAAACCTCCGCCTCGACAATGTGTACGGTCCTACCGAGGCCGCGGTGTCGGTCACGTCGATCCAGCTCGAGCTTCCGATCCACTCCGTCGTACCGATCGGCCGGCCGGAGTGGAATTGTCATGTGGCCGTGTTGGATTCGCGTCTGCATCCGGTTCCTGTCGGCGTCGTGGGCGAGCTGTACCTGTCCGGAGTGCAATTGGCTCGGGGATATCAGGGTCGGTTCGACCTGACCGCGGATCGGTTCGTCGCCGACCCTGCCGGGAGTGGTGAGAGGATGTACCGCACCGGTGATCTGGTCCGGTGGCGAGCCGACGGAGTACTCGACTACATCGGACGCAGTGACTTCCAGGTCAAGATCCGTGGATTTCGAATCGAACTGGGCGAGATCGAGTCCGTGGTCGCCGGTGTGCCCGGAGTTCGTGACGTCGCCGTTCTGGCGCGGTCGGACGAGCGGCTGGGGGACCGCCTGGTCGCGTACGTCGTGGGATCGTCGGGTGACGTCGATCCAGGTGCGGTGAAAGCGGCGGTGGCCGAACGGCTTCCGTCGTACATGATCCCGGCCGCGTTCGTCGTGCTGGACGAGTTGCCTCGGAACGTCAACGGAAAGCTCGACCGTGCTGCGTTGCCCGAGCCCGAGATGGAGGTGCGGGAGTTCCGTGCACCGACATCGCCGACAGCGCAGACGGTGGCCGACGTGTTCGCGGACGTGCTCGGAGTCGAGCAGGTCGGCCTCGACGACGACTTCTTCGAACTGGGTGGCAATTCGTTGGTGGCCACCCAGATCGTGGCTAGGTTGAGCACGGCGGTCGGCTTCCAGGTCCCGTTGCTGTGGATGTTCTCGGGATCGACCGTCGACGCGTTGGCGCGCAGAATCGACGAAGGACCTGCGGTCACGGACGCCCGGACAGCATTGGACGTCGTGTTGCCGATACGACCCTCGTCGTCCGGTCGTCGACTGTGGTGTTTCCATCCGATAGTGGGCGTGTCGTGGTCGTTCGGAGGGTTGGCGCAGACGCTGGCGTCCGACATCGGCATCACCGCACTGCAGTCACCGGCACTGACGGAGCCCGAGTGGGCTCCGAGATCCATAGCGGACTGGGCCGACAGGTACGTCGACGAAATTCGACGCGTTCAACCGGAGGGTCCGTACGAACTCCTGGGATGGTCGCTCGGGGGTGTCCTGGCTCATGCCGTCGCAGTGCGGTTGCAGAAACAGGGGAGCACCGTTCGACTTCTGGCGATGATGGACAGCGCGCTGGGCGGATCGGAAGAAGCAGCCGACGTCGCCGCGCGTGCCACCCCCGTGACGATGTCGCACCTGTTCGGCGCACTCTTACCGGATGCCACGTTCGACGGTTCGGATGTCACCGCGGAGTCCATAGCTGCCGCCGTTGCCACTCTCCCCGCTCCGTTCTCCGAGATCTCGGCGGAGCGAATAGCCGACGTGGTCTCCGGCGCAGAGGAGGCACGCTCCCTGCTGGCCGGGCACGTGCCCGAGGTCTTCGACGGTGACGTGGTGTACTTCACCGCCGGAGTAGACGATCCGACGGGCAGAGTCGGCGCAGATGGATGGCAACCCTTCCTCACCGGCCGGGTGGACAATCAGGTGGTCGAAGAAACTCACTGGAGAATGGCATCTGCTCGCGCATTGGCCATTGTCTCGAAAGTGGTGAACTCGTCGAAATAGTGCATAACAATCGAAAGTATTGTTATGCACTTTTCGATTCGACTTCGATCCTGTTATTTCGGACATTCGACCGTATGCGGCTTGTTCGGGCGACTGTCTCAGAATCCAAAACCTCAGTGTGACTTGGCTGATGCGCTGTTCGCCGCGCGGTCGGCGGGTGTTCGCCGAACCTTTTCGTAATCGTGTTGTAATAGTTCGTCGAGTCCGGGTGAGCATGTTTCCAACGAAGCCTGCCCACGACGAACGGCGGGCGACCTGGCCACGAGGCGGCGTCCAACGAGCACGGTCGAGGGGTTGTTCACGTATGAGTTCGCGGTCCACGTCGTCGAGTGACCGAGTGAAGGGTGAACGAAAGGATCGCGGGCAACGGGGACGTAGACCGGCCCGTAGTCGGGTCACGCTGCTACCGGCGTTGCTGAGTACCGCGGTCGAACGAGATCCGAGCGCCGTCGCGATCGTCGACGGCGAGCGGACGGTCACGTACGCCGAACTCGACGCCCGGTCGTCCAGGCTTGCTCGGTACCTCATCTCCGGCGGAGTCGGCCCCGAAGTCGTGGTCGCACTCGCTCTGACTCGATCGATCGAGTCGATCGTCGCGGTGTGGGCCGTCGTCAAATCGGGAGGCGCCTTCCTTCCGGTCGACCCGTCCTACCCGGCCGAACGCATCCGCCACATGGTGACCGACTCGGGCGCGAGCCGAGGGCTCACCCTCACCGAGCATCTGTCGTCGTCCACCATGCACCCGGCCGGGCTACCGAATGCGTGCGCATGGACCGCGCTCGACGACACCGAGACGGGGGCGCGCCTGGGCGAACTGTCCGACGAGCCGGTGTCCACGAGCGAACGAACCGGTACCCTGCGTGCCGAGAACCCCGCGTATCTTATCTACACCTCCGGCTCGACGGGCACGCCGAAAGGGGTGGTGGTGACGCATGCGGGGCTGGCAGCCCTGTGCGCTCAGGCAGTGCGGACGCTCGACCTGACCCATCGTTCCCGGACACTGCATTTCACCTCACCCAGCTTCGACGTGTCGGTGTTCGACTATCTGATCGCGATCGGCTCGTCCGCAACGATGGTGATCGCGCCTCCGGACAACTACGGCGGCGAAGAACTCGTCGAGCTGCTTCGCCGAGAACGCGTCACGCATGGCTTCTCGACCCCTGCGGCCCTGACATCGGTGGACGGTAACGGACTCGACGACCTGGAGGTTCTGGTCGTGGGAGGCGAGGACTTCGGGGCCGATCTGGTCGCACGGTGGGCACCCGGCAGGTCGCTGATCAACGGGTACGGACCCACCGAGGCCACGATCTTCGCGACGATGTCCGATCCGATCCGGGACGGTTCCCCCGTGACGATGGGCCGCCCTGTCGACGGAATGCGCGCTCACGTTCTCGACGCGCGTCTCGCGCCTGTTCCACCGGGGGTCGCTGGGGAGTTGTACCTTGCCGGACCCGGTGTGGCCAGGGGATATCACGGTCGCTCGTCGTTGACCGCGGCGCGATTCGTGGCCGACCCCCGCGATTCCTCCGGTGGACGTATGTACCGGACGGGCGACCTTGTTCGCAGTACGTCGTCCGGCGGTCTGGAGTACCTCGGCCGCAACGACTTCCAGGTGAAGATTCGCGGATTCAGAATAGAGCTCGGTGAAATAGACGCTGTCCTTCGATCTCACCCGGACGTCGATTTCTCCCTCACGACAGGCGTCGACGCCGGTGCCGGAACCACTGCGCTGGCGTCCTACGTTCTGCCCTCGAAATCCGCAGCACCCGACGCCGCTGAATTGAAGGAGTGGGCGGGCCGGTCACTGCCGTCGCACATGGTTCCGTCGGCTGTCGTGCTGATCGATCACGTGCCGCTCACCGGTGCAGGCAAAGTGGATCGTTCTGCATTGCCGCAGCCGGAGTTCACCGCGCGTGAGTTCCGTGAACCGTCGACGTTCGCCGAGAAAGCAGTTGCCGCCGTGTATGCGGAACTGCTCGGCCGCGACCGGGTGGGCGCGGACGACAACTTCTTCGAACTCGGTGGGAACTCGCTGATCGGAACCCAGGTTGCAGCACGTGTCGGATCACGGCTCAACTGCTGCGTGCCCGCCCGGTTGTTGTTCGACGCGCCGACGGTCGCAGGTTTGGCTCGCGAAATCGCAGCGATGACCGAGAGATACGGGGAGCGCACTCGACTGTCGGGCCACCTGGATGCGGACGCTGTCGACCTGGCTGTCGCCGACCTGGTTGCCCGCGAAAAGTTTCGTCGGACATATCACCTGGCGGACGATCCGAGACCGGATCCGGTGACCTTCGGTGCTGCCGGTGCGCCGTCCACGACGACACAGCGGGCCACCCTGGTCCCGTTGTCCCCCAATCAGGAGCGGCTGTGGGAGGACAACCGTCTTTCGCAGACCCACGCGCGCAACATTCCTGTGGCCGTACGGATGCAGGGAGAACTGGACGTCTCCGCGTTGCGTGCGGCGGCACTCGATGTCGTCGACAGGCACGAGGTACTTCGAACCGTCTATCCGGATGTCGACGGTGTCGGACACCAGAAGGCAGTCGCAGCCCGCGACGTTCGGCTCGACCTCGAACCGATCGACGTCGACGAGAACGACATCGTCTCCGCGGTGGAGAAGGTAGCGGCGACCCGCTTCGACGTGACCGCCGAGGTCCCTGTGCGAACCGCGGTGTTGAGGGTATCGCCGGTCGACCACGTTCTCGTTTTCGTCTTGCACCACATCGCCGGTGACGGATTCTCGATGCGTCCACTCACCACGGACGTGCTGACCGCGTACGTCTCGCGAACAGACGGCCGTACGCCCGAGTGGGAGCCGCTGCCGATCCAGTACGCCGACCATGCCCTGTGGCTTCGAAGCGTCCTGGGTGACCCCGATGATCCAGAGTCGCTGGCACACCGACAGGTCGAGTACTGGCGGTCGCGATTGGACGGCCTCGCGTCGGCCGGACGTGTCCCGACCGATCACGCACGTCCGGCGACGGTGACGACGTCGGGTGCGAATGTCGGCTTCGTGATTTCCGCGGACGTTCGTCGAACCGTGGAAACGTTGGCCGTGGAGAACAACGCATCGCTGTTCATGGCCGTACACGCTGCAGTGGCAGCAGTGCTCGGTCACGAATCAAGATCCGACGACATCGCCGTTCGAATTCCCACGGCCGGTCGAGGGCTCGCAGAACTCGACGGGCTCATCGGGAAGTTCAACAACTCGGTGGTGCTGCGAACGCGTGTCGACCCGGATACCGCGTTCACGGACCTGCTCGCGCACAGTCGCGCCGTCGACCTGAGTGCTCTGGAGCATGCAGACGTGCCCATCGACGACGTGCTGAGCCGAGTCGACACCGGTGAACTGCCCGTTCAGACGACGGTCAGTTTCCAGAACCTCGGGTGGCCGGGCTTGGAACTGCCTGGCTTGCGGATCACACCGGTCGATTTCGATTACGGGGTCAGTAAATACGAGCTTCAGCTGGTGTTTCAGGACGTGTCGGGTGACGCGGGCGACGTCGCGCTGGCAGGAACCGTGCTCTATGCGACCGACCTGTTTCGCGAAGAAACGGCGGAACGACTGGCAGCCGGCGTCTCACGTCTTCTCGACGCCGTGTCGATCGACCCGTCCGTGACCATCGGCGAGGCCCTCGCACCGTCGGTTCCCGGTGCGACCAGAGGAGACTGACGGTCAGGGAAGTTTCACAAAACGCCCAGCCCCGACCGGAGACGACGCGTTCGTCACAGTATCGTGGGCAAGGTAGACCGCTCTTGATTGTTCGGCACGCGAACACCGCGGTACCGAACATTCGATCGAGGGTGGGGAGGATTGCACCACATGGTTGTCGATCCCGACCACAGCCTGCCCCTCTCGGTCACCGACGTTCGCAGGCTCGTCACGTCCGTCGCGCACGCGGAGGCCGATCGTCCCGCCCTCGTGTTCGACGGTGTGACCGTCCGATTCGGTCAGCTGGCCGAGGCAGTGGACCGGCTGGACTCCAGCATGGGTGGAGTCCTCGGACCGGACGCGCTGTTCGCTCTGGTCCTGGGAGACCTGCTTCCCGCGACCTTCCAGTCCGACGAGGGTGCGTTCGACCGCGTTCTCACCGAGCTCGCCGCCTCGCTGTCCCGTCTCGTCGCCGCCCCCGAGTTCGACGGCGACGATGTCCGGCCGTCCGGCACGTTGCTCGACGAATTCGACGCTGTCGTGGAGAGCACACCGGACAGCCCTGCGGTGCGGTTTCGAGACCAGGTGTTGAGCTACGGAGAGCTGGATCGGAGAGCCGAGCAGGTGGCACGTCACCTCGTGTCGCTGGGTGCCGGGCCCGACCGAACCGTCGGCGTGGCCATGCATCGGTCGGTCGAGTTGATCGTGGCAATGTACGGAATCGTCAAGTCCGGCGCCGCCTATCTACCGTTGGACCCCGATCATCCGCGCGAGCGGCTCGACTACATCGTCGACGTCGCCGAGCCGGTACTGATCGTCACCGAGGACACCATCGCCCACCGGCTGCCGTCCGAAGTGCCCGTCGTCGATGTTCGAACCCTCCTGACCCACGGTTCCGACGCCCGTGACGGGGATCTGTCGGGACCGGCGCCGGACGACCTGGCCTATGTGATCTTCACGTCCGGATCGACCGGTCGGCCGAAAGGCGTCGGGGTCTCGCACCGCGCAATCGCCGCGAACCTGCACTGGCGACAGCGCCTGTACCGGCTGAACGCGCGGGACGTCGTCCTGCAGAAGACACCGTTCACCTTCGACGTGTCGGTATGGGAGTTCTTCTGGCCGCTGCAAGTGGGTGCGACGCTCGTCGTCGCGGAGCCGGGTGGGCACACCGACCCCGAATACCTTGCGAAGACCATCCGGTCCACCGACGTGACCGTCGCGCATTTCGTCCCGTCGATGCTGGCGGTGTTCGTCGATGTCGTCGGCGTAGAGGATATTTCGAGTCTCAGATACCTCTTCGCGTCGGGCGAAGAGCTCGGTGCCGCCACCGCAGCACGGTTCGCATCGCTGTCGGCTGCCGAGCTGCACAACCTGTACGGGCCGACCGAGGCCGCCGTCGACGTGACCGCGCACCACGTGACGGGGGCAGGCGACGGACCTGTACCCATCGGCGTAGCTGCCGACGACACCGAGCTGTATGTACTCGACGGTGCACTCGGCCCCGTGCCCGATGGGACGGTCGGAGAGTTGTACCTCGCCGGTATTCAACTGGCACGCGGATACGTCGGAAAATCGCAGCTCACTGCGGATCGGTTCGTGGCCGACCCATTCGGTTCAGGTCGACGCATGTATCGCACCGGGGACCTGGTCAAGTGGACCGACGGCGGGGTTCTGGTCTACCTCGGCCGCAGTGACTCCCAGGTCAAACTCCGCGGACTGCGGATCGAGCTCGGCGAAGTGGAAACCGTTCTGCAGCAGGATCCCTCCGTGCTTCAATGCGCGGTGATCGTGCGCGGCGACCGCCTGGTCGGATACGTGGTGCCGACGAGATCGTCCGAATTCGACGAGGAGGCGGCGACGGCCAGGCTGAAGGCGGTGCTTCCGGCGTACATGGTGCCGAGTGCCCTGGTGGAACTGGACGCGATGCCACTCGGACACTCCGGCAAACTCGATCGGCGAAGCCTTCCTGACCCCCCGGCCGAACGAACCGCCTTCCGCGCACCGGAATCCGACACGGAAATCGGTGTCGCGGAGGAGTTCGAGGTGCTCCTCGGTGTATCCGGCGTCGGGCTGGACGACGACTTCTTCGCCCTCGGTGGGAACTCTTTGGCGGCGACGCGTGCGGTGTCCCGTGTGAATTCTCGATTCGGCGTACGCACCGCCGTCCGTGACTTCTTCGACAACGCGACCGTGGAACAGTGGGCGACGGTCGTCGAGTTCGCCGCCGGTTCCGGGCCCGACGGCACCGCCGTGCTCGGGCGTCTGCCGGTGACCTACCCCGTCCCGCTCTCGGCTGCCCAACAACGAATGTGGTTCTCGGCCAGGCTCGACAGCGAGTCCGCCGCCGACAACATCGTGCTGGCGCTCGAACTGCGCGGGCCGCTGGATCCGACTGCTCTGACGGCAGCTGTCGGTGACGTGGTCGCTCGCCAGGCGGTACTGCGGACCACCTACCCGGAGGTCGACGGGACAGGCACCCAATCGGTGGCCGATCCAGGGCATGCCCCGATCGATCTGAGCGTCGTCGACGCGGATCCGTCGTCGGTGATGCGTCACCTGGAGCGGGCCGCCACGACGCCGTTCGACGTCACGGCCGCGCCGCCGTTCCGAGTCAGGTTACTGCGCACGGCATCCGAGCATCACGTCTTGATCTTCGTGGTCCATCACATCGCAGCCGACGGCTTCTCCATGCGCCCTCTTGCGTCGGATGTCACGGAAGCGTACGTCTCGCGCCTCGCTGGGCACGCGCCCGAGTGGATACCGCTACCGGTGCAGTACACGGACTACACGGTGTGGCAGCGAGCGCTGCTCGGGGCATCCGACGATCCGACGTCACTGGCTGCGGCTCAGGAAAGGTTCTGGTCGACGACACTCGCCGGTGCGCCGGAGGAGACGATCGTCCCGACGGACAGGCCGCGAGGGCCAGTTCGGTCGGGATCGGGTGGACGTAGTTCCCGACGTCTCGATGCAGCCGTCCATCGGCGAATCGTCGAACTCGCCGGACGCCGGGGCGTCACTCCGTTCATGGTGGTGCACGCCTGCATCGCAGTGTTGTTGGCGCGGATGTCCGGTGAATCGGATGTCGTCGTGGGTACACCGGTTGCCGGCCGCGGTGAGACCGATCTCGACGCAGTCGTCGGCATGTTCGTGAACACGCTGGTGCTGCGGACGCCGGTGGACTCGTCGGCGACCTTCGACGACGTGTTGGCCCGAGTACGCGAGGTGGACCTGTCCGCGTTCGCTCACGCGGACCTTCCGTTCGACCGTGTGGTGGAGATACTGGACCCACCTCGTTTCTCTGGACGTCACCCGTTGTTCCAGGTGTTGTTGACCTTCCAGGACGGAGGCCGCGCGACCGTACAGGCGTCCGGACTTGCGTTGTCGCCCGTGGAGGTCGCCGTCCATGCCGCCAGATTCGACCTCGAACTGGTCTTCTCCGAAAGCTACTCCAGCTCCGGTGACCCGAACGGCATCGAATTCTCCATCACGTACGCGCGCGACATCTTCGATACGTCGACCGTCGACGCGCTGGCCGCTCGCGTTCGTCTTCTCCTCGACGTGGTGTCCGAGGATTCGACGGCGGTCGTCGGCGACATCGCTCTGATCGATGCCGCCGAGCGCCGCTGGTTGATCGACGAGATCAATTCGACCCATCACGAGTTCGACGAGACGTCGACGTTGGTGTCGATGTACGCTGCGCGCGCGGCAGCGTCGCCCGATGCCGACGCTCTGACGTGCGACGACGTCACTCTGACCTATCGGGAGTTCGACGCACGCGTGAACACGCTTGCGCGGTACCTGATCTCGCGAGGCGCCGGTCCGGAAACGAGAGTCGCGGTCTCGATGCATCGCTCCTTCGACCTCTTCGTGGCCATTTACGCCGTGCAGGCAGCTGGTGCTGCATACGTCCCGATGGATCCGGATCAGCCTGGAGAGCGGCAGCGGCACATCGTCACGGCGTCGAACGCTGTGCTGGTGCTGTCGAGGAACGAGGACCTTGTCGGCGCGTCGATCTCGAGCCAGGCGCTCGAAGCATCGAGTGTCCCGGTGGTGTCCGTGGACGAGATCGACCTGCGCGCCTTCTCGCCCGGACCGCTGACCGACGCCGATCGTCTCGGTACGCTCACCGCGGCGAACACTGCCTACGTTCTCTTCACGTCGGGATCGACGGGTGCCCCCAAGGGGGTGTCGGTCGACCACCGCGCCATCGTGAATCGGCTCGTCTGGATGCAGGAACAATACGGGTTGACCCGAGAGGACGTCGTCCTGCACAAGACTCCGGTGACGTTCGACGTGTCGGTGTGGGAGTTGTTCTGGCCGTTGCACATCGGTGCTCGAACGGTGATCGCGCGTCCGCACGGCCACCGTGATCCGAACTACCTGGCCTCGCTCCTGTCGTCCCAGCAGGTAACGGTCCTGCACTTCGTACCGTCGATGGCCGCCGTGTACGCCTCCGATAGGGCACCGGCGAACGTCGCGCCGCGATGGGTGTTCTGCTCGGGAGAAGCCCTGCCGTCCGCAACGGCATCGTCGCTGCAGACGGCACTGCCGGGTGCACGCGTGGTCAACCTGTACGGCCCCACGGAGGCTGCCGTCGACGTGACCCACCACGAGTTCTCCGACACCGACACCGACGGCGTACCGATCGGACGTCCCGTGTTCAACACTCGTGTGCACGTGCTCGATCCGAGGTTGCACCCAGTCCCCGTGGGTGGGCAAGGGGAGTTGTACCTCGGCGGCGTGCAACTCGCGCGCGGATACTCGAATCAGCCGGACCTGACGGCTGACCGGTTCGTCGCCGACCCGTTCTCGATCGACGGGGCGAGGCTCTATCGCACGGGTGACGTCGTACGGATGCGCACCGACGGCGAGCTGGAATACCTCGGCCGCTCGGACTTTCAAGTCAAGCTGCGAGGGTTGCGCATCGAACTCGGGGAGATCGAGAACGTTCTTCTCCGCGACGGCTCGGTCCACCACGCCGTGGTGGATGTGCGAGGTGACAGGCTCGTTGCCTACATCGTCCCCTCGCACGGGTCGTCCGTGGACACCGAACGGCTGCGGGATGTGGCCGGGCGGGTACTGCCCGAATACATGGTTCCGTCGGCGTTCCTCGTGATCGGCGAGCTCCCGCTCGGACCGTCGGGCAAACTGAACAGGCGAGCGCTGCCGGAGCCGATGTTCGAGCGCACAGAGTTCACCGAGCCGCGTACTCGCGCCGAGCACGTAGTCGCCGAGGTCTACAGCAGCCTCCTGCGTGTCGATCGAGTCGGGCGCGACGACGAATTCTTCTCTCTCGGTGGCAACTCGCTTCTCGCCACTCAGGTGACCGCCCGGGTCGGCGCAGAACTCGACGTCGACCTCGATGTCCGCGCCGTGTTCGACGCACCGTCGGTGGCTGCCCTGGCAGCAGTGATCGATCGCAGCGTCGGGAAGAAGCGGCGCGCACCCCTGACGGCGCGCACACGTCCGGAACGAATACCGCTGTCCCTTGCGCAGCAACGAATGTGGTTCCTGGATCAGTTCGAACCGGACTCCGCCGCCTACAACATTCCCATCGTCGTCCGTCTCACCGGTGAGCTGAACGAGACAGCCCTCCGAACGGCCATCGACGACATCCGTGAACGCCACGAAACGCTACGCACCGTGTATCCGGATGTGGACGGTGTCGGCCACCAACGAATTCTGCGTATCGACGAGAGCCCGTTCGAGCTCGGTGTGGACACCTGCACCGAGAACGACGCGCTCGGACGCATCCGCGTGCTGGTGAACACGAGTTTCGCGCTGTCCGAAGCTCCGCCGTTCCGTGCCCATCTGTTCCGAGTCGGCGATACCGAAGGAATCCTCGCGGTCGTCGTCCACCACATCGCCGCCGACGGTTTCTCCATCGGTCCCCTCATGCGAGACATCGTGTACGCATACGCGGCACGAGTCGGAGGTCGGACACCGATGTGGGAGCCGATGAAGGTGCAGTACGCCGACTTCTCGGTGTGGCAGCGCGAGGTCCTCGGGGAGGAGAACGATCCGGAATCTCTGGTTCGCACGCAGATCGACTACTGGAAGCGGCGTCTCGCAGGGAGCCCCGAGCAGCTGGACCTACCGACCGACCGTCCTCGCCCGGTCGTGCAGTCCGAGCGCGGTGCCGTTCACCGCTTCGCGATCGGCGGTGCATTGCATCGCGCCGTCGTCGCGCTGGGCCTCGACGTGGGATGCACGCCGTTCATGGTCGTGCACGCAGCGTTCGCGATTCTGTTGGCACGTGCGGCGGCAACGGAAGACGTCACGATCGGAACGCCGATCGCAGGCCGTGGTGAGCGTGCGCTGGACGATGTGATCGGCATGTTCGTCAACACGCTCGTGCTCAGATCCGAGATCCGTCCCTCGGACACCGTGAGGCACGTGCTCGCGTCGACGCGCGAATCCGACCTCGACGCGTTCGCGAACTCGGACCTTCCGTTCGAGCGGCTGGTGGAGATACTCGATCCGACGAGGTCGACGGCGAGACAACCTCTGTTCCAGGTGATGCTCGCGTTCCAGAATCTCGAACGCACAAGCGTCGAGCTCCCGGAGATCCGCGCCGCGGGCGTCGAACTGGAAACCGGGCTGTCGAAGTTCGATCTGTACCTGACCATGTCGGAGGATTTCGACCGTTCCGGCGAACCCGCAGGAATGTCGGCTCAGTTCCTCTACCTGACCGAGCTGTTCGACGAAGACACCATCGCCGCAGCCGGACGGCGATTCGTCCGAATACTCAAGGCCATGGTCACCGATCGGTTCGCGGTCGTCGGTGACATCGACCTTCTCGACGACCACGAGACGACATCGGTTCTCACCGACTGGAACCGAACCGCGGTCGCTGCCCGCGAGGACATGCTCCTCGATCGATTCCGCCGGGTTGCCCAGAGGTCTCCCGATTCGATTGCGATTCGCCACGGTGACCACGAGATCTCCTACGCACAGTTCTTCGATCAGGTGAAGGCGCTGTCTCGGACGCTGCAACACGCAGGTGTCGGACCGGAGACCACCGTCGGTGTGGCAGTGTCACGGTCTTTCGAGTCGGTCCTCGCGGTGTACGCCGTGCTCGATGCCGGCGGTGCCTACGTACCGATCGATCCGCAGCAACCGATCGAGCGCCTGCACTACGTTCTGGAGGCGTCCGAAGCCGCAGTCGTTCTCGTCGACGGTGCTGCGTCGAGCGTGGAGTTGTCGAAGGCGACAACCGGGGTCGTCACCATCGACGTGCACCACACGGTCGAGAGCGAACCGAACGCGACTGTGTCGGTCCATCGACACCATCCGGACGTCGCGGCGTACGTGATCTTCACGTCCGGGTCGACCGGCAGGCCGAAGGGTGTGGTGGTCAGCCACCGCGCCGTCGTCAATCGGCTGGACTGGATGCAGCAGTGCTATCCACTGGGCACCGACGATGTCGTGGTCCACAAGACTCCGCTGACGTTCGACGTGTCTGTGTGGGAGCTGTTCTGGCCGCTCGGGATCGGGGCGACGCTGGTGATCGCGGATGCGGACGGTCACCGCGACCCCACCTATCTTGCACGGCTGATCGAGACGCACTCCGTCACCGTCGCGCACTTCGTACCGTCGATGCTCGCGGTGTTCACCGCTCATCCGGACGCGCGGTCGGCGCGAAGGCTGCGGCGGATCTTCGCATCCGGAGAAGCGCTCCCCGCTGCCACAGTGCGTGCGACATCGGAAATTCTGGCTGGAACCGACCTCGTCAACCTGTACGGACCCACCGAGGCCGCCGTCGATGTCACCCGGTACGACATCGTCGACTCCGCTGCGCCGACCGTACCCATCGGCCGGCCGGTCTCGAACACCCGTGTGTACGTGCTCGATTCGCGCTTGAACCCGGTATGGCCCGGTGTCGTGGGGGAGCTGTATCTGGCAGGGGTACAACTCGCCAGAGGCTATGCGACGAGACCGACACTGACTTCCGAGAGGTTCGTCGCCGACCCGTTCGATTCGACGGGCGGACGACTCTATCGGACTGGAGATCTGGTGCGGTGGAACCCCGTCGGTGAACTCGACTACGTGGGCCGCAGCGATTTCCAGGTGAAACTTCGAGGCCAGCGCATCGAATGCGGTGAGGTCGAGGCTGCAGTGCTCACTCATCCCAACGCTCGCCAGGCCGTCGTGGTACTGCACACCGACGCAATCGTCGGTGACTCCTTGGTGGCGTACGTCGTACCCGAGGACGGGGCGAGCATCGACGCAGCGGACATCCGTGCGGCTACTGCGCGCTTCGTCCCCGACTACATGGTTCCGACGTCGATCGTCGTCGTCGACCGGCTGCCGGTCGGTCCGAACGGCAAGCTCGACCGTCGGGCGCTGCCCGCGCCCGCGGTCCAGGTGCGGACGCACAGGGCGCCGTCGACTCCCGTCGAGGAGATCGTCGCCTCGACCTACTCGGACATGCTCGGCGCACCCCGAGTGGGTCTGGACGACGATTTCTTCGCCCTGGGCGGGAACTCGCTGATCGCAACCCAGGTGGTGGCGCGGTTGGGAGCAGAGCTGTCCACCGACGTTCCCCTGCGGATGTTGTTCGACGCTCCGGGAGTCGAGGTCCTCGCAGGACGAATCGAGCGGGAGACCACGCGGTCGGTCCGAGGCGTTCTGGCGCGACGACCGGACCACGACACCCCGGCTCCGCTGTCCCTACCGCAGCAACGCATGTGGTTCCTCAACCGACTCGATCCTCGTTCGGCAGCGAACAACGTGCCCGCGCTGATCCGGATAACAGGAAACCTCGACGTCGGAGCCCTGGTCGAGGCCTTTCACGACGTCACGACCCGACACGAGATCCTACGGACGCGCTACCCCGACGTCGACGGGGTCGGCTTCCAGTTCGTCGAACCCCACCGTTCGGTTGCACTACGTGTGGAGGACAGTGACTCCGCGTCGACTACCGCGCGAGTCCTCGAGATGGTGTCTCGTGGATTCGACGTGACCGAGACGGTTCCCGTACGCGCGGTTCTGCTGCGGGAGTCCGCAGACGAGCACGTCCTCGTCGTCGTCGCCCACCACATCTCCGTGGACGGATTCTCGGTAGGTCCGCTCACCCGGGACCTGGCGCGCGCGTACGCAGCTCGGGCGACCGGCAACGAACCCGCATGGGATCCTCAGCCCCTGCAGTATGCGGACTTCGCAGTCTGGCAGCGCAATTTCGTCGGCTCCGAAAACGATCCCGCATCGCCCGCGTCGCGTCAGATCGACTACTGGGTCCGGCAGCTCTCGGACGTGCCTGCCGAAATCGAGTTGCCGCGCAGCAGTTCTCGCACGACGACGACGGCCGCTGCCGAGGAACGGGCAGGCGCCGTCGTCGTGTCCATCGATCGGTCGACGCGAGATGCGGTGGCAACGTACGCCAGAGGCGTCGGGGCAACTCCGTTCATGGTCATGCACGCCGCCCTCGCCGTGGTGTTGTCGCGAATGTCCGCCAACGAGGACATCACCGTCGGAACCGTTGTCGCGGGTCGTGGGGACAGTCGCCTCGACGAGATGATCGGTATGTTCGTCAACACTCTCGTTCTGCGCACCCGGGTCGATCCGGCCGCGAACTTCGACCGGTTCGTGGCCGACGTACGTGAAACCGATCTGTCCGCGTTCGCCAACGCCGACGTGCCGTTCGAGCGAATCGTCGATGTGACGGATCCGCACCGAATCCGCGGCAGACACCCGCTCTTCCAGGTGATGTTCGTGTTCCAGAACCTCGCTCGGATCGACTTGGAGTTGCCCGACCTGACCATCAGCGGGGTGGAATTCGATTCCGTCGAGGCGAAATTCGATCTGCAGGTGACGGTGGCCGACGCCTACGACGCCGGTGACGTGGCCGGGTGGGACGTCGAATTCGTGTACGCCGCGGATGCACTGGATCGAGCCACGGTGCAGCGCATCGCCGACGCCTACGCACGTGCTGCGTCCGCGCTCGTGGAGCAGGCGCACGAGCCGCTGGGGGACGTGACGCTGCTTCCGGCTGCGGAGCTGGAGCTCGCACTCGTCACCGAGACAACCGACGACCCGATGCCGTCCGCATTCTCCACGTTGGTCGACCGGTTCCATGCCATGGCCGGAGAGGTACCCGATCGCGTTGCACTGCGTGACGGGGGCAGATCCTGGACTTACCGAGATGTCGCGGCGAAAGCGAACGTGATCGCTCGCGAACTGATCGCGCTGGGTGCACGCCCGGAAGCTACGGTCGCTGTGTCGCTGCCCCGATCGGCGGACCTCGTGGTCGCGCTGCTCGCCGTGGTCACCTCGGGCGCCGCGTACCTCCCCATCGATCCGGACCACCCGGACGATCGGGTTCGTTTCGTCCTCGACGATTGCGCCCCGGTCGCGGCCGTGTACCAGGGCGTCGACTCACGCTTCGGTGGACTGCCTGCCGTCGACATGGCGGCTGTCGCTCCTACCGCGGCCGAGGTGGATCGGCGCTCCGAGGCGACAGTGACCGATGCAGAACGGCATTCGTCGTTGCGTCGTTGGTCGCTCGCGTACGTCATCTACACGTCGGGATCGACGGGGCAGCCGAAAGGCGTCGGAGTCACCCATGACAACGTGCTGACCCTCTTCGAGAAGACGAACGACGTCTTCGAGTTCGGAGCGACCGACGTCTGGACGATGTTCCACTCGTTCGCATTCGATTTCTCCGTGTGGGAGATGTGGGGAGCCCTCCTTCACGGCGGCACGCTCGTCGTGGTCGATCACTACACCGCTCGTTCTCCCGAGGTGTTTCGGGAACTACTCGCCTCCGAGCGTGTCACAGTTCTCAATCAGACGCCGTCGGCGTTTCAACGGTTGGTCGACGTGGACACCGAGTCGTCGACGGAACTCGTTCTCCGGCACGTGTTGTTCGGGGGAGAAGCGCTCGAACCGAGGCGTCTGCGCACGTGGTTCGGCAGGCACGGCGACGGCGAAGCCCGTGGTCCTGCACTGTTCAACCTGTACGGAATCACGGAGACGACGGTGCATGTCACTGTCCGGCGAATCGCTGCATCCGACGTCGAGTCCGGCTCGATAATCGGGATGCCGATTGCGGGCCTGTCCGTACACGTACTCGATCGTCGCCTGCATCCCGTGCCGGTAGGCGTCGAAGGCGAACTCTACGTGGGTGGCTCTCAAGTGACCCGCGGCTATCTGGAACGACCGGGCTTGACAGCGACGCGTTTCGTAGCAAACCCCTTCGGGGACAACGGCGAACCTCTCTATCGCACCGGTGACCGGGTCCGATGGGTGGTCTCCGGGAAGACCGGCGAGCTCGAATTCTCGGGTCGAGCCGATCAACAGGTCAAGGTCCGTGGTTACCGTATCGAACTCGGTGAGGTGGAAGCAGCGACTGCGGCCCATCCCTCGGTAGCCACAGCGGTTGCCGTCGTGCGGGAGGACCCACCGCTCGGGCCTCGGGTCGTCGCGTACTTCGTACGTGCGGCCGGTGCGTCTCGCGACCTCGACTCGATCCGTCGAACCGTAGGAGAACGACTGCCCGACTACATGATTCCGTCCGGTTTCGTCGAACTCGAAGATCTGCCCCTCACCGTCAACGGCAAGCTCGACCGGCGCGCACTGCCTGCACCGACCGTCGTCGACACGGCGTACCGCGCCCCGTCCACCGCCGTGGAAGAAGCGGTGGCGGAGGCATTCTCGGCCGTCCTCGGTAACGACCGGGTCGGCTCGGACGACGACTTCTTCGCGCTGGGCGGCAACTCGTTGGTCGCGACCCAGGTCACCGCCCGACTGGGCGCGGCTCTGGACACCGAGGTCGACCTACGAGCGCTGTTCGAAGCGCCCACGGTGTCGGCTCTCGCGGCGAGGATCGCGTCCCAGGTCGGGACGGGCAGGCGTCGAACACTGGTGTCTCTCGGTAGACCCGACACGCTTCCGCTCTCCCCGGCGCAGCAACGCATGTGGCTGCTCGCTCGACTCGACCCGACGTCCACGGACTACAACATCGCGTTCGCGCTGCGAGCGAGCGGCACCCTCGACGTCCACGTCCTGCGTCGGGCCGCAGACGACGTCGTCGGTCGCCACGAAACCCTGCGAACGTACTATCCCGACATCGACGGCGTCGGCACGCAGGTCGTTCTTCCACGCGCGGATGCAGCAATCGACTTCGTGTTCGAAGAGATCTCGGGTGACGACGTCGTCGATCGTGTACGCGAGATACTCGCGACCCCGTTCGACGTCACCGCGTCGGTCCCGGTGCTCCTGCGTGTTCTCGAGGTGACGCCCACCGAGCACGTCATGGTGTTCGTCACCCACCACGTCGCAGCTGACGGTTTCTCGATGGCACCGCTGACGCGCGATCTGCTGATCGCGTACAACGCACGCATTCGCGGCACGGAGCCGTCGTGGACACCGCTCGACGTTCAGTATGCGGACTACGCGCTGTGGCAGCTCGAGGCGCTGGGGTCGACCGACGACCCGGACTCGCTGGTGTCACGGCAGGAGTCGTACTGGAGGACTGCACTGGACGGACTGCCCGAGCAGCGGGGTGTGCCCGTCGACCGAGCACGGGGCGTGGGCGTCGGTCGAGTCGGTGCCGAGTACCGCTTCGTCGTCGACGCGGACTTGCGGTCGGCCCTCGACACGCTGGCTCGTCGTCATGGCGTGACGCTGTTCATGACACTGCACGCTGCCCTCGCCGTTGTTGTGGCCAGACTGTCCGGCGATGCCGACATCGCCGTGGGGACACCGGTTGCGGGACGCGGGGACTCGGCCCTCGACGACATGGTGGGGATGTTCGTCAACACCGTGGTCCTGCGAACACCGCTCGACGGATCCGAGACCGTCGGCGACGTGCTTGCCCTGGTGCGCGAGACCGACCTGAATGCGTTCTCGCACGCCGATGTGCCGTTCGATCGCATCGTCGACATGCTCGACCCACCGCGATCGAGGTCTCGATCGCCGTTCTTCCAGGTGCTGCTCGCACTACAGAATCACGCGACCACCGTTCTCGAACTTCCGAATCTGGCCGTGTCCGCACTCGAGGCGGAAGAACACGTCGCGAGATACGACCTTCAGTTCGTGTTCTCGGATGCGGTTGCATCCGATGGGCGAGCCGAATCCGCGTGCTCGTTGATCTATGCGACCGACCTGTACGACGAGTCCACGGTGGTCCACGTCGCCGAGGTGTTGTTGTCGGTTCTGCGTTCGTTCGGGATCGCCGACGACGCCGTCGTCGGCGACATCGAGATCGCCCAGCCCGCCCCGCCTCCACCCGAGCCCCGCGATGCCGACTCGAGCCTGGCCGCCCAGCGCACGATGGCGGCGATGTTCGACGCAGCGGTCGAAGCGGAACCGGGTGCGCCGATGATCGTCGACATAGACGGCGAGCAGTCCTACGTCCGGACTTCGGACCACGTCGCGCAGTTGGCCCGCTTGCTGATGTCCGAGGGCGTCGGCCGGGGGACACCCGTGACGATCCATCTCCCGTTCTCCGAGCAGGGCGTCTGCGCAATCCTTGCTGTCTGGTCAGCCGGAGGCGCGGTGTCTCTCGACGCCGGCGAGGTCGCGGTCGGTGTAGGTTTCTCGGATCCGTCCGGCTCGGCGCTTCCCTGGATCTCCGTCGACGACGCGAGCCTGTCCGGCCGATCGACGCGGCCGGTCGACCGGGGCGTACGAGGCTTCGGTATCGACCCCGACGACACGGCCGTCATCTCCGGCGGGGAAGTGGTCACGCACCATCGGCTGGCGCAGTCGGCGTCGACGTCAGGGCGAACCTTCGCCGTCGACCACGAGGCACGCCTGCTGACCGTCGATCGTGACGCACGCTCGGTGACTCGGCCAGATCGACGACACTTCCTCGGGGATCGCGACGTCCTGACGGTGGCCGTCGCGGCCGCGACGGGAGCTGCGCTCGTGATGGACGACCGGAGTGCCCAGGTGCCCGACCTCATCGACGACACTTGGGCAACGCACGTCGTTCACGGCAGTGGCGCCGACGTGGACCTCGGTGGGACGGATGTCGTGGACGTGGTCATCGACCACCCGTGGGCGCAGTAGCGGCGGGTCAGGACTGTGGAGCGCACTCCAAGGGGTGCGAGTCCGGGTACGTGGGATCCAACGCGCGACTGATCATGTAGAACACATCCGGATCACGCGTCAGACCCATGTGCGACGCCGTGTTGCCGGGGCAGATGTCCTGGACCCACTCGTTCTTCACCTGGCCGGTACCGCCGTCGTTCAGGAAGGTTCGCTCCGGAGGCGTCACGACCTCGTCCTTGCGGGTTGCGATCACGGTGTACTCGACACCGGGCATGACTTCGCTACCGGCGTTGAGCTTCTTCAACAAGGGCGAACCGATGAGCTGTTGTGTGCCCGCGATTCCGAACACCAGTTGCGACGTCAGATCGCGGGGAAGCCCGAACGATGCCGCGAGGAGGTACAGCTGCTGCAGCCCGTTGAAGCTGGTTCCGTGGTTGGTGGCGCCGAGAGTGATGACCTGGTTCACCTTGCTGCGCGACGCGTCGGATGCATCGGCACCACCGTTGAACTTGAGGTACTGCCGCGAGACCGTGCCTCCCTGCGAATGTCCGACGAGATCGACCTGGGAAGCGCCGGTGCTCGACAGGACCAAGTCGACGAATTGGCCGAGCTCGCTCGCTGACTGCTCGATGTCGTCGATTCCCCAGACGAGGCGACTGTGGTCCCACATCACCGGCATCGCGCCGTAGTTGAGAGCGAACACGCAGTAGCCCTGACCAGCGAGCTCGGGCGAAAGTTTCGGCCAGCTCTCCTGCATGTCGGTGTCGGTTCCGTGGACCAGGATGACCGGGCGAGGATGCGCTTCGGAGGGCTTGCACGAGAAGTCGTTCGCGCCTTCGGGAGGCGTACCCATGCGCTCCAGGGACAACGGCTCCGGTTCGACTCCCGGCTGCGCGGACGCAGTCGGTGCGCCGATCACAGCAGCGAGTCCGACCAGGGCACACATTGAAACGAGTGCACGTAGTGACCGCGTCGTGAAGAAAGCTCGGCCGCGTCGTACGCATGCGTTCAACTGCTTGCTCCTTGTTGGTTGGTCCACTGCGGTTCGTCCATCCCCTGCAGTTTGCTTCAGGTCGCTTCGACCAGTTCTGTGTCCAGCAGAAGCGCGTCCGATGCCGTCATCGGAGAGAGCGACAATTGTCGCCCGTCGGATCGGCACATCTACCCAGCATTACGAGACATGCGGGTAAATGCAAATGGCTACCAGCCGAAAGTGTGATATTTCAAGCCTCCACGCACCTCACCGGCATGCGCGGCAACCGCTCGTGCCCATTGGCCGCGTGAAACTTTGGTGACGAATGAGGGAACCAGAGGATTTCCCAGTATCAGTAGCGTCCACCAGTAAGCGACCCGCCGAACGCTGACCGGAGGGCAGCCTCGGGCGCGGTATTCGCCCTGCAGCCTCGCGAATCCGTACCCCAGCTTGTAGGACTGCCGAAGCAATGGCCGCAACTCTTCGCGCAGCCTGTAGGCGACCTCGGCCACCGGTAGGAATCCGAAGGTGTACCCGGCCAATTGTGCTCGCCAGCAGAACTCGACGTCCTCGCTGGCGTGATAGGAGGTGTCCATCCCTCCCAGGTCACGCCACACGCCCGTCCAGGCCCCCATGCTGGCGCCGATGGCGTGAGGCAGAAACGTGGTCCGTCCCTGCCGCTCGGCGGGCATGGACGGCGTCCAGGACATTGCCTTCGCGGTGTTGATTCCCGCGGTCTCCACAGCCGTTCCGACGACGTCGAAATCCTGCGCGAAGCCGACAAGTGAACTGATCCAGTTCTCGTGGACTATGTCGTCCGCATCACAGAAGGCGAGAAATTCGCCCGACGCGTGCCGTGCGCCGCAGTTTCGGGCGAACGACACACCTGCCTGCTCGGAAGCGTCGATGTACTGAATTTTCATACGAGTATTGAGCGAATGGTCGGATATGTGGCGCCTCAGTAAATCGCCGACTCCGTTGTCGGCTACTACGACTTCGAATTCCCCCGAATAATTTTGCTGTGCCAATCCGTCGAGTTGTTCGTCGAGTTGGCTGATAATTCCATTCATCGGAATTACGACGGAAACAGTCGGGCGAACAGTTCGGTGCGCGTCGATTGTCATATCGACAGCATAAAAGAAAACTGCTCAGGCGGAACTGGACGCCTGACGGTAACCGCGGATGGCCGGGTAGAGGAACACGATCACCAGACCGAAGGACCACGCGAGAGTCTGCAGGACGGGCGTCAGTGTCGGTCCGCCCAGAGCGAAGGCACGCATCGCATCCACCGCACACGACATGGGCTGCGCTGCAACCACAGGCTGCAGCCAAGTCGGGTACGCCGCCACCGGCACGAACCCGGAGTTGAAGAAGAGCAGCAGAGTGCACAGAATCGAGACCAACTCGACCAGCGGCGCGTCTCGTGACACGGTGGCCAGAAACGTCACCAGGACCGCGAACCCGATCCCGAACGCGATGGGTAGAAGCACGAGGCCCAGTCCGGCCAGCAAGCCCTGGTTGAGCCGGAATCCGAGCGCGAACCCCATGGCGATGATCACCAGCGTGGTCACGAACACACGCACGGCCTCGGCCATCATCCGACCCACCAATCCGGCTGCACGGTGGGTGGGCAGAGTCCAGAAACGCGGCAGCAACCCGTTCATGCGTTCTTGCTTGAGGCCCACTGCACTGACGATGGAGCCGAACATTGCGCCGATGAGCACGATGAGAGGCACCTGGCCGTACACGGCGGGCTGCCCGGTGGCCATCGAAATCGAGTCCCCGAGTACCACTCGGAACATCAGAAGCATCAATGCCGGGTAGAGCATGGCCTGAATCATGGTCGTAGGGTCTCTCGACCAACGCTTGAGCAAGCGAGTGCACTGGATGGTGCTGTGGACGAACAGAGCACGTGCCGACGACTCCGGCAGCATCGTCGTGGGCTCCGGAAACCCGAACGTCTCACGGGTAGCGGCGCGCGGCTGAATGTCGGTCATGATCAGTCTCTCCGTCGCAGGCTCGCCCACAGGGCAAGTGGAACGAGCACAAGGGTAAGGCCGACGATCCAGAGAACGGCGGGGAGCACGACCGACAGCTGGACTGTCCCGTCGGCCATGTCCCTCATCGCTGCCGCGAACTGTGAAATCGGCTGATTACGCACGAACGGGCGAATCCACTCGGGAAAGCCGGACTCCGGAACGAACCCTGTCGACGCCATACCCAGGATCAACTGCGGCAACGTCAGCGCCTGACTGGTGGCTTCCGGGCTCTTCGAGAGAGTTCCGATCGCATCGGCGCCGAAGGACAGCACGGTACTGATTGCCAGCGCCATGGCGCCGAACATGACGGCCTGGTCGAACCCCGCGCTGAATCGAAACCCGATGACGTGCCCGTAGATCAGAGCGGCAGTCAGAGTCACCGTCGACCGGAGGAACGCACTCGTCATTCGTGCCATGAGAGGAGCGCCGATGACGACCGGCATGGTCTTCAGGCGGGTGGACAGACCCGTCAGGGTCTCCGTCGAGGCTCGCTGCGCCGAGGAAATCGCAGTGAACGCCATTGCCTGCAGAACGATGATCGGCATGAGGAACTGCGCGTAGTCGATCCCCTGGAACTGCATGACGAACTTCAGCGGCAGGAAGAAGCCCAGCGTGAAGATCAGGGGTGCGAGGACTGCGATGAACAGCTCACCTTTGCGGACCATGGTTCGGACTGTCCGCGCGGTGAGGACTTTCCACTGTACGAACCCCGAGGGCTCGAAACGAGCCTTGGCACGGGTGCGGCCGGTCGGCGTTGCCGAGGTCGAGGCAGCAGCCACTGTCGAGTCTCGAGAAGTCGTGGTCACTGCGTGGCGGCGGTGTTGGAGTGGCCGGTCAGGGAGAGAAAGACGTCGTCCAGAGACGGCCGGCGCAGTGCGATGTCCGCCAAGGGAATGCCTGCATGGTCGATTCGACGAAGAACCTCGGACAAAGTGGCAGCACCGTCCGGAGCAGGGATGGAGACGCGGTCTGCGCCGGGCGCGAGTTCCCGTGCCACGACGCCGGGCACCAATTCGCCCAGAATCCTCACAACCTCCGGCAGGCGATTCGGATCGACCGGGACAACTTCACAGAAGTTGCCTCCCGTCATCGCCTTGAGCTGATCCGACGTTCCCTCCGCGATCACCGTTCCCTTGTCGATGACGATGATGTTGTCGCTCAGAACGTCGGCTTCCTCCAGGTACTGCGTGGTGAGCAGCACGGTGATGCCCTGCGCTTTGAGTGCCTCGACCAGTGACCAGACGCCCTGACGGCTGCGCGGATCCAGCCCCGTCGTCGGTTCGTCGAGAAACACGACCTCCGGACGAACGACCAGACCACATGCGATGTCGATGCGGCGGCGCATTCCACCGGAGTATCCGCGCACCGGTCGTTTGCCGGTGTCCGCCAGGTCGAATTCCTCGAGCAACGCGTGGGCGCGGGCCTTCGACGCCTTCTTGTCCAGGCCCATCAGTCGACCGAACAGCTCGATGTTCTCCCGTCCGGACAGAGTGTCGTCGAGGGCGGCGTACTGGCCCGTCATCATGATGGACCTGCGGACCGCAGGTGCATCGGTCACGACGTCGTGGCCCGCGACGAGTGCCCTGCCGGTGTCCGGTTTGATCAGTGTCGCCAGAACTTTGACCGTGGTCGTCTTACCAGCGCCGTTGGGGCCGAGTATTCCGAGAACGGTCCCCTTGGGAGCCGAGAAGCTGATGCCTCGGAGGGCGTGCACGTCGTCGAAAGATTTGTGGACGTCTTCGACCAGTACAGCTACGTCCTCGGGAAAGGGCATCGATACTCCGTGCGGTCGGTGGTGCAGTCGGATTCTTCGGAAGGCGAGATTCGGTGAGCGCGTACCCGTCAGTTCAATCCAGGCACCGGACCGAAATGTTACCTGCCGGGAAAGATGGCGATTTCACATCGCTCACGACCACTCGATTCCTATTTCGTCCTCGACGTCCAGTTCGCGGCACAGTGATCGAATGCCGCTGTAGTCCTGGACGAGGTGATCCCGGCTCCCGTCGTCGACGATGTCTCGAAGCATTGTCTCGAAGCCGTCGATCTTCTCGGCTCGAAGAATAGCTTCCCACGTCGAGAAGTCCGTGCCCGAGAACGCTCTCATGCCCTGGGCGAGGCCGTCGAGGAACACTCTCCGATCGCCGTCGTCCAGTGTGCCGAAGACGATCTTGGCCATCTCGTCGGCGATCGAGGCATGGCAGTACTCGTCGCGATTGTGGAGCTTCACCGTTGCGCGATTCACCGGTTGGATGATGTCGTCGTCCTCGATCAAGTCCAGGTAGGAGGTTATCGAGATCTCCGCGACAGTCGTGTACGCGAGGGCGCTCAATGCAGCAGCTCCGGAGTTCGCCGCACCGAGCTGCGCGGCGCGTTGGGCACGGACTGTCGCGCTGAACGGGAGTTGTCGCTCGGGCATCGCCCATCCGCGCTGACGACGGGTGAGCGCGCTCGCGTTCAGGTGCATGAGGGTGTGGTACTGCTCGTCGACCATCGCCTGCGTGACAGCGATCGCGAGGACGTCACCCATTCCGGTGTCGAACACGTCCTGGGCAAGGAGTGAGAAGCCCGGATTGACCACGTGCTGTTCCACGTCCATGACGTTCTTGTTGAACGCGATCCAGCCCCAGGCCCGGATCCGTTTCCGCTTCTCGTCCGGCAGCGAGAGGTACACGTCGTGTTCCGCAAACGGGATCAGAGCTTCCGGGAAGTCGTGCTTGGCATGATCGAACAGGTCGTCCAGATCGGGTTCGGGCTTCTTGACCGTGGCCCGATTGGCCCAGTTGCCGGCCAGCCTCGACACGATCGCGCTCTCCACTGGATCATCCGGGTCGAACTCGGGCAGTGATGGATTGTCGATCATGACCGGTTCTCCTCACGTCCTTGTTCTCGCACGATACCGAAGAGTGCAGCGCAGAGAGCCGCGTATCCGGCGGGATCGGGTAGGCCCGACTCGGCGCGATCGAGGAACTTCTCGAAGTCAGGCACTACGCCGTCCTCGACGACCGAATTCAACTCGGACATCGCCGACGCCAGCGCGGACCGCGCGGTCACCGCATGGGGGTTTCCGGATTGCACATCCCAGTAGACCTCCGGTTCACCGCCCGTCACCCGAGCCAGTAATGCCAAGGCGGTACGAGCAGGGGGAGGGGCGAGAGCGTGCACGAGCGCCGGGTCGACGTCGAGCGAGGCGAGAGCAGATCCGAACGCCAGCACAGCAGCGTGGGTCAGAGCCTGCGTTGCGGCAGCCACCCGGTCGTGCTCGTCGGCGTTCACTCGCACGATCAGCCCGCCCCACGTTTCGAGACGAGCAAGAAATTCGCCGACGCGGGGGCCGTCCCGGTGGACGACCGCCGCGACAGGGCGTCCGTCCATCCCGAGGGACGGAGCGAACATCGGATTGATACCGAGCACGGAGGCCTGCGTCCACCGAGCCTCGACCGAGGAGGCGAATCGGGACTTCACCGACAGTGTTTCGACCAGCAGTATGTCCCGGCCGGAATCCGGTACCTGCGCGGCAAGAGCTACCGATTCCGGGACCGCCAGGACGACGACGGTCGTCGACGCCAACAACTCGCGGAGAGTGTCGTCCGGATCGACGATGTTGCCCTGCACATGGTCACAGCCGTGCTGCGGATCGCCGGTTGCGTCGACATCCACGGTGACGACGGACAGCCCGTCGGAGACGAGGAGCCCGGCCAGAAGGGTGCCGACGGCTCCACGGCCACCGACCACGACAGCGTCATACGACTTCATTCGTCGAGTATCACCGCTGTCGGCTCGCGGCGGAGATCCAGATGGTGATGTTCGCGTGGACGACCTCGACTCCGGCGCTGTCGCGAATCGACACGGGCACGACGACGTCCGAACCCTCCGTGACGGTTGCCCAATCGGGTGAATCGAGCAGGGCTACCGCGGTCAGTGATGTGGTGGCCTTGGTCAGATAGCGCACCGTCATCTCCTTCGGGATCCAGCGATGCGTCGGTGGCACCGTCGCTTCGGCGAGCATGCCCATGGCCACCTCGGCGAGATTGCACGCGGCGATCGCGTGAAATGTGCCCAAGTGGTTCCTGATTCCCCACCACTTCGGGGCAGTCACCTCGCAACGACCTGGCTCGAGGGACTTCACGCGGGGGAGGACGGATCCGAAGTACGGGACCCTGAGACACATGCCGATCGAGAAGATCGTCTGCCCGACGACGTTGTCGGGGAGCTTCTTCCACAGGCCGTAGGTAGTACTGGTGGCGGTCATACTCGCATCTTACTGCCGAGTAAGGTGCGAGCGGCGAATGCGCATAGGGAGGGATTTGTGCTCCGGCGCGGTCTACGGCATACTGGTCGGGTTGCCTGGACACGGGACGCGCTTTCGTGCGGCCTGCGCCAGGTAAGAGCAGAACAGGACCAGCACTCCGCGTGAGTGCGTTCGGTTTGCCGGCTCGGAGATGAAGGAACGCCTCGCGCACCCGGTCATCGAAGAAGAGCAAGCGGAAAGAAGTGTCAGTAGAAATACGACACGCCCGACCGCGTGGACCGGAGAACCATGACAGATGAACAGCGGCAACGGATCGGGTCTTTCCTGATCGCCAACGTTCGGTTCGTCGTGTGAGCACGAGGGCAGTTCGAGTCTCTTCGGTTTTCGCCGAGCGGCTCGGGGACTGTGCAGACGAGGTGGAGCAGGCCACAAGGCCGGCTTCACGACAAGCGGCAAGAAAAGGACACTAAGCGTGGCGGGACAAAAGATCCGCATCAGGCTCAAGGCCTACGACCACGAGGCGATCGACGCGTCAGCGCGCAAGATCGTCGAGACGGTCACCCGTACGGGTGCCCGCGTCGTCGGACCGGTGCCGTTGCCGACCGAAAAGAACGTGTACTGCGTCATCCGTTCGCCCCATAAGTACAAGGATTCGCGCGAACACTTCGAGATGCGTACTCACAAGCGGCTCATTGACATCCTCGACCCGACGCCGAAGACGGTCGACGCGCTCATGCGCATCGATCTGCCTGCCAGTGTCGACGTCAACATCCAGTGAGCGCGGAGACAACGATGACTGATAACAAGAATCGGCCTGCCACAGGCATTCTGGGCACCAAGCTCGGAATGACTCAGGTCTTCGACGAGAACAACCGCGTCGTTCCCGTGACCGTGATCAAGGCCGGACCCAACGTGGTCACCCAGATCCGCACGCAGGAGCGCGACGGCTACAGCGCCGTCCAGGTCGCCTTCGGCGCGATCGATCCCCGCAAGGTGAACAAGCCGACCACCGGCCAGTTCGAGAAGGCAGGCGTCACGCCTCGCCGCCATGTCGTGGAGATCCGCGTCGCCGACGCCTCGCAGTTCGAGGTCGGCCAGGAGCTCACCGCTGCAGTGTTCGAGGACGGCGCTTTCGTCGACGTCACCGGCACCAGCAAGGGCAAGGGCTTCGCAGGCACCATGAAGCGCCACGGATTCAAGGGCCAGGGCGCAAGCCACGGCGCCCAGGCCGTGCACCGTCGTCCGGGATCCATCGGCGGTTGCGCCACTCCCGGTCGCGTCTTCAAGGGAATGCGTATGTCCGGCCGCATGGGTGGCGACCGCGTTACCACGCAGAACCTCTCGGTCCACAAGGTGGACAGCGAGAACGGTCTGCTCTTGATCAAGGGAGCAATCCCGGGCCGTCGCGGCAATGTCGTGATCGTCAAGTCTGCATTGAAGGGTGGTGCTCGGGCATGACCAGCCTCGAGAAGAAGACCAACCTGACGCTCGACGTCAAGGAAGCCGGCGGCAAGACCAACGGCACCGTCGATCTCCCCGCCGAGATCTTCGATGCGCCTGCCAACATCGCGCTTCTGCACCAGGTCGTCGTGGCTCAGCTCGCTGCTGCTCGTCAGGGAACTCACTCCACGAAGACTCGTGGCGAGGTTCGCGGTGGCGGCAAGAAGCCGTACCGGCAGAAGGGCACCGGCCGGGCTCGTCAGGGCTCGACTCGCGCTCCCCAGTTCGTCGGCGGAGGCACGGTCCACGGACCGCAGCCGCGCGACTACAGCCAGCGCACCCCGAAGAAGATGAAGGCAGCTGCACTGCGCGGCGCCCTCTCCGATCGGGTTCGCAGCGAGCGTCTGCACGTGATCACCGAACTGGTTGCCGGACAGACTCCGTCGACCAAGGTCGCGAAGTCCTTCCTCGGTGAGATCTCCGATCGCAAGAAGCTTCTTCTTGTTGTCGGCCGCGAGGACGTTGCAGCGTGGAAGAGCGTTCAGAACCTGGACGGCGTGCACCCCATCGCACCCGATCAGCTCAACACGTACGACGTGCTCGAAGCCGATGACGTCGTCTTCAGCGTGGAAGCGCTGAACACGTTCATCGCAGGGCCTGCGAAGAACGAGGAGGGAAGCAAGTGACCACCATCGCCGATCCCCGCGACATCCTGCTTGCACCGGTCATCTCCGAGAAGTCCTACGGACTGATCGAGGAAGGCACCTACACCTTCCTGGTGCACCCGGATTCGAACAAGACGCAGATCAAGATTGCCGTCGAGAAGATCTTCGACGTCACCGTGACCAGCGTCAACACGCAGAACCGTCAGGGCAAGCGCAAGCGGACCCGCACCGGTTACGGCAAGCGCAAGGACACCAAGCGCGCGCTCGTGACGCTCTCCGCCGACAGCAAGCCCATCGAGATCTTCGGAGGTCCGGTCGCGTAAGCGACTGGGACTCTTCGGATATAAGGACGAGAAGACTCATGGCAATCCGTAAGTACAAGCCGACCACTCCGGGCCGCCGCGGCGCCAGTGTCTCCGATTTCGCGGAGATCACTCGCAGCACGCCCGAGAAGTCGCTGATTCGCCCCCTGCACGGTCGCGGTGGACGTAACGCACACGGTCGTATCACCACCCGGCACAAGGGTGGCGGTCACAAGCGTGCATACCGTCTGATCGATTTCCGTCGCAACGACAAGGACGGCGTGCCGGCCAAGGTCGCTCACATCGAGTACGACCCCAACCGCACCGCCAACATCGCACTGCTGCATTACGCAGACGGCGAGAAGCGCTACATCGTCGCCCCCAAGGGCATCGCTCAGGGTTCGCCCATCGAGCAGGGTGCAGGCGCCGACATCAAGCCGGGCAACAACCTGCCGCTGCGCAACATCCCGACGGGTACGACCGTTCACGCGGTCGAGCTTCGTCCGGGCGGCGGCGCGAAGATGGCACGTTCGGCCGGCGCGAGCATCCAGCTCCTCGGTAAGGAAGGCCCCTACGCGACGCTGCGTATGCCGTCCGGCGAGATCCGTCGCGTCGATGTGCGCTGCCGCGCAACCGTCGGCGAGGTCGGCAACGCCGAGCAGTCGAACATCAACTGGGGTAAAGCCGGCCGTATGCGTTGGAAGGGCAAGCGCCCGACCGTTCGTGGTGTCGTGATGAACCCGGTCGACCACCCGCACGGTGGTGGCGAGGGCAAGACCTCCGGTGGACGCCACCCGGTCAGCCCCTGGGGACAGCCTGAAGGCCGTACCCGCAAGAACAAGGCGAGCGACAAGCTGATCGTCCGTCGTCGTCGTACCGGCAAGAACAAGCGCTAGGAGGGAGTTCAGAATGCCACGCAGCCTGAAGAAAGGCCCGTTCGTAGACGATCACCTCCTCGCGAAGGTTGACGTCCAGAACGACAAGGGAACCAAGCAGGTCATCAAGACCTGGTCCCGTCGATCGACAATTCTCCCCGACTTCATCGGTCACACCTTCGCCGTCCACGACGGTCGCAAGCACGTGCCGGTGTTCGTGTCCGACTCGATGGTCGGCCACAAGCTCGGAGAGTTCGCACCGACCCGCACGTTCAAGGGTCACATCAAGGACGACCGGAAGGCGAAGAGGCGATGAGCAACACCGAAACCGCCAACCCGACTGCCAAGGCCGTCGCGAAGCACGTCAGCGTCACGCCCATGAAGGCTCGTCGCGTCGTGGATCTGGTTCGCGGGCGCTCCGTCGAGGACGCGCTCAACATCCTGAAGTTCGCGCCGCAGGCAGCCAGCGAGCCGGTCGCCAAGGTGATCGCCTCCGCAGCGGCCAACGCAGAGAACAACCTGGATCTCGACCCCAGCACGCTGATCGTCGCGACCGCGTTCGTCGACGAGGGCAAGACGGGCAAGCGTTTCCAGCCGCGCGCTCAGGGTCGTGCTTTCCGGATCCGCAAGCGCACCAGCCACATCACGGTGATCGTCGAGAGCCTGCCCAAGACCGGCGGAACAAGTCGTAACCGTCGTAAGGGCCAGGCGTCCAAGGAAGGGGCTCAGTAGTGGGTCAGAAAATCAACCCGCACGGCTTCCGCTTGGGTATCACCACTGACTGGAAGTCGCGCTGGTACGCAGACAAGCAGTACTCGGAGTACGTCAAGGAAGACGTCGCCATCCGCAAGCTCCTCGCCACCGGCATGGAGCGCGCAGGTATCGCGAAGGTCGAGATCGAGCGCACCCGTGACCGTGTTCGCGTGGACATCCACACGGCACGTCCGGGCATCGTCATCGGTCGTCGTGGCGCCGAGGCCGACCGCATCCGCGGAGCTCTCGAGAAGCTGACCGGCAAGCAGGTCCAGCTGAACATCCTCGAGGTCAAGAACGCCGAGTCCGAGGCTCAGCTCGTGGCCCAGGGTGTAGCAGAGCAGCTCAGCAACCGCGTCGCTTTCCGTCGTGCAATGCGTAAGGCCATCCAGTCGGCCATGCGTCAGCCGAACGTCAAGGGCATCCGTGTCCAGTGCTCCGGCCGTCTCGGCGGCGCCGAGATGTCTCGCTCGGAGTTCTACCGCGAAGGCCGTGTGCCCCTGCACACCCTCCGTGCGGACATCGACTACGGCTTGTACGAGGCAAAGACCACCTTCGGCCGTATCGGCGTGAAGGTCTGGATCTACAAGGGCGACATCGTCGGTGGCCGTCGTGAACTGGCCGCTGCTGCACCTGCTGCAGGCAACGATCGCCCGCGCCGTGAGCGTCCCTCGCGTCCGCGTCGTTCCGGTGCTTCGGGCACCACCGCGACGAGCACCGAGGCAGGCCGTGCGGCATCCGCAGAGGCTCCGGCCTCGACCGAGCCGAATCAGGAGGGCTGACGATGTTGATCCCACGCCGGGTCAAGCACCGGAAGCAGCACCACCCGAAGCGATCGGGTGCGTCCAAGGGCGGCAACCACGTGACGTTCGGTGACTACGGCATCCAGGCTCTCGAGCCCGCCTACATCACCAACCGTCAGATCGAGGCCTCCCGTATCGCGATCACCCGCCACATCAAGCGTGGCGGCAAGGTCTGGATCAACATCTTCCCGGACCGTCCGCTCACCAAGAAGCCTGCCGAGACCCGAATGGGTTCCGGTAAGGGTTCGCCCGAGTGGTGGGTCGCGAACGTCAAGCCGGGTCGCGTGCTCTTCGAGCTCTCGTTCCCCGACGAGGCCGTCGCACGTCAGGCCCTGACGCGCGCAATCCACAAGCTGCCGATGAAGGCACGCATCATCACCAGGGAGGAGCAGTTCTGATGGCTACCGGAACCCCAGCCGCAGAGCTCCGCGAGCTCACCGGTGAAGAGCTGGTCACCAAGCTGCGTGAGTCGAAGGAAGAGCTGTTCAACCTTCGCTTCCAGATGGCTACCGGCCAGCTGGACAACAACCGTCGACTGCGCACCGTTCGTCACGAGATCGCGCGCATCTACACCGTCCTGCGTGAGCGTGAGCTCGGTCTGGCCACAGGTCCTGCCGACGACACTGCAGGTGACGCGGCATGAGCGAGGAAAAGACTGTGACTGAAGGACGCAACAACCGCAAGACCCGCATCGGATACGTCGTATCCGACAAGATGGAGAAGACGATCGTGGTCGAGCTGGAAGACAGGGTCAAGCACCCTCTCTACAGCAAGGTCATCCGTCGGACCACCAAGGTCAAGGCACATGACGAGAAGGGCGACGCCGGCGTAGGCGATCGCGTTCAGCTCATGGAGACCCGCCCGCTGTCCGCCACGAAGCACTGGCGACTGGTCGAGGTCCTCGAAAAGGCCAAGTAAGCATTCACTGCTGCGAAAAAGCCCACTTCCCTTCGGAAGTGGGCTTTTTCGTGTTTCGCTGCTTCGGACTCCGCATCAGCCCCGCGCGATGAGCAGAACCTCTTCTTCGGTCGGCGGACTCTTCGGGTGGTATGTCAGGCAGAGGGGAGTGGCGGTGCGACGGAACTCCGTCCCTTCGATCGCGGCGTAGAACTGCCCTGCGGGCAGGCGCCCGACATCGGGAACATGTCCTCCCTTCACCCGCGCCATCTCCTTGGCGGCCTCCACGTGGGACGGGCTGTTGAGCAACCCGTAGAACTGGGTCGACGCGTTGCCGGCTATGCGGTTGTGCAGCCCCTTCGGAGACTGAGTGGCGTACACGAGCCCCAATCCGTACTTCCGCGCCTGCGACGCGAGGGCCAAGGTGCTCTGCGTTGCCGGGGTCGATCGATCCGATGGCGCGAAGTTCTGAGCCTCGTCCATGACGAACAACCCGCCCAGGGGGCGATCGCCTGCCGGATTTTTCTTGATCCACGCGAACAGCCCCATTTGAAGCTGGTTGACGAAGCTGTGCTTTTGTTCGTCGGTCGTCAAACCCGAGAGGTTGATGACCGAGACCCGAGCCTTCTTGCCGTCGGCTGGTGTCAGTAACACTGCCGGGTCGATCGGCGTTCCCGAGCCCGCGAACATCGGATCGTTGGCCGACGCAGCCTTCAGGTTCTCCGCGAGGCCTGCGGCGATGCGCACCGCGTCGCGCATCTCGCTCGCGTCCTCGGGAAACTCTTCGAGCAGGTCGATGAAGTCCCCGAGTGTGCCTCCTCGAGAACGCCTTCCGAAACCATCCAGCGCTTGGCGCAGTACGGCTCGTCCGTGCCTCGCCTTCTGTGAGGAACCAATGACCCCCGCGGCGGGTTCGAGCGCAGCCAGCGCAGACTCGACGGAGGCATCGAATTCGTCCGCGTCACCGACAACGCTGGCGAAGTCGGGGAGCGGCTGAAAACTCAACGGGCGACCCGCTGACTTGCGAGGCGTCCACACCACGATGTCGGTGTTGCGTAGGTAGGCGTCGGCCTTGTTCTCGTCACCGGGCGGCCAGGTTCGTTCATCCGAGGGCCAGGGCGTACCGAGCCGGGCCAAGTCGTTGTTCACGTCGAGAACGATTGCCGAGACACCCTGCAGGGCACATTCTTCGATCAGTCTCCGTATCAGCACCGTTTTTCCCGATCCGGAGCCGGCGAAGATCGCGGTGTGCTTGCGTAGCGCTTCGAGTGGGACCGTGACGTCGGCATTGGTACTGGTTTCCTGGCCGATGACGATCTTGTTCGGTTCGGTTGCAGAGCGGTCTCGAGGAGGAACAGCGTCGGCCGCCGCTGTATCGACAACGGCCGTTCCGTTTCCGTCAGCGGCGGCGGGCGGTGCGATCAGTGCAGTCTCGTCGTCGACGACACTCACTTCGGGGAGAACCGTCCGGAACAGATCTATGGAGTGCGCCGGTTTCCGGGCGAGGAGCCACGACGTCAGGGCAGGCGCGTTTTCCGCAAGCAGGACGCCCAACGCGGTCAGCGCACGTCGATCGTCGTCGCCGAGTCGAACTTCGACTCCACCGGCGCGTCGGAGCGCAGCGATGGTTTGCGCGGTTTTCGCCCCGGACGGCCACGGCTCGTTACGAATCAGGATCAGCCGTCTCCGCGGCATGTCGATGTGAAGTCCTGCCGTGGTGACGGCGCGTTCGACGCGAGCGAGTGCAGCCCGAGCGTTGGGAGACGTGACGGCGCGGAAGCACCAGTGCTCCTCGTCGTCGGTGTCGGTGTCGACGGTATGACGAAGGCGAGCGTGCAGGGCGGGCTTGCCACTGGGCGGAGGATCCTGAGCGAGACTGTCGTCGGAGCTCTGATGTTCGTGAATCCACGCGGTCAAACCGGAGGTCAGCAGGGCGGGTACGACTGAATCTTCGCTGTCGGGCGACAACGGCACGGACACGTCGGCGTTGTTCACCAGGTCCGCATAGTGCTCGTCGAGAGCCAGGAGCTCACTCGCAGGAGCGACCAACGTGGTTGCCGTCGCCCCGCTCCGGTCCGCAAAGCTGGTCAGTTCCGACGCCGTGGCTGTGTCGAGGCAGTGGCGAATGTGCCGATCCACCGCGATCAGAAGTTGGCGCGGCGTGAAGTCCGGGGCCTGTTCGAATGCCTCGGGAGCGACCGGCCACGTCGGATGAGGAGGCGCGAAGCCCGCCTCGTCGAAGCACGCCGCGAGACGTCGGCCCAGAAGCAGACGGCCGACCTCCGACGACGGAATCGGCTTGAGCGGTTGCATGACCCGGAAGCGATCCTGCACCGGCGCCACGCCGCGCGCCGCGATCAGCTCCCACGCACTGGACAGCGCCGACAAGATCGACGCCGTTCGAGGCAGGGTCTCGCGTAGGGACATCAGGCCGTGAGCGAGGTGCTCGACGACCTTGTCCTCCTGTGCTTCGGCGAATGCCTGATCGGTTCCGGTCCTGGCCTGCGCAACGAGCGTGTCGATCTGGTCGATCGCCAACACCGTGGGTCCGGTGATCGCAAGCAAACGCGAGATGTTCTCCGCAATACCCTGGTGGCCGAGCTCGGCCCGGCGAATACCCCACTCGGAGAATTCTTCGGGATCGACGTCGTCGATGGACTGCAGGTACGCATCGCCCAGATCCTGGACGGACGAGTCGGGTGCGATGGACAACACGAGCGCTCGCAGCGTGTGCTGCGAAGTACGACGATGCCGAGGATGCGCCTTGTACAACGCAGTCACGAACGCGTTCAACGTATCTGCGTCGATCATCGACTCGCCCATGACCTTGCTGCGCTCTGAATCGGCCAGTCCGGCGATGGCGGTCAATCGCCTCAACAGAAGTGCGAGCTGGCTGTCCGACCCATCGCCCGACGGCCGCATCAGGTCGTCCAACATGCCCATGAGCGTCGACCGCCAGAATGCTGCGGCGTCGAGGAGCCGGATGAGGAAGAAATACCCGCCCTTCGCCTGAACTTCCTCCCGCACCTGACCGAGGAGATGAGTCTTACCGGAGCCGGCAGGACCGCGAACCACGACGCCGAGCGGGCTGGCATCGTCCGAGTGCACGGCATCGTCGTAGGCACGCATGACTTCGGCGAACACCCGCTCGTGCATGCCAGGGACATGAACGTTGGACTGCGATCGCCAGACATCGTCCGGTGTGGGCGCCCAGCTCAGCCTGACCGACTCGAGCGCTCGGATCTGTTGGTCGGCGGTCACAGCTCGATCTCGATCAGGTGATTGCGCTGGTTGCCGACGACGACGGCTGCGGCGTGATCTTCTGCGGTCAACGTTTTCTGATTCTCCTCGGGAATGAGCGATACATCGGGGGCTCGGCGAAGCCGCGCCAGGGCCGCGTCGAGCGCGTCTCGGGGGATGTCGGACAGCTCCGGTCGAAGGCGCGACAAGCGGACCGCGGTGCCAGGTTCCCTGACCAGCCGCGCATACACCTCCCGGATCCGTGTTTCGACCTCGTGATCCGTCGGTGCGTCGCTCGCCGTCGTCGATGCAGCCGCGGCACGAGGCGAGAAGATCTCGGCGGGCCGGGTGTCGGATTCGTCGAACCAGCGACGCAGGCCTGCGAGAACGGTGAAGAGTGCCTTTCCCGGCCCCGACGAACGAGCGGGAGGCGCAGTGCCCATCAGATCAGCACACGCCTTCCAACCCTTGTCGGTCAACTCGAGCGTCATCGACCTCCCGGCACGGCCCACTTCGATGAGGCCCGACTTCGTCAACTTGTCGCGAGAGGCCTTCTTCAGCTCGGGCCCGAGATTGTTCAGCTGTGGATTGGGTACCGCGGTGGCTTCGGCCATGAGAACGAGGAGTACGGCTGCCTCGGTGCCAGTCAGGTCGGCGGTGCTCATCGGTCAATTCCCTCTCGATCGTCGTGCTGTCACTACTCGGCGGATGGCCGCCACCACTTGTTGTGGGTCGGATACGACATGAGCATTGGTGAAACGCAACACGACGTAACCGTGAGTCTGAAGTTGATTGTCGCGCAAGCGGTCCTGCGAGAATCGAACTGCCGCACGGTGTTCGTCACCATCGATCTCGGCCACGACCTTTTCGGCACGCCAGAGTACGTCGACGGTGAACGGTTGCGACAGATCGGAGAGTTTGACCGAACGATTGTGTTCGCGACCTGTAGCCCAGTCGGAGGCGTCGAGCATCCGGTACAGCGTCGTCTCGGGCACGCTGCCCGGGTGCGGGCTTCCTTCGACTGGGGGATAGCCGAGCGGCCGGATTCGATCCACGACGGTGGACACGGTGTCCGAGACCGCGGGCGCCGCCACTCGAACGGTGGGGAATCGGTCGACGGTGTGTGAGCCGGTGCCCGTGAGCCAGACCCCGAGTCGTCCGTGGGCGCACAGCCATTCGGCGGCGGTGGCGACCTCGGTGGGGTCGTGAGAGTCCGTCACGTCGACCACCAAGGCGCATGCATCACGACCATGGGCGGCAGCGATGATTCCTGCCGCTCCCTCGGCCCGTGTCTCGATCGGAAACGCGAGCGGCCGCGGTGGACTCCCGACGACGGCGGCGTCGGCGAGAGCTGCCAGGTACGGTCCGAAATGTGGCCCCGACGCAGCGACTCTGCGTGCAGCGAGTCGCGCGGCGTGCCGGTCGAGGAGCGACGAACCCGAACTCGAGCCTGCGTCGGGAAGCCAAAGCGACGTCAGCTGTACCGCAGCCGATTCCAGCGCGTCGACTACCTCGCCGACGATCGAGGGCGCGGAGGAAACACGGACGGACGACAACGAATAGAACGTCACCGCAGGCGCGGGCGGCGGAAGCGGATCCACCGACTCTGCGAGGCTCCGGTACGTCGAGCCGTGGAGCCGAGTGACCCTGTCCAGCGGTAGAGTCCGCCACCAGTCAGTGTCGTTGTCGCGCGCTGCAGCCGGCAATTCGATCAAGCACGACCCCCTGGTGCTTCGGACTTTTTCCCCACTCCGTGAACCGTACCGAGATATCGGTTTCGGTGCCCACCGCCACCGGTCACCGACCGAGCAGACCACCCAACGCCCCGCCGACCCCCGCCTGCTCTCCGCTTCCGCTGCCACCGATCAAACCGCCCGGAGGCTGTTCCGACGGTTGAACCACGACGAAACCCTGGCCGCCGAACTCCAGGGTGAACCGCTCGCCGGTGCTGCGCCCGATCAATGTCCCAAGCCCGAAAGAATCGTTCTTCTTCACACGGGTGGACAAGCTCGACGACCAGGCAACCGCGGCTTGCGGGTCCGCGAAAGTGGGCTGATCCACCTGGAGAACCACCGGCACACCGTCGGTCGTGATCGCTATCCGCCCACGCCCGGTGAACACACAGTTGAAGAAGCCGGCGTTACCGCCGGACGCAGCACCTTGAACGCGTTTGACGTCGTAGGACAGGCTGGATTCGAACGCCAGCACGTTGGCGCCGTTGATCGTGAGGCCGTCGGTACCGTCGAGGTCGATCAGATGGACGTCCTGAGCCGCGTTGGCGAGAAACAGATCCCCGCGGCCCGAGACTTTCATCAGTGGTACGCCCTCTCCGGACAGCGCCTGCTTCAGCGCACGGCCGAGCCCGCCGGATCCTTTGGCCTCGAACTGAAGATCGCCTTGGTAGGCGACCATCGAACCAGCCCTGGCCATGATCTCGCCGTTCATGCCGACGCGACACATCTTGCTGCCTTGCTTCTGGATACCCGCCCCTGGCACTTCCGCGTGGG
>NZ_NOXZ01000034.1:0-171346 GCF_002258225.1 Rhodococcus sp. RS1C4 | reverse complement strand
GGTCCCATTCCGAACCCGGAAGCTAAGCCCTCCAGCGCCGATGGTACTGCACCCGACAGGGTGTGGGAGAGTAGGACACCGCCGAACACACTTTCACAGAACACCCCCGGGAACCACACGGTCCCCGGGGGTGTTCTGCATACCCGCACCAAACACACTCCACCGTGCATCCCCCTCGGACACCCGTCGAGGACACACCCACCGCAAAAACACCCCCCGAATGTGCGCTGACATCACCACCACACGCACAACAGGACGGTGAATCCACCACCCCGCCGCCAGGTAGAGACGCAGACGGTCACCCACGTGCCGGACCCTCACCCCAGTGCTAGCACTACGCCGTGCACCCGACACAACGGTGAGCGTTTGAGACGCAGGTCGAGCAAGGTCCTTTTGATACTCGTTCGTCCCGTTCTTCTTCGCTGTTCACGTCGACTTCATCGACAGGTCGATCTTTTGCGTCGGTAAGTATTCTTTGCAGCGGAACAGTCGGGGTGTGCCGATGAATCCGCGAGGAGAAACCGTCGCCGCCGGGGTTCCGGAGGCTCTTGCTGCTGATATGACCATGGCGGAGCAGCACGATTGGATTCGTTCGTTTCTGAAGCGGAATCCTGTATCCCGGAGACGCTTTCTGGTTGGCTCGGCGGCGACTGCTGCGGCGGCTGCCGTTGGGAATGCAGCGTGGTCCGGTCGTGCGTATGCGCAGGATGCGCCGCTGGCGGTGGGTGGTCGTCACACGTCGTTCGGTGTGGATTCGGCCACGCAGCTCCGATTCTCGGCTCAGTTGTCGCGAAATCCCGGGGTGACGGGGGTGTTCCTCGATCATGGGCCGACTCCGGCGCTGGGGGCGACAACTGCAGCGGAGGTTCGTAATCTGGTCAGTCAGGTGCCGCAGACCGACGGCGGCATCCTCGGTGCCGAGCAGTTCTACGTTCACGTGCCCGTCGACGGTCTGGCTTGCAAGACTCCGCATTTCTATCGCTGGCGTACCAACGACGGCTACGTCAGTGATGTGCAGACGGTGTGGACAGCGTTGCCTCCAGGACGGAGTGCTCCGTTCCGCTTCACGATGATGGGCGATCAAGGTGTCGATGAAACACCCTCTCGGCCGCCGGGCCTGAAGGCAGGGGATTACGACGATCTGTACTACAAAGCCGACAACGAGCCATCCGTTCGTCATGCGGCGAACATCGTCGGGCAGATCGCGACGCGCAGACCGGACTTTCATGTTTTGGCGGGCGACATCGCGTACGCGGATCCGTCGGGCGCCGGCCTCCCTGCTCAGTTCGCTCCCAGCGGGGTGACTCAGCCGAAAGGCTTCGACAAGTACAACCCTTTCGTGTGGGACGGCTACTTCGCAGCCATCGAGCGAAGTGCGGCGAGCACACCCTGGTTCTTCGCCACGGGTAACCACGACATGGAAGCGTTGTACGGTGCGAACGGGTACGGGGGACATGCGGCCAGGCTCGATCAACCCGAGAACGGTCCTGCTGGCTGCCCTTCGGTCTATTCGTTCGTGTACGGCAACGTCGCCGTGCTGTCGCTCGACGCCAACGATGTGTCGTACGAGATCAAGGCCAACACCGGCTATAGCGGCGGCAGGCAGAACACATGGGTGGAAAGGTCCCTTGCACGATTCAGGGCGGATCCGAACATCGATTTCGTGGTGTGCTTCTTCCACCACTGTGCCTACTCGACTACCGAAGCCCATGCATCCGACGGTGGTGTTCGCGACGCATGGACGAAGTTGTTCGACCGCTACGAGGTGGATGTGGTTCTGCAAGGGCACAATCACGTGTTCGAACGAACCGACCCCATCCGGGCCGGCCATCCGACACGGACGGCGGCCGACCACGCCGTCGTGTATCCGAAGTCCGACGGGACGGTGTATTACACGGTAGGCGGTGGCGGCCGGCCTCGGTACACATTTCAGCCCTCCGAGCAGGAGACGTACAGAGGAAACGAGTTGCCGAACAACGCTGTTCCGAACAGCTACGTCTGGACGCCCGACGGTGAGAAGGCCACTGAAGCCGTCGGGTGGTCTCGGGTTCGCTTCAGAAACTACTCGTTCGTCTCCGTCGACGTCGCTCCCGGGATTCCCGGAATCACACCGAGCGAGATGAAGATTTCCGCGATCGACGAGTACGGCCGCGAGTTCGATCGCGTCACCTATCGGCGAGATGTCCCGATGAGCGGTGTGTTCGGTTCGTCCTGATCGAGGTCGTGGTTCGATTCCATGCGTTCGAGCACCCACAATGCAGCGCTTGGAACAGGTTCCACGATCACCACGTCGGTACGGAGGGCGAGCTGCCGAGCTGAGTCGCTGAGCGGACCGCCGCCGATGATCACTGCTTCGGCGCCCGCCGCGGCGGCGTCGTCGACCGCTGTGCCGAGTTCGTCCACGGTGGCGTCGAGATCTCGGGCGAGGACGAGCGGGTCGGAATCCGTCAGAAAGATTCCTGCGAAATCAGCATCGGGGCTGCAGTGTCGTACCAGCGTCCGCAACGACGGCTCCAACAGCGGTGTGGTGGTCGCGATGGCAAATCGTCGCCCTCCGCAAGCTGCTGTCGACACTGCGGCCTGCCCGATTCCGACGACGGGAATGTCGACGAGCTGCCGAAGGGCAGCGACTCCAGGATCTCCGAAGGCGCCGACGATCACCGCGCAGGGCCTGTGCACGTCGATACCGGAGAGCGCTGCAGCAACGGTGTGTTCGGCCGCCTCGTCGAGAGCTTCGGCGTCGACGATCATGCTCGGACCCGCCGCTGCGGTGACTCCGACGACGTCGTATCTCGATCCGTCCATAACTTTCTCGGCAACCGCGACGAGCATGTCGGTGGTCGAGGCGTTGGTGTTGGGGTTGACCACCAGAATCGTGGGCACGCTGCTCATGAATCAATCATCCTCTGGCATGGGGTGTCCGAAGGTTTCTCGGGGGAACTGAACTGCGACGGCGCATACGACGAAGAGTGCGGTGAGAACGGCGAACATCGCGGGGACTCCTGAGCTGTCCAGTACCGCTCCGGCGATCAAGGGGAACAGACCACCCGAGAGAGAGCCGATGGCAAGGATGACGGAGGTGGCGAGTCCGCGAATGCGAGTCGGGTACTGCTCCGGGGCGAACAGCCAGATGGTGGTGTTCAGAACAATCACCGAGAAGTTGAAGAGTGCACCGAAGAACAACACCAGTCCGATGTCGGTGGCGAAGAAACCGAAACCGAGTGCCGCGGCGGTACCGAGGCTTGCACCGGCCGTCAGGGTGATCTTGCGGGGAAGCTTTCGCGCGATCAGGGCCGCGGTGACCGCGCCGATCAGGGAACCCGACTGCATGACGAGCGTGTACCAGAGTGCACTCGTGATCGACATCCCACGTTCGGTGAGAATGATGGGAATGAGCGTCAGCATGGAGATTTGCGCGGCGTACGACATGCAGACTGCGACACCCAAGGCGAGCGTGCTTCGGCGATAGCGCGCACCGAACATCTCGGTCCACCGAACCTTGGGGGCAGCCGTGTCCGCTGCGAGCGTTGTCTTGTCCAAATAGACCTCCTCGGAGCCGAGAATTCCGCGGAGCTTGCCTTGAGCAAGGCGGTTGATGACGGTGTTGGCCTCGTCGATTCGTCCGGTGGCCGCCAGGTATCGGGGAGTCTCCGGCAGTGACCTCCGATAGAACACCACTGCGAGTGCAGGCAGAACCAGCATGCCGAACAGCCATCGCCAGCGGTCCTCGCCGGTGAAGATGGCGAACACGATGACGCCGAAGAGAGGGGCGAGCATGTTGCCCAGTCCTGCCGCGGCGACGTTGATCAGCCCGACGGCTGTCCCTCGGTGCCGAGCCGAGAAGAACTCCGACAGCATGATGACCGCAACGGCTATTTCGCCGCCGAGTCCCAGGCCGACGAGGAACCGCGCCGCGACGAGAACTTCGTAGTTGGGCGCGACAGCGCACAGAAGCGATCCGAAGGCGAACACCAGAAGGTTGGCGCCCAACAGAGTTCGACGGCCGAGACGGTCCATGACGACACCTGCGAGAATGCGACCGAGGGCAACCGCTGTGAACGTAGCGGTGTTGAGCAACCCGATCTCGGTGCCCCCGAGGCCCCAGTCGGCGCGGAGGACCGGTCCGGAGATGCCGACGGCGTTCTGCTCGATGGCGTCGAAGAAGACGCCGAACAACACCATGGCGACGATCCCGATGTGAGCGGAGGTGAGGCCGATACGTGAGTACGCGGATTCGATCTGTGTGCCGAGTGTCGTTCGTTCGGCGGGTGAATCCTGTGGAGAGTTCATCGACGAGGGCAGGGTGCTCATCCCGGTGTGCCTTTCGCGGCTGGTGGTCGATGGATACCGTCATTGGTATACCAAATGATGAGCGAGAATCTACGGCCGGATGTCCACTGTTGGGTTTCCGTTCTGTTAAACACATGTAAGAGCGGCGACTAGATGGCGTAACACGAGCTCGCTGGCGTCGCCGCGTGTTGGGCTGCATCATCGAGTTCGGCACTTGGTATACCTGAGGTGGTGTTGCTGTTGGTGCTGGTACACATGGGCGAGCAATGATGGAGGACAGTGCATGGAACAGGGTGCAGCGTCGGCGAGTTTGTCCCGCCGTGTGTTCGACGAGATTCGCGCGCGCATACTCGATGGACGAATCCCGGCCGGTGAACCCTTGCGCGAGCGGGATCTCAGTGCCGAACTCGATGTGTCCAGGGTGCCGATCCGTGAGGCGCTTCCTATGCTCGAGGCCGCCGGACTCGTTGCGTTGTCGCCGCGTCGACCCGCCGTCGTGACAATGGTGACGCGGAGCGGAGTGGACGAACTGTACGATCTGCGCTCAGCGCTGGAACCGCTCGCGGCCCGAAAGGCTGCGTCCGCGGTCGCGGTGGGTGCTGATGTGTCGGCGCTCGTCGGTGCGGTGACGCGCGCCGGAGATGCGTTGGACGCAGGCGACCTGCCGTCGTTCCATCGCGAGAGTGGCGGCATTCACGCCGCGATCGAATCACTCGCAGGCAACCGGCTTTTCGTCGTCATCATGGAACCTTTGCGGGAACGCAGCAACCGGCTCAACGTCGCGAACATGGAACGCGACCCCAGCGTCAGGCACAACGAACATCTCTCGTTGGTCGATGCGATAGCCGAAGGTAATCCCGAACTTGCTGCGGCCGTTGCGTACTCACACGTCGAATGGGGTCGGCAGCGCACATTCGAGACACTGTCCTCGGTTCCGGGATTCGATCCGACGGCGTGATGCCAGTGGGGCGTCACGGCCACCTCCCGACGACTGCATCGAGGTGTCAGGTTGCGACGAACCGTGCGTGAACCTCGGCGCGAATGACGATGTCCTGTGGTTTGAGTTCGAATCCGTCGTCGGGTGCGGCATAGGCTCGAGATGCGACCACATAGTCCTGATGGGATGCTGCTGCAACACCGAGGAGTCCCGGGTCCGCTATCGCACGGGCGCTGACCGTCGATCGGCCCACGCTGTGCGCGAACACCTCTGCCTTGCTCTGTGCGTCCTGGACGGCACTCGCGCGGACTCGACGGGTGTTCTCGGCCGACGTCGCCTCGGTCAGCGACCAATCGAAGTGGCCGATGTCGACCCCGTCGAGCGCCGACACCGCATAGACGAACGCGTCGACCACGTCGATCTGGCTGAATTTCACCTCGATCGACGCAAGTGCCTGATAGACGTACGGCAACTGTTCCCCGTTGTGGTTGAACGGCCTGGACCGCGAGTGCCGCACTTGATCCAGAGCCCATGCGTCGATCGGGCCGCTCGAAGGGTTGTACAGCGGATCGATCAATCCGGTCAGCTCTCTGACCAGGCGGTGAGCAGGTTCGGCCGCAGCCTCGGCTGTGCGGCCGTCGGTTCGAACCGCCAGGGACACCGTGCATCGCTCCGGCGGGTACGTCGCCTGGCCTCGGCCGACGACCGTGATCTCGACAGGGTTCGACTCCATGATGGGAGTGTGGCACACAAGGGGTAGCGCTTCATTCGAGCGAACGACGCGTGTCTACCCGACCCGCGGCGACATCCCCGACCGGGGGATCGACGCGCGGTGCGAGGTTGGCGCAGAATGGGCGGCATGACCGCATCCGTGCGCCGACGATGGGTGCTGCATGTGGACATGGACCAGTTCATTGCGGCGGTGGAGGTGCTGCGAAATCCCGAGCTGGCGGGGAAGCAGGTCGTGGTGGGCGGTAGGGGGGACCCGACCGAACGGGGAGTGGTGTCGACGGCCTCCTACGAGGCGCGGGCGTTCGGCGTCGGATCGGGGATGCCGTTGCGGGTCGCGTTCAAGAAGCTGCCCGACGCGATCTTCCTGCCGGTCGACGGGGAGGCATATACGGCGGCGTCGAACATCGTGATGGACGCACTCCGAAGCTTGAACGTGGTGGTCGAAGTGATGGGTTGGGACGAGGCGTTTCTCGGCGTCGAGACCGAGGATCCGGTGTCCTTCGCACGCAGGGTTCACGACACGGTGTTCGATGCGTCCGGGCTGCATTGTTCGGTCGGCATCGGGGACAACAAGTTACGCGCGAAGATTGCAACGGATTTCGGCAAGCCGCAGGGTATCTACACCTTGACGTCCGCCAACTGGTTCGAGGTGATGGGAGACCGCCCGACGGATGCGTTGTGGGGAATCGGGAAGAAGACCGCGAAGAAGCTTGCGAGTCTCGGTATCACCACGGTGTCGGAGTTGGCGGCAACCGACGATTCCGCGCTGGCAGCTGCGTTCGGTCCGAAAACCGGGCCGTGGATCGGAACCAAAGGGCGAGGGGTCGACCTGTCGCCGGTGTCCGCGGCGCCGTGGATTGCTCGTTCTCACAGCCGGGAAACCACGTTTCAGGAGAACCTGGAGGATTGGGAGGCGATCACCGAGGAGGTGAGGGCTCTGGCGCTGAAGGTGCGTGAGGACCTCGTCGCAGAGGACAGACCTGCTGTGCGGGTAACGCTGAAGGTGCGTTACGCGCCTTTCGAAACCCACACCACCACAGCTGCCCTCGACGGTCCGCCCACCTTCGACACACAGATCATTTCCGACGCGGCGGCCGCGTTGGTGCAGAGGTTGGACCACTCGCGCAAGGTACGCCTCATGGGCGTGCGCCTCGAGATGACGCCTCCCGCTGGTTCAGGCCCTGGCGAAGAGCGCGGGTGACGAGCCGGCGACCTGAACAACCTGGTTGCGGGACACCAGGTGTCGAAGATGCGCGGCAGCTTCGGACAGTGCGAGTGTCTTGTGGAACGGGGAGATGTCGCTCCAAGGTTTGTACCACTTCATGCGTTCGGCGACCTCCCAGACGGTGATCTCGTCGTCGGCGAATGCTTGACGGAGATGGTCGAGTCGTTCTTCGTGGTGCTCGATGAGTTCGCCCGCGCGCACTCCGACGTCGTCGATGCCTATTCCGTGGGAACCCAGTCCGCGCGTCACGTTCATGGACTGCACGTGGCGCAGCGAGTCGAAGAACTCTGCAAGCGCATCTCGCTCCTCGAGCGGGTAGACGAAGTTGCCGACGTGGGGTGTCGTCTTCTGCAGGACGTGATCGCCGGTGAACATGACGTCGGCGTCGGGCAGATGAAAGCACACGTGACCCGGGGTGTGGCCGGGGGTGAACACGGCCTGCAGATTCCGTCCGGTCAGCGCGATCGTTTCGCCGTCGCGAAGGATGCGATCGGGCGCCGAGTCGGGCCCGGTCGGCGGTTGCAGTTCGAGTTCCTCCCATGCGGCGATGTCGGCGTTCGGTGCGCCGGCGGCGGTCATGTTCGCGCGCTGGCGCTCGATCCACTCGGGGCCTCGCGGTGTCGTCATGTCCTCGAACTCTGCGTGGTCGGCCTCGTGCATCGCGATCCATGCTCCCGATGCCTCGCGGACGCGGCCGCACAGGCCGGTGTGATCAGGATGGAAGTGCGTCAGCACCACGCCCTCGACGTCGGTGATCGAGCGTCCGACGGCTTCCAAACCGGAGGTGAGGCCGGCCCAAGCGTTGTCGTCGTCCCATCCCGCGTCGACGAGGACCAGGCCGCCGGGAGACTCCATGGCGTAGACAAGCGTGTGGCCGAGCGGACTGTCGGTGATGGGGACGGGGATCTGGAGGATGCCGTCCCCGATCGCTGCTGCGTCGCTCATGCCTACCTCGTTGCTTGGTCCAAGTAATCAGTTCTTCTCTTCATACTGACCCCGGCGAGGAGCACAAGGGAAATCGGGGTACCGATCGAGAGCTCAGCGGCGACGCCACTCGATGGCCGGGCAGGTGTCCATCACCATGGGAACCCCGGCGGCGAGAGTACGAGCGAAGGCGGCTTCGTCGATGACGCCCAGCTGAAACCACACGCCTTTCGCGCCCACCGCGACGGCCTCGTCGGCGAACCGACCTGCCTGCTCGGATCGACGGAACACGTCGACGACATCGATCGGAAACGGCACCTCGGCGAGCGTCGCGTATCCCTGTTCGCCGAGAACCGTCGGCGCGTCCGGGTGAATCGGGACGATACGTTTGCCTCTGCGTTGAAGGAGGGAAGCAATCTCGTAGGCGGTGCGCTGCGGATTACCGGACAGGCCCACGACGGCCCAGGTGTCGAGGTCGTCGAGCATCAGATTCACCGACTCGGATTCCCGCCAGGACGTCATGATCGCGACGCTACTCTTCGCCGTCGTCCGATCGCATCGGTGCACCACAACGCCCACACGATCAGCAGTGGCTGGAACAGCAACCGGACTCCGCGTGCGGCGTCGGTATCGAGACCGAACGCGTCGGTGTGCGTCAGGAACTGGCTGATGTTTCCCGGAAACACCGCGACGAAGAATGCCGCGACGATCCAGCCCACAGCCGGCCTACGGACGAACACGAGCGCCAGTCCCAGGGCTATCTCCACTACGCCCGACGCGAGAACGACGAAGTCGGTGTCCAAAGGAACCCACGTCGGCACCTGTGCGGCAAATTCTGTGCGCGCCCAGAACAGATGGCTGAAGCCCGCGAACATGAGGAATGCGCCGAGCAGTAGTCGAGCGATGGCCTTCATGACCACATGGTGCCAGGGTTCGTTCAGTTCGTGTGCAGTCGCGCGGCGAGGACGGCTCCCGCCGTGCCCAGTGCCAACACGACGGCCGCCACCACGAAGGCGGTGGAGTAGGAGTCGCCGAGCGCCGGGGCGACGACGAGGGGGCCCATGACCTGTCCGATGCCGTAGACGGTCGTCAGTGTTGCGGCCGTTCTCCCGATGGGCAGCCCGGCGGCCATGCCCATGGTCAGCATGGTGATGCCCATGAACGTGCCGCCGAAGAGAACTGCGGCGACGAGCGCGACCGCAGGGCTGTCGCTGACTGCAGGCAGGATCGCGGACACCGTCTGCAGGCCGAAGGCGGCGACGAGTGCTCGCGGCGGTGTGATGCGTTGGGCGACCGCGTGCCACAGCACGGTTGCCGGAACTGCGGCGCACCCGACGACGATCCACACCACGGGGCCGACGGACGAGCTTCCGTGTCCGCCGGCGGCGGCGACGAGGAAGGTGCCGACGATGATGTATCCGAGTCCTTCGAGGAAGTACGCAGCAAGCAGAACTCGCCAGATTCGGTGTCCCTGTGGCGAGGGCCCGACGTTGCCGCTGGGCCGCCTGGACTCGGCGCGAATTTCGAGCGCGAACGTAGGTGAGATCACGACGGCGGTCAGTGCGGCGGACGCAATCCACAATGCCTGCCACGAAAGATGTTGTGCTGCAACGAGAGTGAGAACGCCGGACGCGGCGATTCCCGCTCCTACACCGCCGAACGCGATGCCGGGTGACGCGCCGACGTGCCGCGCGACGGTGCTCGCGCAGCCGAGGAACACGGCGGCGCTCGCCAGACCGGCGACGAACCTGAGTATCGAGAACACGAGGGTGCCGTCGGCGAACGCCATCGCGACCTCGCTGGCGACGAGCAGGGCGACCCAGGCACGGAACGCCGTTGTGCTGTTGAGGGTGGGTCGGAGCGACAGAAGTATCGCTCCCACGAGGTAACCGGTGTAGTTTGCCGTCGCGATGACTGCGCCGCTGCTCGGCGTGACTCCGGCGGAGTCCACCATGATCGGTAGGAGAGGGGTGAAGACGAACCGGCCGACGCCCATCGCTGCGGCGAGTCCCGCGGCTGCTGTGAGTGAGACGCGGCGGCCACCTGCGATTCCGTTCACTCGGCTAACTATACGTGCGGGAGCAGATCACTCCGACGGCACAACGATGCCCTCTTTGAGTAGCCGTTTCACCACCACCAGCGCGCTGTCGGGGTCGAGACCGCGCATGTCCGCGACACGGCGGGATTGTCCGCTGCGGAGATCGTCGAGTGCACCGGCGCACTCGTCGGGCAGGGAGATCGTCTTGTCGCGAAGGCCGACGTGGACCCGTCCGTTGCTGCGGGTGATGCGAGGGGACAGCCCCTGCCTCCATCGGACCACGGAAGCAGCGTCGAGGGCGGCGATGAACGCGACCGTGCGCAGCGGATCGACCGGTGCCGGTCGAGTGATCGCGACCAGGCGCGCGGCCAATTCGTCGGCGATCGCACGGCGGGCATCCGGATCCGATCGGATGCGTTCCAATGCCGCTGCGACGTCGTCGAGTACGCGGTCCACGTGTGGTGCGGTCGAGTCCGGATCCGTCAGGTCCAGTCCCGCGGGCAATGGCTCGCGGATGCGCGCGTCGTCCTGGAGCGCGCCGAGAACGCGATGTGCGATGTCGTAGTTGTTGAACGACGCCACGCCGATGGTGAGATGAATCGTCGTGTCGCCCAATGCTTCCGCGGAATGAATCCATCCCCGCGGCAGATAGAGGACGTCACCCGGCGTCAGGATTGTGTCGAGGTACGGCGTGTTGCTGGCCTGCTTCTCGACGGCTTCGCGCCGGTCGGACCACGGTTGGTTCGACAAGGGATGCGTATGAACGGGAGGGTGAATCATCCACCGCTTCTCGCCACTGATCTGAAGGACGAACACGTCGTGCACGTCGTAGTGCGGCGAGAACCCCGTCGAGGCGGCGGGGGTGATGTACGCATTGACCTGACTCGGATGACCGAGGTCGTCCACCAGATCACGGGTGAAGTCGATCAGCGGCGGCCACAGGCGATGAAGTCCTTGCAACACCAGCGTGTGTCCGTCGGCGAACGCGGACAACACCGCGGACGAGTCGAGCTGATCCGGCATCTCGGCCCCGAAGCCGGCCGACGACGTGAACTCGGACTTGTCCAGCAGCGCGCCGTCCTTGGCCATCCGTGCGAAGGGAGTGCGGACGCCGCGGTGCGACACCAGCTCGTCGACGTCGGACGGAGTCAGCAGATCCTCGAATGTGCGGTCGAGTTCCGAGGCGCGGGTGAGCAACGGCGTGCGCCCCCACACCTCGTCGGAGAAAGCGCGCTCGGGAATGGAGATCAGACGACCGAGCGCGGACCGGAATTCCGGTCCGCGCTGGTCTGCGTGCATGTCGCTCAAGCCGAGCCGTCCGCACCGCCGTCGTGTCCGTTCGGGTTGGAACCGCCGTCCGCGGGTCCTTCACCCGGACCTGCGGTGCCGTCGGCTCCGCCGTCGTGGCCGTTGGGGTTGGATCCGCCGTCTGCGGGTCCTTCACCCGGGCCTGCGGTGCCGTCGGCTCCGCCGTCGTGGCCGTTGGGGTTGGATCCACCGTCAGCGGGGCCTTCTCCGCCGGATCCGCTGGTGGTGATGTCGTCGTCGTTGATGCTCATCGAAAACCTTCCGGTCGACCTGACTTCTGGGAACGAGGGGCTGTCCCCGCTCGAAGTCGTGGATTGACGGTTCGACGGGCTTCTAAACCCAGCGCTTATTCGGCCGGTGCGTCGCCCACGACTGCGGGACGGGCGATTGCCCAGCCGCCGAAGATCAGTGCGATTGCGAGCATCACCAGTCCGACCCACAGGTTGGCGCTGGTACCGACGCTCATGTCGACGACGTTGTTCGACGGCGACGAGTGGGTCTTGTTGCCGAAGACCGATGGAAACAGGCCGGCGAGGGTCAGCAGGATCCCGTAGATGCCGAGCAGTGCGCCGATGACGGAGCGGATGTCGAACAACCGCGCCACCAGGCCGGGATTCTTGTCGGGTGTAGTCATTTCCGGTTCTCCTCTAGTGGAAGACGATGTTGAGGACGACGACGAGGCCGAGCGCGAAGCCTGCCAGGGGAACCGGTCGCTTGTACCAGGGGTTCGTGGCGTCTTCGGGGTCGGTGAACATGTCTCGCGGAGTTTCCGAGTAGACGAATCCGACGAGTTCCTTCACCGGTTTCGGCTGTGTCACCATGCTGACGCCGATGCTGACCACGATGTCGACGACGAATGCAGCCGACGCCGCGACGAACGGCATGCCCTGTCCTGGAAGGTTGATCACGCCGACTTCGGACAGAATGAAGACGAGGACCGCTGCCGACGTGCCCGAGACAAGTCCGATCCATCCGGCTGCGGGCGTCATCTTCTTCCAGAACATACCGAGGATGAAGGTGGCGAACAGGGGAGCGTTGAAGAACCCGAACAGCGTCTGCAGGTAGTCCATCAAGTTGGAGTAGCCCGACGCGATGAGCGCGGTGAAGATCGCGAGAATCGTTGCAGCGACAGTCGCGACGCGACCGACGGTGATGTAGTAACCGTCCTCGCGGTTCTTGACGATGTATTGCTGCCACAGGTCGTAACTGAAGACGGTGTTGAAGGCGGAGATGTTCGCGGCCATACCTGCCATGAAGGCAGCCATCAAGCCGGCGACGGCCACGCCCAGTAGGCCGTTGGGGAGGATGTCTCGCATCATCAGCAGCATCGCGTCGTTGTACGTGATGTCGCCGGTTCCGTTCTCCTTCAGGTTGATCATGTCCCCGATCGCGGCGGCAGCGATCATGCCGGGGACCACGACGACGAAGGGCACCAGCATCTTCGGGATCGCACCGATGATCGGTGCGCGCCGCGCTGCGGACATCGAGCTCGACGCCATCGCGCGCTGTACCTCGACGAAGTTGGTCGTCCAGTATCCGAAGGACAGGACGAATCCGAGACCGAACACGATGCCGATCACGGACAGGATCGGTGAGTCGAACCCGCTCAGCGCTTGCCCCGGCCACGACGAGAGTTGTTCTCCCGCCGACGCAGTGACGGTGCCGTCGGTGACCGTCGGTACGACTTTGTCCTTGAGGCCGGACCACCCGCCGATCTTGATCAAACCGATCACCGTCAGCGGAACCAGGGCGGCGAGGATGACGAAGAACTGCAGCACCTCGTTGTAGATCGCTGCGGAGAGGCCACCGAGGACGGTGTAGGTGAGCACGATGGCTGCGGCCACGATGAGTGAGACCCACAGCGACCATCCGAGAAGGACTTTCACGACGGTGGCCAGCAGGAACAGGTTGACGCCCGCGATGAGAATCTGTGCGACGGCGAAACTGATGGCGTTGACGAGGTGGGCTTTGGTGTCGAATCGTTTGCGCATGAACTCGGGGACGCTGCGCACCTTGGAGCCGTAGTAGAACGGCATCATCACGATGCCGAGGAACAGCATCGCGGGGATCGCACCGATCCAGTAGTAATGCATGGTGGCGAGGCCCAGCTGGGCGCCGTTCGCGGACATGCCCATGATCTCGACGGCGCCGAGGTTCGCGGACACGAAGGCGATGCCGGTGACCCACGCGGGGAGTCTGCGTCCGGAAAGGAAGAAGTCCAAACTGGTGGAGAGCTGTCGGCGGGCGACGTAGCCGATCCCGAGAACGAACACGAAGTACACGGCGATGAGCACGTAGTCCAGCGCGTTCGTGTTGAACGAAAGCACGCCTTCTGCCGCAAGAGTCGACGTCACGCGTCAACCTCCCTGGTTGAGTGAGCTGGCTCACTGGTGTGAGCGATGTGAACACAAAGTAACAGGTTCAAACAATTACGTACATCCGTTCCCGCATTTGTGTCCGGTTCTGTTTGGTAATGTTCGATTCATCAAGGTCGCTGGTGCACCGATTCAGTCGTGCCCCGAAATCAGAGGTAGGTGCCGATGCTGGCAGCGGAACGACACTCCGCGATCCTGGCGGCGCTGCATACCGACGGCGCAGTCAAGGTGGTCGAACTGGCCGATCTCCTGGGCGTCTCGGAGATGACGATCCGGCGTGATCTGGACGTTCTGGACGAGCGTCAAGTGCTGCGCAAGGTCCACGGCGGTGCGATCGTGCGAGGGAACCGAGGTATCGAGCCACCGTCGACGGCGAAGGCAGCACGGCAGCACGCCGAGAAGGTCGCTATCGGCCGTGCCGCCCTCGGAGCAGTCGAGGATGGAATGACCATCGCCGTCAGTGCCGGCACGACGACGCTGGAACTGGCGAGACTGCTCAGGGGCCGCGACGCCATCACTGTTGTCACCAATTCGATTTCGATCTTTCAGGAGCTGACCGGGCACCCCGACGAGCCCAATCCTGTCGTCTACCTCACCGGCGGCTCACGCACCCCGTCGGACGCGCTCGTCGGGCCGATCGCCAACGCAGCTCTCGACGTGTTCCGTGTCGACGCAGTGTTCCTCGGTGTGCACGGTTTCGACATCGAATCCGGCTTGACCACACCGAACATCGCCGAGGCCGAGACCAATCGTCGGCTCATCGCAACCAGCCGACGATTGTTCGTGTTGGCGGACAACACCAAGTATCGAGAAGTGGGCACCAACGTGTTCGGGCGAATGTCGGACATCGACACACTCGTCGTCGACGACGGTCTCGACGTGGCCGACAGGGCCGCGCTGGCGCCGCACGTGGAGAACATCCTGGTAGCCGAGACGGAGAAATCATGACCACGCAGCACCCCGTTCGAGCCGATCTCGCCGACGGCCGGGAGATCCTCTTCTTCTCGTTGCCCGGCCACGTCGCTCACCCGGTTCCGGACGTTCGGCCTCTGGCCGCGCGACCGAACGGGGCGCAGTCGGAGGTACGGCGTGACCGTCAGACCGGTGATTGGGTTGCGATCGCGGCGTTGCGGCAGGACCGCACGTACAAGCCGCCCGCAGATCAGTGCCCTCTGTGTCCGTCGCCGGGCGGAGACCGAAGTGAAGTTCCCGCAGCGGATTACGACGTGGTCGTGTTCGAGAATCGCTTTCCGAGCCTGTCGCACGCAGGCCCCGATGCACCGATTCTGCACGACGGTGATCTGCAGGCTCCCGGAATCGGGCGCTGCGAGGTCATCTGCTTCTCCAGTGATCACACCGCGTCATTCGCTGATCTGTCTCACGACCATGCACGTCTTGTCGTCGACGTGTGGCGCGAGCGAACCGCAGATCTGTTGGGACGCGACGGTATCGAACAGGTCTTCTGTTTCGAGAACCGAGGGGAGGACATCGGCGTCACGTTGTCTCATCCGCACGGGCAGATCTACGGGTACCCGTACCTGACGCCGCGGACGACGTCGATGCTGCGTCAGGCTCGCGAGTTCGCCGCGGTCCACGGACGCAACTTGTTCGCCGACATTCTCGGGCAGGAGATCGCCGACGGTCGTAGGGTGCTGGTGTCCGGCGAGCACTTCACGGCATTCGTTCCGTTCGCGGCTCGCTGGCCCGTCGAGGTGCACATCTACCCGAATCGACACGTCCACAGTCTGTTGAATCTGACCGAGGACGAACTCGACTCGCTGACCGATGTCTACCTCGACGTTCTGGGCCGTTTCGACAGGATGTATCCGGCACCGCTGCCGTACATCTCGGCCCTGCACCAGTATCGGTCGGACGGAATCCAGGCGGACGGGTACTTTCACATCGAGCTGATGTCGGTCCGACGGTCGGAGACCAAACTCAAGTACCTGGCCGGATCCGAATCGGCCATGGACGCGTTCATCACCGACGTCACCCCCGAGCAGATGGCCGACAGATTGAAGGCATTGTGACCACGTACACGGCGTACGCGCCCGGGCGGATCAACCTGATCGGCGAGCACACCGATTACAACCTCGGTTTCGCGATGCCCATCGCGCTCGAGGAACGCACCACGGTGACGTTCGAGCCGGACGGGTCGGACCGAATCACGCTGGCCAGCGACGAAGAGGGCGTCGGTTCCGCGTTCGACGTGACCGCGCAGCCCGGCGACGTCGACGGCTGGGCGTCCTACGCGGCTGGTGTGGTCTGGGCTCTCGCGCAGGCGGGACACCCCGTCGTCGGAGGCGCGATGAGCGTTCACAGCGACGTGCCCATCGGAGCGGGTCTGTCCTCGTCGGCGGCCCTCGAATGCGCCGTGCTCCTGAGTATGAACGCGGCCACCGGAACCGAACTCGACCGTCTGGACGTAGCACGGCTCGCGCAGCGCGGTGAGAACGATTTCGTCGGTGCGCCGACGGGCCTGATGGATCAGTTGGCGTCTCTGGGCGGCGAGGTCGACCGGGCGCTGCTCATCGACTTCGAGACCTCGTCCGTCGAACCGGTTGCGTTCGAGCTCGACGCGCACGATCTGGTGCTGCTGGTCGTCAATTCCAATGCAGCGCATCAGCACTCGACCGGGGAGTACCGGGCACGTCGCGAGTCGTGTACCCGCGCGGCGCGAGAACTGGGCGTCGACTCGCTGCGAGAGGTGCAGGGCGAGGACGTTCTGGAGCGGATCGGGGATTCGGTCGACCGGGCGAGAGTTCGTCACGTCCTCAGCGAGAATCAACGCGTACTCGAGTGCGCGAAAGCCATGGCGAGCGGTGACTTTCGTCGAGTCGGAACTCTGATGGACCAGTCCCACGCCTCGATGCGCGACGACTTCGAGATCACCACACCCCACATCGATCTCATCGCCGAATCACTCGGTGTACACGGAGCTCTCGGCGCACGCATGACCGGGGGCGGCTTCGGAGGATGCGTGATCGCACTCGTTCCGGCACCCGACGTCGACCGCATCACCACAGCGGTGACGTCCGACATCGCCGAGCGGGGTTTCCCGGACCCGACGATCTTCACCGCCCGGGCCGGCCGCGGGGCCGCGCTCGTGAACGACCGGACGTAACGCCGGACATCGTTCTGCAGGTCACGTTCCTGCTGTTCGGGAACTTCCGCGGCCAGGATTAGGGTTGCGGTCATGCTTACCGCTGTCGAGGAGTCCGTTCGCGAGCGAATTGCGGCTTTGGACGTGGATGCGCTGGCGTTGCTGCTGCGGCGCCGACATGTGGCGCGGACGGATGCTCCCGAGGACCTCGACGAGCTGGCACGTCATCTGGTCGGGGGCGATTCGTTCGCAGATGTCTACCTGACGCTGCCGCGGCCGGCGGTGGAGGTGCTGTCCGCGGTTGCGTTGTGCAAGCAGCTGCGGATGCCGGCGACGGTCGATGCCGTCCGTCGGTTGCTGGGAGATCCGGAGTCGGGCTTCGAGGCTGTAGTGGTGGATCTGGCCGAACTGCAGATCGCGTGGGTGTCGGATGGGGTGCTGACAGCGGTACATCCTCTTCCGGTGTACGCGGTTCGGAGTTACGGCACCGATGTTCGCCGGTCCTTGGATGCGGCTGCGCTTCCGGTGCTGCGTTCGGTCTCGACGAAGCTGGGTCTCCGCGGAGACGGGGCCCGGCCCGAGGTGGTGGAACAGCTCGTGTCGTTGTTCGACGACCCCGATGCACTGCGGAGTGTGGTGGAGTCTGCGCCGGATGCCGAGAAAGAGTTTCTGTACGACGCTGCCCGCCGAGACTCGATCCTCTACGCGGATCCGGTGTATCTGACGGCCGCGCGTCCCGGTGCATGGGCAGTGCAGCGGGGATTGGCATGGCAGGTCGCGAACGGGCCGGTGTCGATGCCGGTGCAGCTGACCCGGGCGCTTCTCGGTGCCGATTTCGTTCTACCATTCAGCCCGACTCCGCCCGAGGTCGACTCCGAACCGGTCGACGCGGGGCACGTGGAGGCGGAAGCGTCGGCGCGCGTTCTTCGCATGGTGGAGCTCGTGACCGGGGCGATCGAATCTGCATCGACCACGCCGATCCAGCTGCTCAAATCCAATGCCGTCGGCGTGCGCACGGTGCGTGCGATGGCCAAGGATCTACACGGCGAGGTCGACGCCGTCCAGATGGCTCTGGAACTCGCGTTGGGCGACCGTCTGCTCGACTTCGAAGCTCTGCCGGCGCCGAAGGGCCGAAGGCACGCTCCGGCCTCGCATGTTCTGGTCGCGACGGACCGATCGGTCCGGTGGTTGGCAAGTGATCCGGGTACCCAGGCTGCATCATTGCTCCAGACATGGTGGAACGCCGACGCCGTGTATCTCGCGGAGTACGAAGGCGTTGCCGACGAATCGCGCCAGATCCCGCCGAGATTGTTGCGCCGCGCGGTCGTGTCGGCACACGAACTCGTTCAGGCGGGACACGCCTTTGCCGACGACGGGGCAGTGGTGACGATGCTCGGGTGGACGTTCCCGTGCTTTCCCGTCGAGGAGGGCCTGGACATACTGCAGATGACGCAGCGTGAGGCGGAACTCGTCGGCGCCCGGGCGCTGGGCGCCGGCACCGAACTGGGTCGAGCTTTGTTGTCCGAGAACGTATTCGACGCAGTGGAGCGGGCCGTGTCCACAGCGCACATGCGCGCGACCGTCGGCGCGGATCTGACGGCAGTGGTGTTCGGGCCACCCGGAACCACGCTGGCCCACTTCTTCGACAGTGTCGCGGTACGCGAGGCGACCGGGGCCGCGACGACGTGGCGGTTCGATCAGGCCAGTGTCCGTGAGGCTTTCGACGACGGCCTCTCCGTCACCGAGGTGCTCGAGGGTCTCGACAGGTTCTCGACCGGCGGCATCCCGCAGGCGTTGACCTATCTGGTGAACGATGTAGCCCGCACGCACGGCAGCATCGGTGCCTACACGCTTGCCTGTGCAGTGGTGGCGCCCGACGAAGCGTTGATCTCGGAGATCACGGCGAACAGACGGTTGTCGAAGCTCGGTCCGGTTGTTCTCGCGCCCACGGTTGTCGGGTTCACCGCGCCGATCGAGGCGTCGCTGGAGGCGCTTCGATCAGCGGGGTATGCGCCTGTGCATCGTGATTCGGACGGCCAGGTGATCATCGGGCGCACGCAGGTGGCACCGAACGCAGAGCCGGCGCCGTCCTACGCTCTCGGTACGGCACCGTCGTACGACGAACTGGCCGAGGCGCTCGCGTCGGCCGGTGACTAGCTGCTGAGCGCAGTGGCGACGGCTTCGACCTGATCCGCGACGCGCGGACCCCACCGGCTCGACAGATCCTCGTCCATCGTGATGATCGCACCGTCACGTACCGCGGTGGTCGACGCCCAACCCGGCCGAGCTGCAACGATTTCCGCCGTCACCCCGCAACACTGCGAGTCGGCCAGGAAGACGATGTCGGGGTCGGCCGCGACAACACCTTCGTCGGACATCTGCGGATAATCGGTGCCGGCACCGTCGGCGATACTGGTCAAGCCGAACAGGCCGTAGATTCGGCCGATGAAGCTCTCGCTCGTCACGGTGTAGAGCATCGAATCGAGTTCGTGGAAGTAGGTCGCGTTCGACTGGGGAACGCTCGCCACCGCGGCATCGATGCGTGTGCGCATGTCCGCGACCACTGCGTCACCTTCGGTGTCGTGACCGGTGGCGTCGGCGATGGTCTCGATCTGGGCGTAGGTGTCGTCGATGCTCGTCGCGGCGGGAAGGAGCAGTACCGGTACATCGGCTGCGTCCAGACCGGCGACGAGGCCGTCGATGTCGTCGGAGGCAACCACCAGATCCGGGTCGTAGCCGATGATCGCCTCCAAGCTCGGTGTGTACGCGGACAGCTCGGTTCTGGGTGCGTCGGTCGGGAAGTCGGACTGACTGTCCACCGCGACCACCTGCTCGCCTGCACCGACGGCGAACAACGTCTCCGTCGCAGTCGGGCTCAGTGAGACGATGGACGTCGGCCTCGACTCGATCACGACGTCGGACGCAACGGTCCTGGGAAACGTCCCGTCGCCGGCGGCCTTATCCGCGGGTTGTTCGTCGGTCGTATCGCTCCCACACCCCGAGACAGTCAAGGCAACGGTCGCCGCCATCACGGCCAGAACTGTCGGTATGCGCACCGGTCGATGTGTCATGTTCCCCATTCCTTCGACGTGTCAGTCGACGGTAGCGTCGTCGGCGTCCCGCAGCTGCCGATAGGCCTCGGCGAGCAGGTCGCCGGCAAGATCGTCGCTGTGGTCGCTGGTGTCGGGTGCGCGGTCGGCCATCGAACGTGAGTTGAGTGCGTAGGCCAGGTCGTCGAATTCGTCGTCGGAGATTCCGAAGTCGATGTCGGCGTCGTCGGTGAGGAGTGCGCCGATGTCGATTCGCCACGACCAGACGTCCGCGGTGTCTGCCGTTTCTCGTGTGGCGGTGACCAATTCGGTGGAGAAGTCGAGTTGCTCGTCGGAGTACCCGTTCGCAGTGTCGGTGTTGACGAGCATTTCCAGTTCGATCGAGTCGTCTTCGTCGTCGCTGAATTCGGTGACGACGAGGGTGTCGACGCCGCCGCAGGTGAGGGTCAGGAGTCGACGCTCGTGGGCGGGTGAGTCTGCCGAGGGAAGCGCGGCGACGGTCCACCCGTGCCGGACGGTGTTCGCCGGGTCGGAGATCGTGGCGTTGATGTAGTCCGCGACGATGTTGCGGATGCCGGGATAGGCGATGTGATCGGACAGTTCCCAGTACCTGGTTCGGTGGCCGGACGCCGTGCCGGTCAGCACCGTCGTGCGCTGGGCTCGTTCGGTCGGAAAGGTGAAACGCTCGGTTGCCGCCATGACTGACGATCCAACTACATGCGGGCAACCATTCCCAATCGATCGTCCTGTCGGTACGAAATTCGACTGCAGCTGGTTCATCCACAGGCGTTCTCGTTATCCACAGGCGGGTGTTCGCCGAGGGTTGGGCGCGCGGCCGGCAGTGCAGAGTGACGAGCCATGGGGGTCTACACGCGTGCACAACTGGAGAGTCAGGGGATTGCACGGTCCGGCATCGCACGGAGGGTACGGACGGGTCGCTTGTTCAGGGTCCTTCCTCGGATCTATTCGGATCCCGAACCATCCTACTTCGACCTGTGCACCGCCCTCACCCTGTGGCGGAGCGATGCAGTACTCAGTCACGACAGCGCAGCGTGGCTCTGGGGCCTGCTCGACGACGAGCCGTCGACGGTTCACGCGACCGTGCCGGTATCGGTACGGGTCAGCAGTGTCGACGGATTCGTGCTGCACCGCCGGTCCGTGTCGTCGACCGAAAGGCACGGCCTACCGGTGGTATTCGCCGCCCAGTGCTTCGTGGATGTCGCGTCCACACTGACCGGTGATCCGCTCGACCAGTTCTTCGACCGCAATATCGGCGCACGGGTGTCGTGGCGAGCGGTCACCGACCACATCGTTGCCACGAAAGGAATGAAGGGCATGCGTGAGGTTCGTCGTCAGTTGGAACACTGTTGCCCAGGCACATTCTCCGAACCGGAGCGGATGGTTGCCAGGGCCGTCCGGGCTCGCGGTGTTCGGATGAACATCAACGCACCCATCGGCCCGTACCTCGGAGATCTCGTGGACTATCACGCCAAGGTCGACGTGGAGATCGACGGGCGCGAGTACCACATCGCGCCCGGGCCTTTCGACAACGACAGGGTCAGACAAAACCGGATGATCCTCGACGACTGGTTGGTGCTCCGCTACTCCGCTGCAACGGTGTACCGCGATGTCGACGCCGTGGCGGATCAGATTGTCGGCGTTGTGCGGCGCCGTAGACGCAGCAGGGGTGCCTGACGCTCCATTCCTTGGACGAATCTGCGGTTTTCCGCGCATTCGAGTCGATAGTGGAGCGTCAGGATCGGGCCTGAACTGGGCCAACTTACACGGATGTCATTCTGCTGCTTGTGTATTTGTCGTGCCCGGACGCCTTGCGAGAAGTGAGGATTTACGTAACACTCACCCCATCAGTCTCATGAGTAACACGAGTCACACGACACGGTGGGAGCGTTCATGCGCGCACGTACTCGGCAGATGGCGATCGGCGCTGTTCTTACCCTCGCGGCGAGTGGACTCACCGTTCTCTCGTCACCCACCGCCAGTGCGGAACCGTGTGGAGGCATCGGCGGGCCGGGCTCGTCGCCGCTGTTCGGGTCCTCGGGTAGCGCGGGTGGTGGACCCGAGAAGAATCCGCGTGGACCGCAGGGCCAGCTTCCCGCGATCTCCGGCAACGCGACGTCGGTTGCATGGGTCACCGGGCCGTTGAGCCCCAACAACACCTACGACCGGTTCGGCATCTCCGGGACGGATCTGGGCATCAGCTGGGACAACGGGTCCGGGCAGACGCTGATGGCGTTCGGTGACACGTTCGGTAATTGCTCGGTGACCGGGGCGCAGTGGCGAAGCAACGTTCTGCTGCGGTCGGACGACAAGAACCTCGCCGACGGCATCACCGTAGCCGACGGAGTGCCGGGCGATTCCACGTCGGGCGCGGTCGTCGAACCAGCAGGATTCGCCAGCGAGGTCGTACCCAGTCTGGGCGTCGCAGGCGTCGAGGACACCGTCATTCCTACTGCAGCCATCTCGATCGGCGGTGTGCAGTACATGAACTACATGTCGGTGCGCTCGTGGGGAGCACCCGGTCGGTGGGTCACCAACTTCTCCGCGATCGCGACGTCGAAGGACAACGGGCAGAGCTGGCAGACTGCGGCCGCGACGATCCGGGTCAACGCAGGCATCACGATTCCGGCGTTCCCTCAGGTCGAGGAGAGCAACGGCAAGTACCAGATGAACGCCTACGCGGAAGGTCAGGACGGCTACGTCTACCAATTCGGTACGCCCAACGGTCGTTTCGGCGCCGCGTTCGTTGCCCGCGTGAAGCCGGAGGAGATCCTCGACCTGACGAAGTACGAGTACTCGACGCAGGATCAGGCCAAGCCCTGGTCGACGAATGTGGCCGATTCGAAGTCGGTGGTGACGGAACCCGTCAGCGAATTGTCGGTGGCCTGGAACGACACTCTGAAGCGGTATGTCATGTTGTACGGCAACGAGGTCGACAGGACCATCGTGGCCCGCACGTCGGAGAAGCCCGAAGGGCCGTGGAGTGCGCCGAAGACGCTCCTGAACAGCCGGCAGACCAGCGGCGGAATCTACGCGCCGTACATCCACCCACTGTCCAGCGGCAACGACCTCTACTTCACCGCGTCACGGTGGTCGGACTACAACGTGCTGCTGCTGCGGACCAACGTCGACGTTTTGAAGTAGCCGAGTCCCGCACCACTTGATGCCTCCTCACATATGAGTCGGCTGTGTCGTCGTAGAGGTACAGACACAATCGGAGGCGGGACATGACGGAGATCCTCATCGTCGGCGGCGGGTATGCCGGGCTCTACACAGCGCTGAATCTCGAGAAGAAGCTTCACCGCGACGAGGCGCACGTGACTCTGGTGGATCCTCGCCCCTACATGACCTACCAGCCGTTTCTGCCCGAGGTGGTCTCCGGCGCGATCGAGCCGAGGCACACCGTCGTGTCGCTGCGTCGGCACCTGCGCCGCACCACCCTCGTTGCCGCCACCGTGGACCGGATCGATCACGCACGAAAGCTCGTCCGAGCCCACGGCCTCGACGGCCGCGACATCGAACTGAACTACGACATCGTCGTGGTCACGGCGGGTGCCGTCACGCGGACGTTCCCGATTCCGGGTCTCGTCGACGAGGCGATCGGCATGAAGAACGTCGAGGAGGCCGTCGCGATCCGGGACAGGCTGCTCACCGCGTTCGACCGGGCAGCTGCTCTGCCCGACGGCCCCGAGCGTGCCCGCCTGCTGACCGTGACGTTCGTCGGCGGTGGATTCTCGGGAGTCGAAGGTTTCGCGGAGGCGCTGTCTCTCGCGACCGAGCAGCTGACGTACTACCCGGAGATCGGGGCCCGCGAGCTTGCGTTCCACCTCGTCGAGGCGCAGGGCAGGATTCTGCCCGAGGTGAGCGACGGGCCGGGACGCTGGGTCGTCCGGCATCTGAGGGGTCGCGGCGCGCACGTGCACCTGAACGCCCAGATGGTGTCGGCCGTCGGCGGCCACGTCGTGTTGTCGACGGGGGAAGAGTTCGACTCGGATCTGATCGTCTGGACTGCGGGCAACGCTGCGAACGGCGTCGTCGCACGGCACACGGACCTCCCCGTCGACGCACGAGGATTCCTTGTGACACGTGCGGACCTGCGCGTCGGAACCGAGGAAGAGACCGTCGCCGACGCCTGGGCGGCAGGCGACAACGCGGTGGTGCCGGACCTCGCCGTCGGGCACGGCGCGACGACGGTTCCCAATGCGCAGCACGCGGTTCGGCAAGCAAAAAGGCTGGCGTCCAACATCGTTGCAAGTGTGCGCGGCCGCGAACCGAAGAACTACGTGCACAGCAGCCTCGGGGTGGTCGCGACTCTCGGCCGGGGACACGGTCTGTTCCAGTACAAGTGGATCGTCGTCAAGGGATGGCCCGCATGGGCGATGCACCGCGGGTACCACGTCCTTGCGGTACCGACGTGGGAGCGCAAGATTCGGGTTCTGCTCGGCTGGGTCGGCGCGTTCGTCGGTCGCCGCGACATTGCCTCGCTCGCGGCGACCGTGGCCCCGCGGGATGCATTCACGAGGGCCGGGCAACCGCGCGCGAACGTCGACGGGGAAGTGGCATGATCCGGTGATGGACGACGAGACCGAGTTCTTGCCTGCACATCTCGGCGACGTCCACGACGAGCGACGCAGGTTGCTGTCGATGGCCTATCGGATGACCGGGACGCTGTCCGACGCCGAGGACGTGGTGCAGGAGACGTATCTGCGGTGGTATCGACTGAGCGAGGAGGAACGGGCGGAGATCGCGAATCCGGCGGCGTGGTTGACGCGCGTCGGGAGTCGGGTGGCACTCGATCTCCTCGGTTCTGCACGAGCGAGGCGTGAACGCTATGTCGGAGAGTGGCTTCCGGAACCGGTGCCGGCTGACCTGTTCGCCGGCACTGCTGCGGAGATCGATCCGGCCGACCGTGTCACCCTCGACGACGCCGTCGGCACAGCGCTTCTGGTGGTGCTCGAAGCGATGACTCCTGCCGAACGGGTGGCGTTCGTACTGCACGACGTGTTCGCGGTGCCGTTCGACGAGATCGCGGGGATCGTCGGCCGCTCGCCCGCGGCAACCCGGCAATTGGCGTCGGCCGCTCGACGGCATGTGCGCGAGCGACGCTCGACTCTCGTGGCGGAATCCGACCACGACGCGACGGTTCGGTCGTTTCTGGCGGCCAGCCGCGGTGGCGACATCGGCGAGCTGATGAAGGTGCTGGCGCCCGACGTGACCTTGCGTTCCGACGGTGGAGGATTCGTCAGTGCCGCCAGACGGCCGGTTCTCGGCTCCGACCGCGTGGCGCGCTTCGTGCTCGGTGTCGTCGGGAAGCAGCCCGCTCTGCGTGTCGAGGAGACCCGGATGGCGGACGGCCTCGGTTACCGTCTCGTAGCGGATGACCGGACAGTCGGGACGGCCAGCTTCCGCGTGGTGGACGGCCACATCGTCGACGTCTGGTTCATGCTGAACCCGGAGAAGTTGACCAGCTGGCTGCCGCGAAACATCTGACCCGTCACCGTCTTCGGGTCACAGAATCGTGTAACCGCCGTCCACGAGGATGTCGGCGCCGTTGATCATGGCCGCGCCAGGGGAAGCCAGGAAGACGGCCACCGTGGTGATGTCGTCGGTCTCGGCGAAGCGGCCCACCGGGATACGCGCCCGGAGAGCGTCGCCCTTCGGATTGGTCCACGCGTCTCGGCCCAGCGGTGTCATCACGACGGTGGGGGAGATGGTGTTGACGGTGACGCCGCGGCCCGCCCATTCGGCAGCGAGGACTTTCGTCAAACCCAGTACGCCGAATTTCGACGCGCAGTAGGCCGCATGTTCTTCGATGGCGACAGTTGCCGCCTGGGACGCGATGTTGACTATCCGGCCGCTGCCTGCATCCAGCATGACGCGCCCGAATTCCTGACATACGAGGAACGTTCCGGTGAGGTTGACGTTCATCGTCAGGTTCCAGAAGTCGTCGGAGAGATCCTCGGCGGCAGCGAGTCGGGCGACTCCAGCTGAATTGACCAGGATGTCCACGCGTCCGAAGTCTTCGACGACCTTGTGTGCGGCGTGTGCAACGGACGATCGGTCGGCTACATCGCACTCGACGCTGTGCGCGCCGATGTCGTCGGCCTGCTTCGCTGCCGCATCTCCGTCGCGATCGAGCAGGACGACGCGTGCTCCCTGGGCGACGTAGGCCGCGCCGATCGCTGCGCCGATGCCCGACGCACCGCCGGTGACGACGGCGACCTTGCCGTCGAGGGACAGATCGACGGGGGCGGGCAGTGCGGTCATGAAGACGGGCCTTTCTCTGTACAGGTGGCATTCGAGGCGGGGCGGGCTGGAGGGGGAGAGCTGCCGCCCCGCCTCGAAGATCGGAACCGGGAAAGTTACTGCCCGGGGATTCCTTCGTTGGCGATGTTGCCGGTCTCGAGGTTCTGAGCGGTCAGATCCACCAGTCCGTCGAGGAACGCCTGACGGTCGGTCACGACGTGCTCGATGGCGACGTCCACGTTGTCTGCGGTGATGGCAGGCATGACGTACACCGGTGCCGTGTCGACGTCTTCGCCTTGCGCGATCTTGTGGGCGACTGCCAGACCTGCCGAGAGTTCGACGGTGCCGTTCTGCAGGGACGTGCCGATGAACTCACCGCTCTTGACGGCGTTGAGGCCGTCCTCGATACCGTCGATTCCCACGATCGGGACGTCGGTGCGTCCGGCTTCCTTCAGCGCCTGCAACGCGCCGAGGCCCATGTCGTCGTTCTGCGCGACGACGCCGTCGATCTGGTCGCCGAAGCTCGAGAGCCAGTTCTTGGTCTTGTTGACGGCCTCGTCGCGCTTCCAGTTGGCGGTGTCCTTGGCCAGCACGTTGATGTCCGGGTAGTTCGCGAGTACCTGATCGATGCCCGCACCGCGGTTGATCTCACCGGAGCCACCGAGCGGTCCCTGCAGGATGACGATGTTGCCGCGCCCGCCGAGCTCGTCGGCCATCATCTGCATCTCCTGCGCGCCTGCTGCGACGTCGTCGGGCTGAACGTTGCCGGAGATCTGGTCGGTCTCGAGTTCGGCGTTCACGGCGATGACCGGGATGCCCTTGTCCTTGGCGGACTGGACCTGAGGTGCCAGCGAATCAGCCTGTGCCGGAACGACGATGATGGCGTCGACGCCCTGGTTGATGAGGGAATCGACCTGGCTGGCCTGGACCGAGACGTCGTTGTTCGCCGAGTTCCACAGCAGCTCGATGTCGTTGGCCGCAGCGTAGGTTTCCATGCCCTCCTTGCCTGCGGTGATGAAGGAACTCATGTCGTACACGGTGACGCCGATGCGCGTCTTGCCGTCCTGGGCGCTGGTGTCGCCTGCGCCGCAGGCAGTGACGCCGACGGCGAGGATGCCCGTGGCCGCCACGGTCAGCATCTTGGAAGCAAACTTCATTGTTCTTCTCCGGATCGGTGGGTAGTGAGGTGAGGGACGAGAGCGGTCAGGTTCTTCGCTTGGACGACCAGACGTCGACCGAGACGGCAGCGACGATGAGCACGCCCTTGATGACGTCCTGCCAGTACGCGGGGACGACGAGCAGGTCGAGACCGTTGTTGAGGGTTTGGATCATGAACAGGCCGAGCGCAGTTCCCCAGATGGTGCCGCGTCCGCCCATGAGGCTTGCGCCTCCGATGACGACGGCCGCGATGGCGTCGAGCTCGTAGCCCTGGCCCAGGTTCGGTGGACCGGAGATTACGCGCGACGCCAGCATCACACCGGACAATCCGGCGAGCACTCCGGACAGCGCGTAGACGCTGAAGAGAACGTTCTTGGCATTGATGCCCGCGATCTCTGCAGCGGTACGGTTTCCACCGACCGCGTAGACACGCATGCCGTAGGCGGTCCGCTTCATCACCACTGCCAGGACGATGATGCCGATGATCATCACGAGGACGGGAATTTGAAGTCCGAAGATCTTGGTGTTGGCGATCTGGCCGAACTCGGCCGGAAGGCCGTTGATCGGAGCGCCACCACCGATCACATACGCGAAACCTGAACCTGCGGTGAGCATACCGAGTGTCGCGATGAACGGAGGAACATTGATGCGGGAAACCAGGAATCCGTTGATGGAACCTGCGACGAGGCCGACGAACATCGCGACCAGCACGGTCAGCCAGACCTGTCCTGGGTTGGCCTTGGCCACAGCAGCGGACGCCATGGCGGACACTGCGATGACGCTGCCGACCGAGAGGTCGATTCCACCGGTCAGGATCACCAGCGTCTGACCGAGTGCGATCAGCGCGAACGGTGCAGCCGCGACGAGAATGGTCTGCAGGTTGTCGACGGTGCCGAATCGCGCACTGCGGTATGAGAAATACGCGATCACCAGCAGCATGACGATGACCATCGAATAGCGCAGCGCGAGCGCGCCGGCCCACGCGCTGGAGAACCGGCGCACCGGTTCCCCTGTGATGGCCGATACGGACGTCTTCTCGTCCGGTTCAGCGACGGGTGTTGTCACTGTGGTGCCTCCTCGAATGTCGACCGCTTGTCGGTCGCAACGGTGTCGCTCGGTGTATCGGTGGTCCGGGTGTCGGTCGCAACGGTGTCGGTGGTCCGGGTGTCGAGGGCCGTGGCCAGCCTGAACACCGAGTCCTGAACTTCGGGGTGATCGAGCGCATCTCGGTCCAGTTCACCGACGAAGGCACCCTCGCGCATGACGAACGCACGATGAGACAGTCCGACGATTTCCGGCATGTCCGACGACGCCATGACGACGGCCATTCCGCGGCTGGCGAATTCGGTGATGATGCGATAGATCTCGGAGCGAGCTCCGACGTCGACGCCGCGGGTGGGCTCGTCGAGCAGCAACACGTCGACGGTACCGGTAAGCCAGCGTGCGAGTACGACTTTCTGTTGATTTCCGCCCGACAGAGTTCCCACGCTCTGGCCGAGTCCACGGCTACGGAGTCGGACCGAGTCCATGGCGTCGGACACTGCCGTGGAGCGGGACTTGGTGCGAAGCCATCCGGCGATACTGAACGAGGACAGTCTCGGCAGGGAACCGTTGTCCAGCACGCTCATCGACAGCACCACACCGTTGACCTTGCGGTCCTCGGGCACCATGGCCATCCCTGCGGTGATCGCCGCCGCTGGTTTACCTTTCGGAACCGTCTTGCCGGAAACCTTCACGGTTCCCGACGTCACCGCGCGCATGCCGAACAGCGCTTCGAGCAACTCGGTGCGGCCGGCGCCGACAAGCCCGGCGAGGCCTACGATCTCGCCGCGGCGGACGGTCAGGTTCACCGGCTCGGATGCGCCGACGACCTGAAGGTTCTCGACTTCCAGGACGACGTCTCCGGTGTCCTTGCCGACGGAAGGAAAGAGATTCTCCAGTTCCCGGCCGATCATCGCAGTGACGATGTCGTCGTCGGTGATGTCCGTGAGCTTCTCGTCGGTGATCAACTTGCCGTCACGCAGAACGACGACACGGTCTGCGATCGCGCGGATCTCGGCCATCTTGTGGGTGGTGTACACCATGGCGACTCCGCGGTCGCGGAGCTGCTGCATGACTTTGTACAGCCCCTCGACTTCCCGCTCGGAAATGGCCGAGGTCGGCTCGTCGAGCATGACCACCTGTGCACCCGTGCGGGCGGCCTTGACGATCTCGATGATCTGTCGAAGGCCGACCGGTAGCGACCCCATACGTGCGGTGGGGGAGATGGAGACGTCGAAGACACTGAGGGTCTCGGCGGCTTCCTTGATCATCGCGCGACGGTCGAGGAAGAGGCCGCGCCGCTTCTCGCGTCCGACGAACATGTTCTCGTACACCGTCATGTCGTCGATCGATGCCAGCTCTTGCGGGACGATCGCGACGCCGTGACGCACTGCGTCGCGGGGATCACCGGAGGAGAGCGTGTGCTCGCCGATCGTGACCGTGCCGGTATCGGCGCGCAGCTGACCGGTCGCGATCTTCATGAGCGTCGACTTGCCCGCACCGTTCTCGCCGGCCAGAGCCGTGACGGTGCCGGGTTCGAGCTCGAGGGTGATTCCCTTCAGCACGGGAACGCCGCCGAAACTCTTGGTCACGTCCCGACATTCGAGCAGCCCGGTCATGGTCGGTCACCGACGGTGATCAGGACCTTGACGTGCTCGGGGTCGGTCGAGGCGGCGAACGCGTCCGCTGCGCGTTCCAGCGGGAACTCCGCCGTGACGAACTCGTCGATCGGGACCGTGCCCTCGGTGAGCATGTCGATTGCTTCCTGGACGTCCTCTCGCACGTACATGAGGCATCCGGCGACGACGATCTCGCGGTCCTGGATCAGATCGAGGGGGACCGGGGTGGCGCCGGCTGCGACACCGACGATCAGTACGGCGCCGCCCTTGTCGACGATGTCGATCGCCTGCGCAACCGACGATTCACGGGACACGCAGTCGATGACCACATCGGCCGGCCCGCCGAGAGCGTCTTTCGCGGCAGAGACGGCGTCGCCCGACGTCGGATCGAAACTGCCGACAGCGCCGAGACGTTCGGCGCGTGCCCGCTTGGAATCGAGCAGGTCCGCGACGACGACGACGGCACCGGCGCGGCGTGCGGCGAGCAGGACGAACAGTCCGATCGGCCCCGCACCCAGGACGGCGACGCGTTTGCCCTCCAGACCGCCGACCAGACCCGCTGCGCGGCGTACGGCGTGCACCGGTGTGGCGAGAGGTTCGATGAGGGCGGCGTGGCGGTCGTCCAGGCCGTCGGCCAGCGGGATGACGCGATCCGCGGCGATGGTGAAGGCGTCGGTGAGTCCGCCAGGGGTCTGACATCCGAAGACGGCGAGTTCGGCGCAGATGTTGTAGCGTCCCGCGCGGCATTGGGTGCAGTGCCCGCACGCCAGGTTCGGCTCGATCACCACGCGGGTGCCCACGAGCGAGGCGTCGGCACCGTCACCGACGGCGTCGACGACGCCGACGACCTCGTGGCCGGGGCGGAACGGCAGGTCGATGAACGGATGACGGCCGTGCGCGGCGTGAATGTCGGATCCGCAGATTCCGACGACCGTGCTGCGCACCCGCACTTCACCGGGTCCGGCTTCGGGAACGTCGACGGTCTCGACGCTGACGTCGTCGATTCCTTCGACGAGAATGCGTCGAACGGTTGCAGTTTCGGTGCTCACCATGCTGTGTAGCCTCCGTCTGCGACGAGAACCGATCCGGTGATGAAGCTTGCGGCGTCACTGGCGAGGAAGACGACGCTCGGGGCGATCTCCTCGGGCATCGCGTAGCGCTGCATCGGTGCATCCTCGATCCAGTAGCGCTGCAGATCGGGCCGGTCGACGGGTGCCATCTCCGTCTTGCAGTAGCCGGGTGCGACTGCGTTCACGCGTATTCCGAGCGTTCCCCATTCCGCGGCAAGTGATTTGGTGAGGTGGTGCACGGCTGCCTTCGATGCGTTGTACGCGGGTTGCATCTGGGGGCGGTTGACGATGATGCCGGACATGGACCCGATGTTGACGATCGAGCCCGTGCCGCGCTCGCGCATGTGTGCGCCGACAGAAATGCTGCACTCCCACAATGCTTTGACGTTGAGATCGAAGACGTTGTCCCACTCGTTCTCGGTGACGTCCCACGAATCGTTGTGGTAGCAAGTGCCGGCGTTGTTGACGAGAATGTCGATCCGACCGAGCTTCTCGAGTGCCTCGGCAGTCATGCGCTCGATGTCGGCACGTTCGGTGATGTCGGCGGTGATGGCCTCGAACGTGTATCCCTCGGCTGCGGCCTCGGCGACGACCTTCTCGTTCCGTTCTGCGCTGCGTCCGGCGATGGCGACGTGGGCGCCCGCAGCGGCGAGACCGAACGCGAACGCGCGTCCGAGTCCTTGGTTGCCGCCCGTGACGATTGCGGTTCGTCCGGTCAGATCGAAAGGATTCTTGCTCATGCTGGCACCACTATCGACTTGAGGCTGGCAGGGTCGGTGTCGCTCTCGAGCGCGTCGGCGACGTGTTCGAGGTCGTAGCGTCCGGTGACGAGTCGATCGAGATCGACGAGCCCGCTGGACGCGAGATGGATTGCCGCCGGCCAGGTGTCGGTGTAACGAAACACGCCGGTGACGGTGATCTCCAGGTTCTGGATATGGCTGATCGGCAGTGGGTAGTTGTCGGCGCCCATCCCGACGAGGACGACACGGCCTGCCGGGCCGACGGCGCGGATGCCGCTCTGGACGGCGGGGACTGCGCCGCTGGCGTCGACGAACGCGTCGACCTGGGGGGCGAGTGCTGCGACATCCTGGGTCATCGGGTCGATGACCTCGGTCGCGCCGAAGGTGAGGGCGCGTTCACGCCGCGACTCGACGGGATCGGAGACCACGATGCGTGCCGCCCCGAATGCACGCGCTGCTTGGGCGGTGATGATGCCGATGGGTCCGGCTCCGGCGATCAGGATCGACGATCCCGGCACGATGCCCGCTTTGCGCATCGTCGTGACGGCCACCGACAGCGGTTCGAGAAGTGCAGCAGCCTCGTCGGACAGCGAATCCGGGACGGGGTGTGCGAAGTCGGCGTCGATGGTGACGTACCGGCAGAACGCGCCGTCGATCGGCGGTGTCGCGTAGAACTTCATGTCGGGGCACAGGTTGTAGCGGCCGGCCATACACTGCGCGCAGCGGCGGCACGGATGCTGTGGTTCGACGGCGACGCGCTGGCCGATCCGCGCGGTGTCGACACCGTCACCGACAGCGGCGATGCGGCCGGACAATTCGTGGCCGAGCACCATCGGGTCGTTCACGACGAAGTCGCCGATGCGTCCCTCCCGGTAGTAGTGCACATCCGAGCCGCAGACGCCGACAGCAGCGACCTCGATCAGAACTTCGTACGGTGCCGGGGTGGGGACGGGTCTGTCCTCGATCTCGAGCGTGCGCACGCCGGTCATCACGCTCGCGCGCATCGACGATGCGGGAGGTGTGGGTGTGGCGGTGGTCATGATTGTCCTTCCGGCAGTGAGGGATCGGTGAGTAGGGCGCGGCCGACGACGAGCGTCGTGGCGCCGGCGGAGCGGCAGCGGGGTATCAGGTCGGGTGTGACACCGCCGTCGACAGTGACGTCACCGTGGGCGGAGAACGTTCGCACGGACTCCAGTCGATCCGGGTCTGCAGTGCCGGATGTACCCGGCTCCAGAAGCATGACGAGCACCCCGTGGTATCCCTGCAGATCCTCGGTGGTGGGTGGAGTGTCGTCGAACTCGTCCCAGACCGCTGCCCAGAATCGGCAGTTGCGTTCGTCCCGAATCCCGATGGGTACGTACAGATCTCCGCAGTCCGGGATCGTCGGCAGCATCATGCGAACTCCTGCGGCGCTGCCGATGAGATGGATCCCCATCATGGGCTGCGGAACAACTTGGGCGAGTTCGGCGAGCTCGGCGGGGTCGATGCCGGTGGGCAGACCTTCCCCTGGCGCCATGACGTCGACGTGCACCGAGATTCCCGCGGCGACGAGGGCACGCGCGGCGTCGATGCGTGAGCCGGATGGAGCAGCGTAGATGCTTCCCGCCAGGATGCTTTCGAGGCCGGTGTGCCAGGGAGCGAGCGCGACGGTCATGGCGCGTCGCTCCGATCGAGCACGTCCACAGCTGCTGCCCGACGCCAGTTCTCGCGAACCGCGTCGATGTCGCGCTCGGTCTTGCGGGGCGCAACCGTCGCGCGGTCCGTGGGCGTCCAGCGCTGAGAGAGCGCGACCATGCCGTCGATGTCGTGACCCGCAGCGACCGCCGCGGCCTGTACGCACGCGCCGCGAGCGGTCGCCTCGTCGGCGTCGGGCACGGTCACCGTGTCGCCGGCGAGATCCGCCAGCAGTTGCAGGGTCGCCCGCGACCGGGCACCGCCTCCGACGACCGTCAGGGGGCCTTCGCAGCGAATGCCGAACGAGCGTAGTGCGTCTCGGCCCGAAAGCAGGGACAGCAGGGGGCCTTCCAGGAATGCACGTGCCATTTCCTCGCGCGTCGTCGCCGACGTGATCTCGGACAGCAGCCCACGGGCGTGGGGACGGTTGGGCGTGCGTTCGCCGTCGAGGAACGGCACCAGCGTGGGGCCGACAGTCGGTCCCGCGGCGAGTGCGAGCTCGGCGAGGCCGGTGTGATCGGTTCCGAGGATCCTGGCCGCAGTGTCTCCTACCCGTGCCGCGTTGAGGGTGCAGATGAGCGGTAGGTAACCGCCCGTCGCGTCGGCGACCCCGTTGACGACGCCGCCTTCGTCGAACACCGGGGTGCGCGTGGAGGTCGCGACGACGCCCGACGTGCCGAGACCGACGTATTGATCGCCGTCGCGCAGGCCGAGACCGAGGTACGCGGCGTGCTGATCGCCTGCACCTGCGCCGACGAGTACCGGTCCGGTGATGCCGAGCTCGGTGGCTGCGCGCTCGGTCACGTGGCCTGCCGCGTCGGCGCCGCCGAGGACAGTCGGCAGCATCGGAAGCCAGTCACGTGCGCCGGCAGCGGCATCGAGGTACTCGGGTAGCCAGGAATCGGTCGTGGCGTCGAAGTATCCGGTGCCGGACGCGTCGGAGCGATCGGTCACGGCTCGGCCGGTGAGGCGGTAGGTCAGGTAGTCGTGCGGAAGAAGAACGCGTTGCGCGGCATCCAGTACACGGGGTTCGTGCTCGGCCACCCATGCGAGCTTCGCGATCGTGAAGGCGGCGGTGGGCAGTGACCCGATCCGGCGCACCCATTCCGGCCCGCCGATTCGCTCGACGAGTTTCGCCAGCTGGTCGGCGCCGGTCGTGTCGTTCCACAGTTTGGCAGGACGTAGGGGTTCGTCGTCCGCGCCCAGAAGAACCAATCCGTGGCATTGTGCTGCCACCGACATCGCGGAGACCGAGACGTCGCCTGCGGCCGCCAGCGCGGCGCGGACGGCGGTGACCAGGGCGTCCCACCACGACCGTGGATCCTGTTCGCTGCACGGCGGGAATGCGGGCGTGTGCGGCGCAGTGCCGGAGCCGAGGAGGTCACCGGTGTCGGCGTCGCGGACCTCCGCTTTGCACGACTGGGTGGACGAGTCGATGCCGATGACGACGCTGCGGCTCACAGTCCCACCACCGGTGCGTCGTTGCTGTCCAATACGTCCTCACGGGTGCCGACGCCCCCTGCGGGATGCGAGTTGACGACGTCGTGGAGGGTGTGGCCGGTGAGCGCCATGGCGACGACGCTGACTGCGTCGCCCCATGCGCCGACGGCCAAGGTGCTGGCGAGCGCGATCATGTTGCCGGGATCGGCATCGGGTGCGGTGGTGGGTAGTTCGGCGATGTCGGTTGCTGCCCGGGCGAACGGAGAGTTCGCAGCTTCCGTGACGGCGACGACTCGAATCCCGCGACCGACGAGTCGGCTCGTCAATTGTGTGAGTTCGGCCGATCGACCGGTCTTCGAGATCGCGAGGACGAGGTCGTCGGTGCTGATCGCAGCCATCCCGCCGTGGAGTGCATCCATCGCGGGGAGGTACAGGGACGGGGTTCCACATACCGACAACAGGTGAGCCAGTCGTTCGGCCATGATCCCGGACGTGCCGGAACCGGTGGTGATGACCTTGCCCCTGGTCTCGACCAGTGCCCGGGCGACGCGAACGACGCTCGGTTCGACGGTGTCGGCCAGGCCGTTCAGGCCCGAGGCCTCTCGGACCAACACCGTGTGCGCGAGACGCTGCAGTTCAGCGTCGTCGAGCTCGCTCATATGTAGTACCTCACTGCTCACGTGATTTGTGAACAGGATCATGCATGGCTAGTTGCTCATATGTCAACGAGGTTGCTCATATGAGCATGAGGCATCATGATGAGGCTCATGTGAGCCGAAGGGAGGGGTCATGCCGGAGCAGAATGTTCCGCGGGTTGGTCCGGAAGAACTGACTCAACGCGGACTGGTCGCGCGGCGCTACTACCTCGACGGCCGTACCCGAATACAGATCGCCGAGGAACTGGGGCTCTCCCGATTCAAGGTGGCGCGAATACTCGAGGACGCCGTGGCGTCGGGCATGGTCGAGATCAAGGTTCATGCACCCGAGTCCATCGACATCGAACTGTCTCGTGCGCTCAAGGACACCTTCGGGTTACGCATGGCGTTCGCAGTGCGTACGGGAGGGGAGGAGCAGGGCGTTCTCTGGGACGCCGTCGGCCGTGTCACCGCTGATCTGCTCAGCGAAATCGTCACTCCCACTGACGTACTCGGGGTGGACTGCGGTCGAACGTTGTCGAGGATGACGACGCATCTGGATTCGATCGCGACGTGCGACGTGGTGCAGTTGACCGGAATGGCGGGAGCAGTCAGCTCGACCTCGGCCGAGTTGGTGCGTCGGATCACCGAACTCGGTGGCGGACACGCGTGGTCGATGTATGCGCCGCTGGTGGTGGCCGACTCCAGAACCGGCGACGCGTTGCGGGGAAGTCGTGGCATTCAGGAAACGCTGAAACATCATGCGTCGGTGACCAAAGCTGTTGTGTCCATCGGCGCGTGGCAACCGGGGTTGTCTCAGGTCTACGACTTGGTGTCGCCGGCTGAGGCGAAAGAACTGACGGCGCGAGGTGTGGTTGCCGAGTCGTGTGCTTTGTTGCTCGACTCCGACGGTAATCGCGTCGAGGGATTGGACGATCGCCGGATCGGGGTGTCGGAAGAGGACTTGAGGGGGATCGCCGACGTCGTCGCCATCGTCGCGGGCGAGAAGAAACTCGAGGCTGTTCGGTCCGTTCTGAAGTCCGGGTTGGTGTCCTCGCTGATCATCGACGCGACCACCGCTGCGGGGCTGCTTCGCTGACACGCCGCCCGCACGAAGCCGAAGTGGCCGCCTCGGGCGATCGAGGCGGCCACGACGGATCCTGAGGTCAGCTGTGTGCAGGTTCCGGAGTTCTCGCCGGGGCCAGCTTGTCGTTCAAGCCTTCGCCTTCGCCTTCGACGTCGAGGTTCGGCAGGACTCGGTCCAGCCACTTGGGCAACCACCACATCTTGTCGCCGACGATGGCCATGACGGCCGGGACGATCATCATGCGGACCAGGAACGCGTCGGCGAGAATGCCGATGGCCAAGGCGAATCCGATGGTCTTGATGATCACCTGGTCGGTCAGCGCGAAGCCGGCGAAGACGCCGAACATGATGACGGCTGCCGCGACGACGACGCGAGCACTGTGCTGGAATCCGACGATCACGGCCTGCTTCGCGGGGGTGCCGTGGACGTAGGCCTCTCGCATGCGGCTGACGAGGAACACCTCGTAGTCCATGGCCAGACCGAACAGGATGCCGGTCAGCAGCAGCGGGAGGATGAACACGACGGGTGACTGGGTGTCGACGCCGATGAGGTTCGCCAACCAGCCCCACTGGAACACTGCCACCGTCGCTCCGAGCGAGATGGCCACGGACAGAAGGAATCCGAGAGCAGCCTTGAGAGGCACGAGGATCGAGCGGAAGACCAACATCAGCAGGATGAAGGCGAGCCCGACGACCACAGCCAGGTACAGCGGGAACACCGAGGTGAGTTCGTCGGCGATGTCGACTCCCACTGCCGTCTGTCCGGTGACCAGGGCACGGGCGCCGGTTTCGGCGGGCAGGTCCGACATCGTGTCGCGGATCGTCGAGACCAACTCTTTGGTGGCAGCGTCGGACGGTGCGCTGTCCGGAATGATCTGCACCGTAGTGAATCCGACTGCAGCAAGCTGGGGTTCGAGTACCTCGGCGACTGGAGGCACGATGGTCGAGATGTCGGTGCCGATTCCTTCCAGCTTGTCGACGGCGGTGCCGACGGCCGCGACGGGATCCGCAGCACCTTCGGTGTCGACGACGACGACGAGGGGACCGTTGGCGCCGGGGCCGAAGTTGTCGGCGATGGTGTCGAACGCGACGCGGTTGTCACTGCCGGTGGGGGCGGTACCGTCGTCGGGCAGTGCCAGTTCCATCGAGGCGATGGGCAGCGAGACCACAGCGGCGACAAGCAGACCTGCGACGAGCGCGGGCCATTTGAACGCGCTCACCTTCTCGACCCACCGCTGCCCGTTGGTGCGTGTCTCCGGGTTCTCGGGATCGACGGTCTTCAGGCCTTTGATCTTCCCTCCGAGGACCTTCCTGCCGGCGAAACCGAGGATCGCGGGCAGCAACGTCAGTGCGACGAGCACGGCGATGAACACCATGAAGGCGCCGCCGACGCCCATCTGCGTCAAGAATCCGATGCCGCACACCGAGAGTCCGGCGAGCGCGATGATGACGGTCAGTCCGGCGAAGATGACCGCCGACCCGGCAGTGCCGACGGCTTTGCCTGCCGCTTCCTCCAGTGAATGTCCCTGTCTGACTTCGCTTTGGTAGCGGGACATGATGAAGAGCGCGTAGTCGATTCCTACGGCGAGTCCGAGCATCGTGCCCAATGCGGAAGTGACCGAGCTGAGTTCGACGAATGCGCCGAGGACGGTGATGCCCATGATGCCGATTCCGACACCGATGAGTGCCGTCAGCAGGGGCATGCCTGCGGCGACGAGCGATCCGAAGGTGATGGCCAGGACGATGATCGCGACACCGATGCCGATCAGTTCTCCGAGGGGAACCTCTCCCATGGCCGTGACGGCGTCGCCACCGACAGCGACGGTGAGTCCTGCGTTTTCACCGACCGTCTTCGCCTCGTCGAGAGCGGTGCGGTCCGCGTCGACGAGATCGATAGCCGGCGTCGTGTAAGTGACGGTCGCGTAGGCGGCCCGACCGTTCTCCGAGATGGTGCCTGCGGTGAACGGATCCGTTGCCGACGCGACGTGCTCGGACTGGACCGACGCGATGGCGTCGGCGACTGCGGTTCGATTCGATGGTTCCGTCAGCGACTGGCCTTCGGGCGCTTCGAACACGATGCGTGCGGTGGCACCGTCTGCGGATCCACCGCTGCGCTCGGAGATGAGCGAGAAGGCTTCGGTGGACTCGATGCCGTCGAGCTCGAACGAGTCGGACGTCTGGGTGTTCAACGTGGACGCGCCGAGCACTCCGAGCAGCAGTAATACCACCCAGACGCCGGCGACGAGTTTGCGATGCAGGAAGGACCATCGGCCCAGCCTGAACAGTTGCCATGCCATGGGTGGCACCTTTCGATTGGAGGTGATCTCTGATTGAGAAGCGTAAACCTACTTGGTAGTGACTACCACATTTCTGACCCGTGACGGTAGTCACTACCGAAAAGGGGGCAGCTGCTACATTGCTGAGCATGGGGTTACGTGAAGTGCACGCGGCGCAGACGCGTGAGTTGATACTCGACGCGGCATTCTCGCTGTTCCTCGATCGCGGATACGAGAAGACGACGATGGAAGAGATCGCGGCCAAGGCCGAGATCGGCACGACCACGTTGTACCGGTATTACCCAACGAAGGACCTACTGGTCGTCGGACCGTTGGAGCTCAACGGGCAGATGGCGGACGAGCTGCGTTCGCGCCCCGAGGACGAGCCACTGGAGGTGTCGTTGGGCCATGCGCTCCGTGCGCTGCTCCTCACGCCTCGGGCGGGCAGTGAGCGCTTCGTGCAGATTCAGCAGATTCTGGACGTGACGCCGTCGCTCACGACACGGCTGTTCGAGCAGTACATGCACGAGCGCGTGATGCTCGAGCAGGCGGTCGCCGACAGGCTCGGACGCCCGCACGACGACCTGTACAGCAAGGCGACTGCCCGGATGGCGACGATGGTGCTCGAGCTCGTCGGCGAAGGAAGCCCCATGCGCGAACTGGGTGACGATGCCGAAGCGCTGCCGCGGATCCTGGGAAACTTGAAATCAGTGATGCAGCAGTTGCATTCGGAACCCCCATTGCTCCCGCGGTTGGACGACTAGCGCGTCCAGCGGATCCTGATCGGGCCCTTGGCTGTCGACGGATCCACGACCGAACCTTTCTGGGTGATCTGAACTTCCCCGGCGTCGACCAGGCGGCGTGCAGCTTTGCGCACCGGCTCCATCAGGTCTCGCCAGTCGTTCTCGGACATCGCGCGCGCTACGTCCGACGGGCAGATCGTCGAATCCCGCGAGCGGGCGTCGAGCAGCTCCCGGATCTTGTCCTCCAGCTGACGGTCCGTCGCGCTCACCTTGTGCCGCCGGCAGGAATCGCTGCAGTACTTGATGTCATCCCAGTTCTTCTCCCACTTCTTGCGCCACTCGATGCGCCGCCCACACGACGCACAGGTCTTGTCCGCGGGTGTCGACTGCTTCGGTCGACGAGTGTGGGCCACCCTGTCCACGGTAACCCTGTGTATCGGGGACCGCGTGTGACATGCCTCGGAATCACCGTTGTAACTGGTGAGAAACGTGCCTCCTTTACGTTTCGGATTCCGACAAATCAGGAGGGTTTTCATGGTGCGATCCATCGCGGAACAGGCTGCCGAGACCATCAGTCAGGGCATCGGTAGACGGAACTTCATACGCGCGGTGGCTGCGCTCGGCGCGGGTGTGGGAGTCGCTGGGTCCGCGTCCGCCTGCTCTTCGTCCGGGTCGAGTGTCACCTCGACCAGTGCTGCAGCACCACCAGGTTTCGGTGAAATACTGCAGCCCGGAGCTGGGGAAATCGCGGGGGATCACTACCTGAGTTCGGAGGTCGACCAAGTTTTGTGGGGCTACGTCCCGACGATCGAGTCGACGCCCGCCCTGCAGATGAAGTCGGGTGAGACCATCACGATCGACGCGTTGAGTCACGAGGGGATCCTCGAGGATCAAGGTCGCGATCCGGTCGAGTACTTCGGAGGACACGGCGTCGCGCGATCGGACGTGTTGTCCGACGCGATCGACATCGCGGCCGAATACGACCGGACCGAGAGGAACTTCGACGTGGACGGCCCTCATGTTGTGACGGGTCCGGTCTTCGTGGAGGGTGCGCAGCCGGGCGATGTGTTGAAGATCGAAACTCTGGAGGCAACGCCGCGGGTGCCATACGGAGTCGTGTCGAGCAGACACGGTAAAGGGGCGCTGGCCGTAACGGCATCGGGTGACGCACCCGCCGGGATCGGGCTCGACGAGGTCATGCCCCCCATCGACGGTGACGGACGCAGTTCCGGTGACCCGACGGCGTACGGCAACGTCTCGACGTTCACCGCTGTCGAAGATGGCAAGGGAGTGATGCGGTACGGGGATGCGGCAGTGAGGTTTCCGTTGCGACCGTTCATGGGAATGATGGGTGTCGCCTATGCGAGCGATCCTGGGTTGACCTCGCCCAACGCGAACTCCATCCCGCCGACCTTGGGCGGTGGCAACATCGACGTCGGCCTGCTCGGTGTCGGGTCCACGTTCTACCTTCCAGTCTTCGCCGAAGGTGCGTTGTTCTACGTCGGTGACCCGCACATGGCGATGGGCGATGGTGAAGTTGCCCTCACTGCGATGGAGGGTTCACTGCGTGGAACGTTCCGTCTCACCGTCTGCACGCCGGGCAGCGGTGACGCTCCTTCGGTTGCGTACTCGTATCCCTTTGCTGAGAACGAGGATTCGTGGATTCCTATCGGCCTGTCCGACCCCGATGGCGCCGTCGGCGGCCAGAGTTCGGACCTGAACGCGGCGATGCGTCGTGCGGTGGTCAACGCACTCGACTTTCTCGAGACCGATCTGGGAATGGATCGCGCAACCGCGTACGCCTACCTGTCGGCGGCGGCGAACTTCACCGTCTCGCAGGTCGTCGACCGTACCGTCGGAGTGCACGGGCAGATTCCGAAGGCGCACTTCGACCTCTGACGTTTCAGCGATGCGTCGTCGCGACGAACTGGCGTGTTGCGGCGTCGACGATCTGTGACGGGGTCACGTCGATCTCGTCGTTCAACCAGGCGACGACGAGTTCGGCCAGGCCTCCGATGAACAGGAGGCCGGTGATCTGCGACTCGGGCTCGGGCAATGCGTGGTCGCCGTAGAGTTCGTGGGCTTCTGCGGCGACGAGGCGGGCGAATTCACGCATCGACTCCCGGCGATGCGTGCGCAGCGACTCGACGGCCGAGGACTCGATCATCGCGACGCGGCCTTTGCGTCGATCGTCGGTGAGGACCGTGACGAACGCGGTGATGGCGTGTCGGACCTGTGCTTCGACGCTGTCCGCGGGGGAGTGGAGTGCGTCCAGGGCTGCGGTGCGGATCTCGTCGGACACCGCGTCGACGACGTTGCGCAGTAAATCGTCTCGGCTGGTGAAGCTCTCGTAGAAGTAGCGTTCGGTGAGTTTGGCCTGTGCGCAGATCGCAGTCATGGTTGCGCCGTTGGCTCCTGAGGCCGCGAACACCTCCAGCCCGGCTTCGAGTAGGCGTGCCCGACGGTCGGCGGCACGGTCGTCGGCGCTCATGCCTGCGTATCTGCGGGTTGTCGACATGAGTAGATGTTGACAGACGCGAGAAGTGTGACGCACACTACAGTTATCTGACAGGGCTCCCTGTCAGATCGAGGAAGGTCTGGCGAATGGCACGAATCCTGGCGGAACCACCGGCTCGATCCCCGTTGAAAGCAGTCTCCGGTGACGGGGGACTGCCCGTCGTCGGTCACACGCTCGAATACATTCGCGATCCCCTGACTCTGTTTCGTAGTCGATGGGACAAGTACGGCGACGTGTCGTGGCTGACGATGGCCGGGCAGCGATGGATCACCGTCCTCGGGCCGGACGCATGCCAGGAGGTCCTGCAGAACAAGGACAAGGCGTTCGTCAACAGCGACGGGTGGTCGCTGCTCATCGGCCCGTTCTTCCACGGCGGGCTCATGCTGTTGGATTCCGACGAGCACCTGCGACATCGACGAATCATGCAGCAGGCGTTCACCCGTGAGAGGCTCGTCAGATCGGTCGACTCTCTCAATCCGGTGGTCGCCTCGGGGCTCGACGGGTGGCATGCCGGTGACGCCGTACAGGTCTATCCGGCACTGAAGGCGCTGACTCTCGACGTCGCGACGTCGGTGTTCATGGGGGGAGCCGAGAACAGCAGCGATGCCGAGATCGACGTCGTGAACGCAAGTTTCGTGGCCTGCGTCCAGGCTGCCACGTCGATCGTTCGATACCGCCTACCCGGGACTCGATGGAAGCGTGGGCTCGACGGACGGAAGGTGCTCGACGACTTCTTCCGGCGTTATCTGCCTGCGCGTCGCGCCCGCGAGACCGATGATCTCTTCTCCGTTCTCTGTCACATCGAATCCGATACGGGTCAGCGTTTTTCGGACGACGAAGTGGTCGACCACATGATTTTCTTGCTGATGGCGGCGCATGATACCTCGACCATCACGCTGTCGACGATGATGCAGTATCTCGGGCAGCATCCGGAGTGGCGGGAGAAGTGCCGAGCCGAATCGCTTGCGCTGGAAACGGAGTCGCCGACGCTGGATCAACTCGACGAACTGGTGAGCGTCGACCTGGTCATGAAGGAATGCCTGCGCCTCGTGTCGCCGACTCCCGTCGTGGCTCGTCGCGCTGTGAAGGACACCGAGGTGCAGGGAAAGTTCGTCCCCGCCGGAACATACGCATCCGTAGCCCCGCACTTCACTCATCACATGGCGCAGTACTGGCCGGATCCGGAGAAGTTCGATCCGGACAGGTTCTGTGCAGATCGACGCGAGGACAAGGTTCATCGCTACGCGTGGGAGCCGTTCGGCGGCGGAGTGCACAAGTGCATCGGAATGTTCTTCGCCGGAGCGGAGATCAAGACGATCATGCATCATCTGTTGCTCCGATTCGACTGGGAAGTCGACCCGAGTTACGTTGCACCACTGAACTTCACGTCGCTGCCCTTCCCGGAGGACGGGCAGCCCGTGAAGCTCCGGCTCAGGTGAGGCGGCTCGTCAGCCATCCGACGATGTCTGCGGTGACTTCGTCCCTGTTCGTTTCGTTCAGGATCTCGTGGCGGGCTCCGGGGTAGATCTTCACCGTCACATCGCTGAGCCCGGCCTCGCGGTAGCGCGCGGCCAGTTGTTCGATCAGCTGTCCGCCGCCGGCCAGCGGGTCGTCGGATCCCGACGTGATCAGCAGCGGCAGATCGGACCGGATCTCCTCGAGCTCGTGCGGATCTGCAAGCTTGTCCGCCTCGGTGAACAACGCGGGCACCGTCGCCGCGGGCAGGTCGAAGCCGCACAGCTCGTCGGCGACGTAGGCGTCGACTTCCGACTCGTCGCGCGACAACCACTCGTATCCGGTGCGGTGCTCGAAGGCGCTGTTGAACACGCTGAGATCACCGGCCGGGGCGTCGACCATGCCCGCGGCGAGCACATCGAGGGTGGTAGACCCGGACAGGACCACGCCCTCGTACAGATCGGACCGCTCGATCAGAACATGTTGGGCAGCAAACGAACCCATCGAGTGTGCAAAGAGGAACAGAGGTAGGTTCGGGTACTCGTTCAACAGGTGCTCGCCCAGTTGTTCGATGTCCGCCCACAGCGCAGGAAAGCCCCGTGCCCCCAGATCGCCCGGTGTCTGCTCGATCGACGCGCCATGGCCTCGATGATCGGATGCCACGACGTGAAACCCGGCGTCGTTCAGCGCCCCGGCGAAGCGGGCGTATCGACTGCCGTGCTCGGCAAGACCATGGGCTATCTGAACGACACCACGAGCAGGAGTGACCGCTGTGGGCCAGGTATTGGTGCTGATCTCGAGCTGATCCTGCTTCGAGGTGTACGACGCTGCAGTGGGCACTGGTTGGTCTCCTTCGGTGCTGAGGGGTGCATCCATGCTAGGCCCGAAGAACCGGCGAGAAGTGCTCGACGACCGGAAACGGATCGTAGAAATGATGCAGCAACGCCTTCCACTCCTGGTACTCCGCTGATCCGCGGAAACCCTCGGTATGGGCTTCGAGGGTCTCCCATTCGACGAGCAGAAGGTAGACCCCTGGTTGCTCCACGCCGCGCGAGAGGGAAAGTGTCACGAACCCCGGCATCGTCGAGATGATCGACTTGGCGTGCGCAAAAGCGGTCTCGAATTCCTCCGAGCGAGCGGGTGCGACGTGAAGGAGAGCGTGCTCGAGAATCATGCACTCATTGTTCACCGAGCGGGGTACAGTACCGAGCCGGGGGCGGTATGAAGAAAGATCAGGAAAAGACGTTCTGGTCTCTGTGGATTGCGACTTTCGGGCTGGACCCTTCTGGCCTACGCGATCGGGATGATGGCGTTCACCGTCGTAGACGAGGGGTTCCGCTCCATCGGGGTTGTTGTGTTGAGTGCGGTGAGCGGATTGCTCTGGACGCCGGTGGCGTACTTCTTCACGGCGTGGGCGATCGTTCCCCTTCTCGCAACGATCATCACAGCATTCCGCTACTTCAGGTCCAGAACCGGTCCGGGGAAGTCACGACAGGTGTGACTTCCCCGGTACCGGCCGTGCAGCGTCGCTACGCCACGTTCAAGGCGAGTTCGTCGTCCGCGACGTCGACCGATACGCTGCCGCCTTCGGCGAGGATGTCGTCCAGGAGCAGGTCGGCGATCTTGTCGTCGAGTGCCCTCTGGATGGATCGGCGCAACGGCCGGGCACCGAATTCGGGCTGGTGACCGTTCTTCGCCAGCCAGTCGACGGCCGAGTCGCTGAACGTGATCTCGATGCCCTTGGCCGAGAGACGTTCCCGGCTTTCGGCGAGCATCAGATCGGTGATGCGATGCAGTTGCTCGGTATCGAGCTTTCGGAACACCACGATTTCGTCGATGCGGTTGAGGAACTCCGGTCGCATCGATTCACGGAGGCGTCCCATGACTCGCGCACGCAAGGGCTTCTCGTCGAGGACACCGGTGTTGAATCCGGTGCCGCCGGACTTGCTGGAGATGATGTCCGAGCCGAGGTTGCTGGTCATGATCACCACGGTGTTCCTGAAGTTCACCGTGCGGCCCTGACCGTCGGTCAACCTGCCGTCGTCGAGCACCTGGAGAAGTGTGTCGAACACGTCGGGGTGGGCCTTCTCGATCTCGTCGAGCAGCACCACCGAGTACGGATTGCGCCGCACCTGCTCGGTGAGCTGACCGGCTTCGCCGTAACCGACGTATCCGGGAGGTGCACCGACGAGTCGACTGACGGTGTGGCGTTCGCCGAACTCGCTCATGTCGAGGCGCAGCATCTTCTTCTCGTCACCGAACAAAGACGAAGCCAAGGCTTTCGCGAGTTCGGTCTTGCCGACGCCGGTCGGACCGAGGAACAGGAAGCTGCCGACGGGACGGTCCGGATCGCTCATGCCGGTCCGGCTGCGCCGGACCGCACGGGCGATGGCCTCGACGGCCTCGTCCTGACCGACGACGCGCTCGTGCAGTTCGGATTCCAGACGCCGTAGACGTTCCTTCTCCTCCTGCGTCATCTGGCTTGCCGGGATGCCGGTTGCCCGCGAGACGATGTCGGCGATGTCCTCGGCGGACACCTCGGGTGCATCGTCATCGGATTTTCCGTTCAGGCGGTCCTGCAGCCGCTGTGCTTCGTCGCGAAGCTGAGATGCGCGCTCGTAGTCTTCCTTCTCGATGGCCGTCGCCTTCTCGACTTCCACTGCGGCGATCTTCTTCTCGATCGCGTCGACGTCGATGCTCGGCCTGGCGAGTTGCTTGCGGGCACCCGCCTGATCGATCAGGTCGATGGCCTTGTCCGGGAGGAAGCGGTCACCGATGTAGCGATCGGAGAGTTCGACGGCGGCACTGATTGCCTCGTCGGTGAAGGTGACACCGTGGTGCTCCTCGTACCGACTACGCAGCCCGGTGAGGATGGCCTTGGCGTCGTCCACGCTCGGCTCGGGAACCGTCACCGGCTGGAACCTGCGTTCGAGGGCGGGGTCCTTCTCGATGTTCGTGCGGTACTCGTCCAGGGTGGTGGCGCCGACGATGTGCAGTTCGCCGCGAGCGAGCTTGGGCTTGAGGATGTTTCCGGCATCCATGGCGCCCTCGGCGCCTCCGCCCGCGCCGGCGATGGTGTGCACCTCGTCGATGAACACGATGAGCTCGTCGGAGTGCGCGACGATCTCGTCGATCACCTTGGTCAAGCGCTCCTCGAAATCACCGCGGTAGCGGGTGCCCGCGACCATGGACGACAGGTCGAGTTGCACGATGCGCTTGCCCGACAACCGATCGGGAACGTCACCGTCGACGATGCGCTGAGCCAACCCTTCGACGACGGCAGTTTTGCCGACACCTGCTTCGCCGACGAGGACCGGGTTGTTCTTGGTGCGACGGGAGAGGATTTCGATGGTCTGCGCGATCTCGTCGGAACGGCCGATGACCGGGTCGATACCACCCTCGCGCGCACGCTCGGTCAGATCGACGCCGTACTTGTCGAGCGTCGGCGTCTCGGACTGCGACTGCGGTTCCACGGAACCACCCTTCAGTGCGGTCTGCAGGCCTTCGGGAGTGATGCCCTCGTCCGCAAGCAGCCGGCCGGCGATGTGCTCCGGATCGGCGGCGAAGGACAGGAACAGGTGTTCGGGATCGATGTACGTCGAACCGAGGCTTTGTGCGATGTGGTGAGCCTCGAGAATGGCGGTTTTCAAAGTGCTGCTCAGGGTGGTGGCGCTTACCGAGGTCTCGCGCGCCTGGGGGAGCCGAAGCTCCACGGCGTCCGCCACCGAGTCGGGCGTCGCACCCGCACGGTGCAAGAGGTCCTGGGTGGGGTCGTTCTTCGCCATGACGTGCAGAACGTGCAGTGCATCCAATTCTGCATCACCGCGACCGGCAGCGAACGTGGCTGCATCTCCGATGAGCGACTGGGTAGCCGTGCTCATCAAACGGCTGATGTCGATACGGCGGGGACCCTGCGGACCCAGGTATGCCGGCATTCGTTCCTCCTACTGCAAGGTTGAGCGTCTTCGGCTCAATTAACGTGCTCGCGACGATATCAATTCCCTCCGACAAGAATTAATTCCCCCGGGCAGCACGAAGCCCCGCCGACCACGGTCGACGGGGCCTCATGCTCGGAGACGCTCGGTCGATCAGCTCTTCTTCTTGGTGCCGGGCAGAATGCCCGCATCGATGACGGCCTTGACGTACGGGCGGACACTGGTGACCAGGGCTTCCGCGTCGGGCACGTTCTTCCAGATCGACGACGCCAGCGCATCGGTCCTGGCTTCGATGTGCGCGTCCTGTTCGACGCCTCGATCGGTGAGGGCTTCTCGCCCGTCGGTGGTCGTGAGCAGTCCGCGGGAAGCGAGACGATCCGCGGCAGCGGCCCACTCCTCGTCCGACCACTGGCGGGTGAGTTGGGTGATGCGCTTGCCGAGCACTCGTCGAGCTTTCGGGTCCGGATGCTCCGCCTCGTGGAACACGACGGCTTCCGTCGGATCGAGTTGGGCGTCGACGAGTGCGGCCAGGTGCCCGTCGCCTCGCCATTCGCGGATCACGGCGATGGAATGCCACAGCGCCAGATGTGGTGCGTCCGGTCGCTGTGTCGAGTGCCATGCTGCAGACAGTGGCCGACCTGCGAAACAGGCGGTGTCGCCGATGTCGCGCAGTCGATCGGCCACACGGGGGAGATCGGGGTCGGACGCCAGTTCGCCCAGTGCGTCGCCGAGGACGGTGTCGAGCATGGTCCAGCGGCGTTCGGTGATCTTCTCCAGCCCGGCGTCGACGGCGGCCGGCCACACGCTCTCGATCAGCGCGGGATTGAAGTTGTAGAACGTCGCCGCGACGACACTCGCCGCGGTCTCGCCGAGCGGTGCGGCACGCGACCCGACGTACCACGCGTGCCCGTCCACCCCGGCGTCCGCGGAGACCGTCTTCAGCAGGGGATTGAAATAGGCGGTGATGTGAAACGGCTCGAACGTCGTGTAGGCGGCGCGGGCCAGGGCGGTCGATGTGTCGCTGCTCATGATCACCGAACCTACCTGCCGTCGGGTCGGCGCCTCAGGCTCTTGGCGAGATGGACACCTGTGTGCGTGTCGGTGTTCACCAGATCCGCGACCGTTCCGGTGAACACGACCTCACCTCCGCCCAGACCGCCGTCGGGTCCGAGATCGATGACCCAGTCGGCCGCTGCGACGACGTCGAGGTTGTGCTCGATGACGATCACGCTGCGGCCCTCGTCGACCATGCCGGACAACAGTGCGATGAGATTCGAGACATCCGACGGGTGCAGGCCGGTAGTGGGCTCGTCCAGGACCAGGATGGGAGACGACCCGACCAGTTCCGTCGCGAGCTTGAGGCGCTGACGTTCTCCACCGGACAACGACGAAAGATTCTGGCCCAGCGAGAGATATCCGAGGCCGACGTCGGAGCACCGGTGCAGGATGTCACGAATCTTCTTGACCTCGAAGAAGTCCTGCGCGTCCTCGACGGACATCTCGAATACGTCCGCGATACTGACATCGTCGACGGTGTGCCGGATCGCTCCCGGCCGAAAACGCCGTCCCTGGCACGTTTCACAGGTACTGGACACCGGGTCCGTGAACCCCAGATCGGTGAAGATGATGCCGCTGCCCTGGCAGTCGGGGCAGGCACCGTCGGAATTGGGAGAGAACAGGGACGCCGGCTGGCCGGTCTTCTTCGCGAAGTACGCGCGGATGGGGTCGAGGAGTCCGGAATACGTTGCGGGGGAGGAACGCCGTGATCCGCGGATGGGCGATTGGTCGATGATGACGGCGTCGGGTGCGACCGAACGCAGATGACCGTGGATGAGACTCGATTTCCCCGATCCCGCGACGCCGGTGACGGCTGTCAGAATGCCCAGTGGAATGTCAGCATCGACGTTCCGGAGGTTGTGGGTGTCGGCGCCGGTGATGTGCAGGTAGCCGGTGGGTGTTCGTGGAGCGGAGATGGAGTGACCGTCGCGGCGGAGCGCACGACCTGTTCTGGTGTCGGCCGCCACCAATTCGTCGTAGGTTCCTTCGAACACCACGTTCCCTCCGGTTTTGCCTGCGCCCGGACCTATTTCGACGATGCGATCGGCGATGGCCATCACTTCCGGATCGTGCTCGACGACGAGGACCGTGTTTCCCTTGTCTCGCAGCGCAAGGAGCATGTCGTTGAGGCGGTGCACGTCGCGTGGGTGCAGGCCGGTGGTCGGCTCGTCGAACACGTAGAGCATGTCGTTGAGCGTCGCGCCGAGGTGGCGCACCATCTTGATGCGCTGAGATTCGCCCCCGGACAGGGTCGACGTCGCTCGGTTCAGACTGAGGTAGCCGAGCCCGAGATCGACGAGCCTGCGCAGTTGCAGCACGATCTCGTCACGGAAGGTGTTCAGGTCCTTCAGGTTCCATCCGGCGATACGCTCAGCGAGTTCGGACACTTGCATGGCGAAGGCGTCGGGTAACGACAGTCTGTGGAGGGTCGCGCCGCGGATGGCCTCGTTGTAGCGGGTGCCGCCACATGCCTCGCACTCGCCGCGTGTGACGATCCGGTCGAACGCTGCCTTCGCTTTGCCCTTCAGCGCATCGGCATCCTTCGACAGATAGCTGCGGCGAAAGCGCGAAACGATTCCTTCGTAGCTCTTCATGAGGGCCTCGGTGTTGACCACGTCGACCTCACCGGGCTTGGCATCGAAGAAGATGTGGCGTTCACGGGCGGAGTACTGCTCGACGGGAACGTCCAGATCGAACAACCCGGAGTCGGCGAACACCCGGTACGGCCACTTGCCCGGCTCGAAGTCCGGGTGCTTGAAAGGGCCTTCGCGCAACGACTTCGATTCGTCGACGAGTTCGGCCATGTCGATGATCTTCGCTTCCCCGAGTCCCTCGCATTCGGGGCACATGCCGGCCGGGTCGTTGAAGGAGAACGCGTTCGCGTAGCCGATCGACGGCGTCACCCCGCGGGACCACAGCATGCGCAGCCAGTCGCCGATGTCGGTGATGGTGCCGACGGTCGACCGGGGCCCTCCGAACAGACGCTTCTGGTCGACGATGACGACGGCGGAGAGGTTGGCGATCAGATCGGCATCGGGTCGGCCGTAGGAGGGAAGGAACGTCTGGGCGAATGCGGTGAAGGTCGAGTTGATCTGGCGCTGCGCTTCGGCGGCGATGGTGTCGAACACCAACGAGGATTTGCCGGAACCGGAGACTCCGGCGAACACGATGAGCCGACGCTTGGGTAAGTCGAGGTCCACGCCGTGCAGATTGTTCTCGCGTGCGCCTCGAACGAGGATGGTGTTCAAGGCTTCGGCTGTGGTCATCTCTGCAGGCACCTTTCGACAAGCTCGACGCATCCGACGGGATGCTCGCGCAGCATACCGTACAGTGTACGGTAAACTCTGGTTTGGTTAGGCAACCCATAGGTTGACGTCGTGATCCGCGGGGTAGGCGAGATCACATGAGCTTCCCCGGAGTATTGAACAGCCTCGAAGATGCGTCCTTCCTGGACAAGGAGAGCGATGCGATCAACGGCGTCCTTAAGCCCGCACTCGACGACACAGTGGTCGGTGGGCTCCTACGCGGGTCGTTCGTGGGCCACCCCATCCACCCCGCATTGGTGAACGTCACGGTCGGCGCGTGGACGAGCGCCGTCGTGCTCGACCTCGTCGGCTTTGAGTCGAAGGCCGCTCAGCGGCTGATCGGGCTCGGTCTGCTGTCGGCGCCCGCAACCATTGCCACCGGGTGGGGTGACTGGTCCACCCGCGGCCCACGTGCACGCCGAGTCGGGATCATCCATGCGGGAGCGAACGCCACCGGCGTGTTCCTGTTTCTCGGCTCGTTCCTCCGCCGACGCCGTCGCACGGACGGAGCCGCGAAGGGTCTCGCGCTCGCCGGACTCACCGCCGCCGGTCTCGGCGGCGTCATCGGTGGTCACCTTGCCTACAGTGTCACCGAGGAGCCGGCCGAGCAGCCCGCGTTCGACGAGCACCAGCTGACGTAGAACCTCGAATCCACGCGGGGCGGGACAATCGCCTTCGGCTACTTTCGTCCCGCAGCCCATTTCATGCCCCAGCCGTACTTCTTGTCGAGATCCGACTGGCTGCCCTGGATGTATTCCACCAAGCGGGTTACGGTGACTCCCTGTTTCCCGCTCTCCAGCAACGCAATTGCGCAGATTCGAGCGGAGTTGCTGTCCGACTCGAGCTTCACCTCGACCTGTGGACCCGAGGTCGGGAACAGGGTGACGACGCCGTCGACTGCGGCCCAGTTGGGGGCGCCCTCGTAGATCATCGCGAAGATCAGGACCCGCTTGAACATCTCGGGGCGGGCGAGGTTGATGTGCATGTTCTCGCCGCCGACGACAGTGCCCGAGCGATCGTCACCGTCCAGTGCGATGTACGGAGCGCGATCGACCGCGCCGAAGCTGTTGCCGAGCGCCTGAATGACGCCCTTGGAGCCGTCGGCGAGTTCGTAGAGGCAGCCGAGGTCGAGGTCGACGCCGCCGGTCCCGTAGGACGCCGCGGCCAGCTTCGCCAGAAAGCCCTTCTTCTTCGGTGCGGGGGTCGCACCCGTCGACCAGTTCAAATTGACACGCATCGTGCCCTGTGACTCGCCCGCCTTCGTCAGGTTCACCGAGGGCGCCGACTTGGACAGCGTCACCTTGCTCAGGCTCACTGCGGGCGTTGCCGGGGTCGAAGGCTTGCGGGTGTAGTCGATCGCCATGAAATTTGCCTACTCGTCGTGGTGTCCGTTTTGTCTTGTCCGAGAATAGCGGGCAAACGTGTCGGTACCCCTCGGTACGGTTCTTTTCATCAGCTTCACCCGCGCGAGTCCGCGCACTTTCTCAGGAGGTTTTCTTTGACGAATCCACAGTTGTCTCTGGTGGCCGCGTTGCTCGACCGCTCGGGTTCCATGAACGCCATTGCCGATGACACTCGCGGTGGTTTCGACTCGTTCATCGCGAAAGAGCGTGCGCACGAGGGTGACACGATGGTCACTCTTGCGCAGTTCGACGATCGCTACGACATGGTCTACAGCTCGCAACCGATCGATTCGGTTCCGCCTCTCGTGCTCGAGCCTCGGGGCATGACGGCGCTGTACGATGCCATCGGCCGGCTCATCACCGATGTGGGCTCGGAGCTCGCAGCAACACCCGAGGACGAGCGTCCTGGTTCCGTCACCTTCCTCGTGATGACCGACGGTCACGAGAACGCGAGCAAGGAGTGGAGCAACACGGCTGTTCGCACCCTCATCGAACAGCAGGAGCGGGACTATCAGTGGGACTTCGTGTTTCTCGGCGCCAACATCGATGCAGTGGACGTGGGCACCGGCCTCGGCTTCGCCCGTGACAAGTCCATGACGTACGTGTCCACCACCGTGGGCGTCACGTCCGCGTTCGATTCGGTGGCGAGCTATCAGAGTCGCAAGCGCGCCTCGGTGATGGGGGCGCCCCCGGTGCAGGGCTTCTCGGAGGAGGATCGTCGCCGAGCTCGAGGGGAGTGAGCGAGCCCGCTACCGCCTGGGGGCGAACTGTTTTCGGTATGTCGTGGGTGCAACCGCGAACGCCGAAGCGAAGTTCTGGCGAAAGGTCACCGTGCTGCCGAATCCGCAGGCAGTCGCGACGTCGTCGATGGATTTCGTCGTCGTCTCCAGCAGGCTCCTGGCTTCGTCGAGGCGTCGATCCAGCACCCACCGTGCGGGCGTGGTTCCGGTTGCCGACTGGAACTGCCGGATGAAGCTCCGCCGGCTCATGTGCGCACGTTCGGCTAGCCGGTCGATCGGTAGAGGCTCGTGCAAGCGTGCAAGAGCCCACTCCAGGACGTCGGCGATGGTCGTGTCCTCGGCGTGCGTGACGGGCCGCTCGATGTACTGGGCTTGACCGCCCTCGCGGTGGGGTGCGACGACGAGGCTGCGCGCGACGGAGGTGGCCGCGGCGGATCCGAGGTGCTTGCGGACGATGTGCAGGCACGCATCGATCGACGACGCGGTTCCCGCCGACGTGAGGACGTCGCCGTGGTCCACGTAGAGCACCGAGGAGTCGGGTTGTGTCTGGGTGGTCCTCGCTTGCAGTTCCGCCATCTTGGTCCAGTGCGTGACGGCCGGGCGGCCCGCGAGGATGCCTGTGTCGGCAATCGCAAAGGAGCCGAGGCACAGTCCGGCGACCTCTGCGCCGCGCCGATGAGCTTGTCGTATGCGTGAGCCGAGTTCGACGTCGACAGGCGGCAGGGACACCGGCCAGGACGGGACGATCACGATGTCCGCCCATTCGATTGCCTCGGGTCCCGCGAGGTCACCCAACGAGTAGCCCTCGGCCGTCCTTACCTGCTGTGCATCGTCCGACCACACGCGCGTTTGCCAGTCCTGCGCCTCGTCGAGTCGAGTGACCTCGCCGAACACCATGAGCGGCGCGGCGAGATGGAACATGGTGATTCCATCGAATGCGTACAGCGCAATCTTCATACCCCTCCAACTGTGGCGCAAAGTCATCGAAAGTATGCATCCGTGCCACTCGTCGGCGCAAGAATCAGGCTGAAGAATCGGAGCTACCCAACACGAGGAGGATGACCATGACTGCACCACGCCGCGCGCTGATCGTCGTCGACGTCCAGCAGGAGTACTTCGACGGTGTACTGAAAATTCAGTACCCACCGCGCGAGGAGTCGCTGGCCAACATTGCCAGCGCCATCGAAGTTGCTGCCTCGCAGGATATTCCGGTTGCGATCGTGCAGCACGAGATGCCGGAAGGGTCGCCCGCATTCGTCAAGGGCACACCCACCTGGGAACTCCATCCGCGGATCGCTGCGCTGGTACAACCTACGTTCGAACGCGTCGAGAAGAAGTTCAGCAGCGTGTTCGAGGGAACCTCCGTCGCGGAGTGGTTGACGGCCAACCGGATCGACACGATCACGATCGTCGGATACATGACCAACAACTGCGACCTGGCCACGGCAGCCGGTGCGGAGGCGCTCGATGTCAGCGCTGAGATCCTCTCCGACGCCACCGGCGCGATCAATCTCGCGAACGAGGCCGGCACGGTGTCGGCAGAGGATCTGCACAGCACGTTGATGGTGCTCTATCAGTCCAACTTCGCCGCGGTGGCGTCGACGTCGGACTGGATCGAGGCCGTCAAGTCCGGATCGAGCCTCACCGCGAACAACCTGGTCGTGTCCGCAGCCCAGGGGAACGACACTTTCGGAGGAGAGTGACCTCAGCGTCGACGGCTTGCGCTCCGTGATTCGCGGTTCGTCAAGCGGGCGCCTGCCTCGTCGAGAAATCGAAGGAACATACGAGTTTTTCGGACCAGGTGTTCCTCGACCAACGGAGAGCAATCGACGCGCGCCACCACGGCAACCGCGTCGGGCGAGACGCGAAATGCCATGTCGGGCCACGATTCTGCCAATCGAAGTATCGACGCGGGTGTGGGCGGCTCCCCGGTGTAGGTTGCCGAGTACTCGACGACGGCCTCGTCGTCGAGTACTCGGATGTGCGCGTCGCGGACGAGGCGATCCACGGCGACAGGTCCTAGCACGGCGAACACACGCGAGGTCAGATCGTCGTCCGTTCGGGCTCGGCTTCCGTCGAGGATCCAACCCGGCGAAGCGCCGGTGGCGTCGAGCGCCAGAAACGATGGGTGGCTGATCCGTCCGAAATCCCGGAACAGTGTCATGACCGTGCGGGCAATGGGCGTGCCGTTGCCGCTGATCCTGAGCTCCGTGCCGTCCGAGTGCGACCGGGCGGGGCTGGCGCGCCACCGGGCGTACGCGAGGGTCGTTCGCTCCTCCGCAGTGCGTGCGTCGAGTAGCGACCTGGGGACGTGCGCCACCGCGTCGACGAGGTCACGGTCCTTGGCGAGAACCACCGACAGTCCGCTCACCTGCCAGACCGAGTCCGACAGAAGGGTGAGGGTCTGGGGTGCGCGCATGCCGTCGAGATACCGGCCCAGACGGGCAGCGAACACTGTCCAGGACGTGTTCACTTCCGTGTCGAAGTCAGGGTCCTCGATCATGAGGCCTCCTGAACTGGACAAGTTTTGAACTATCCGAACCATGATAACTGCTGGTCCGACGGGTGCGGGCCCACTGGGTGGGCCGAGGGTTGCGCTCGGATTGCTACGCCGTCAAGATTCGAGGGGCAAACGACTTCGGGTGGGAGCGAGTGCGGTGACGGCTGTTCGACGTGGGTTCCTGGTAGTTCTGCTCCTCCTGGTGGCCTCCGGGGCGACGATGTTCGCCCACGCTGATCCGCCGCCCTCACTGCAGCAACAGGTCGAGCGATGGGCCTCGGACATCGGGGCGCCGAGTATCTCCGTGCAGATCGTCGATTCCGACGGGCTCGTCGACGACGCCTCGTCGGGGCCGGATGCCGGCGCCCCCTTCGTGTGGGGTTCGGTGTCGAAACAGCTCGCGGCAGCCACGGTTCGAGGGCTGGAGCGTGACGGCCTTCTCCAGGACGACACCGTCGTCGTCGACGTCCTGCCGCAGGCCGAGCACCTGCTCGGTGACCCGCAGGTCACCGTCGGCGACCTGGTTCGTCACACCAGTGGGCTACCGCACGACGTCTCCGTCACCGACGACTGGACCCGTCGGGAATCCGCGTCGGATGTTCTGGCGTCGATACCGCAACCGAGCGGAATGGGCGCGCGAGGCACGTTCCGGTATTCGAGCCTCAACTATCTGCTCGTGCAGGCCGTGGTCGAGCAGGTCTCCGCCGGGCAGTATGCGGATGCCGTCCGCCGGTACGTTCTCGATCCTGCGGGCGCGTCGGGCACCATCACCGATCCCGACGCCTTCACCGCGGCCGTCCCGGACGGTCACGTTCCGTTCTTCGGGACCTCCAGGTCGGTGGACGTGGGCGTGGATTCGGCGGGGCTCGGTTACGGATACCTGGCCGGGACGATCGAGGACCTCGGCCGGTACGCGTCGTGGCGGCTGGACAACCTGGGCGATCCCGTGGTGGCCGAGACCGGTCACGGCACGGCGTACGGCGACGGTCTGTACAACGAGGACATCGATGGTCACGACGTGTGGTGGCACTCGGGTGCGGTGCCCGGCTACTACACCTACGTCGCGCTGGTGCCGGGGGAGGACCGCGCAATCGTGCTGGCCACCAACCGGTATGGCGAGATCGAGGCCGAGCGTGTGGCGGCCGTCGGCAGAAACGTGACGACTCTGGTGCTCGACGGGTCCGCGTCGGATCTGCCGTCGTCGATGGCGCCGGCGGTGTTGGGCACCCTGCTCGGACTCGCGACTGCTCTGCTGGCGGCGTCGGGATGGTCGGTCGTGCGTGGAACGAGAGAGCGCTCTGCTGTGGGTGCGATCGTTCGGAGCGTCGCCGCTGTCGTGGTGGGAGGGGCAGTGATCGTCGGCGTCCTGATCGGTGTCCCGGCTTTGGCGGGCGGGACGTTGTCGGCGATGTGGTTGTGGGCGCCGGACGTGACCGTTGCGTTCTGGGTGTTGCTCGCGGCGGTCTTCGTCGCCACCGTAGTTGTGGTCATAAAATCCGCGGCCGGGTACCGAAAACTGCGTTCTCGCACTGCCGAGGGGTGACGAGCAGGCCCTGCTCGGCGACGCCGACGGGGCTACCGATGGGTAACTAAGCCGTACCCAACACTGCCCCGCACGGACTCGCGTCGGCAAGTTTAAAGTTGGAGGTGGACGCATCCAAAAGACGACGTTGAAACAGAGGCAAAGGCGAACATGACAGCAAAACAGCCGACCATCATCTACACCCTGACCGACGAGGCGCCGATGCTGGCGACTCACGCGTTTCTGCCGGTCATACGTGCTTTTGCCAGCGCGGCCGAGATCAACGTCGAATCCAGTGACATCTCTGTCGCAAGCCGCATCCTCGCCGAGTTCCCCGATTACCTGAACGAAGACCAGCGCGTCACGGACAACCTGGCCGAGCTCGGGCGCCTCACCCAGGACCCCGACACCAACATCATCAAGCTGCCGAACATCAGCGCCTCGGTCCCTCAGTTGCTCGCAGCCATCAAGGAGCTGCAGGACAAGGGCTACGCCATCCCGGATTACCCGGGCAACCCGAAGACCGACGAAGAGCGCGAGATCCGCGACCGCTACACCAAGTGTCTCGGCAGTGCAGTGAACCCTGTTCTGCGTGAAGGCAACTCGGATCGCCGCGCACCGAAGGCCGTGAAGGAATACGCCCGCAAGCACCCGCACAGCATGGGTGAATGGTCGCCCGCGTCGCGCACGCACGTCGCACACATGCGTCACGGCGACTTCTACCACGGCGAGAAGTCGATGACGGTCGACGGCGACCGTGAGGTGAAGATGGAGCTGCTGACCGAGAGCGGCAAGACCGTCGTCCTCAAGGAGAAGGTGTCGCTGACCGACGGCGACGTCATCGACAGCATGTTCATGAGCAAGAAGGCGCTCATCGAGTTCTACGAAGAGCAGATGGAGGACGCCTACAAGACGGGCATCATGTTCTCTCTGCACGTCAAGGCCACGATGATGCGGGTGTCGCACCCCATCGTTTTCGGTCACGCGGTGAAGGTCTTCTACAAGGACGCGTTCGCCAAGCACGGCGAGCTGTTCGAGGAGCTCGGCGTCAACGTCAACAACGGCCTCTCGGATCTCTACAGCAAGATCGAGTCCCTCCCCAGCGCACAGCGTGAGGAGATCATCGACGATCTGCACAAGTGCCACGAGAAGCGCCCCGAGCTGGCCATGGTCGACTCGGCACGCGGCATCTCCAACTTCCATTCGCCCAGCGACGTCATCGTCGACGCATCCATGCCCGCGATGATTCGCAGCGGCGGCAAGATGTGGGGAGCGGACGGACGGCCGAAGGACACCAAGGCAGTCAGCCCCGAGTCGACGTTCTTCCGGATCTACCAGGAGATGATCAACTTCTGCAAGACCAACGGGGCGTTCGACCCCACCACGATGGGCACCGTTCCCAACGTCGGTCTGATGGCGCAGAAGGCCGAAGAGTACGGCTCGCACGACAAGACGTTCGAGGTCCCCGAGGGTGGCGTAGCGAACATCACCGACCTGGCGACGGGTGAGGTCCTGCTGACTCAGGACGTCGAAGAGGGTGACATCTGGCGTCTGTGCATCGTCAAGGATGCGCCGATCCGCGACTGGGTCGCTCTGGCGGTGCGCCGCACCCGTGAGTCCGGCATGCCGGTCGTCTTCTGGCTGGACCCGTACCGCCCGCACGAGAACGAGCTGATCGGTAAGGTGCGCAAGTACCTGAAGGATCACGACACCGAGGGTCTGGACATCCAGATCATGTCGCAGGTCCGCGCCATCCGCTACACGATGGAGCGCCTCATCCGCGGGCTGGACACCATCTCCGCGACGGGCAACATCCTCCGCGACTACCTGACCGACCTGTTCCCGATCCTCGAGCTCGGCACGTCCGCCAAGATGCTCTCCATCGTTCCCCTGATGGCAGGCGGCGGACTGTACGAGACCGGTGCAGGCGGCTCGGCTCCGAAGCACGTCAAGCAGCTCATCGAGGAGAACCACCTCCGGTGGGACTCGCTGGGTGAGTACCTCGCCCTCGCGGTCAGCCTCGAAGACCTCGGCACCAAGACAGGCGGCAAGGCAACGGTTCTCGGCAAGGCACTCGACGCTGCCACCGGAAAGCTCCTCGAGAACAGCAAGGGCCCGTCGCGCTCGACCGGCGAACTCGACAACCGCGGAAGCCAGTTCTACCTCGCCCTGTACTGGGCCGAGGAGCTCGCCGCACAGACCGAGGACGCGGATCTGGCGAAGCACTTCGAGCCACTGGCAAAGGCCCTGGCGGAGAACGAAGATCAAATCGTCAAGGAGCTCAACGACGCTCAGGGCACGGCCGTGGACATCGGCGGATACTACTTCCCCGACCAGGAAGCCACCGCCGCCGTCATGCGTCCGAGCAAGACGTTCAACGAAGCTCTGGCCGGCTTCATCGCCTGACCCCACGTGAGCGGAACGGAGCCTGCGGGTCAGTCCGCAGGCTCCGCTCCCAGCACGCCAGGGCCTAGATGTCCGCTCACGAGCGGCGAGTACGTGCCACGGCGAAGCCTCCGACCATGAGGACCGCGGCAACGGTGAGGCCGAGAGTCGGGGCGGCCAGTGACAGCAGTAGAGGTACCGCAAAGCCGAGGTAGACGAAGCAGTAGTACACCGCTACGGCGCTGGAGAGATCGCCGCCCACCGGGATGTTGTTCTCGACGATCATCAGTCCGGAGACGAGCAGCATGCCGTAGCAGCTACCCAGCAGCACACACGCGAGAACGATCAGTCCGAGCGACACCGCGCCAGTAGTCGCCAATGCCGCTGCTGCCGAAGCGAAACCGACGCAGCCGAATGTGACTCCGGTGGCGACGGGGATCATGGCCCCTCGGCCGGCCAAGCGCCGAGCCGTCGGCTGCACGGCGACGCCGGTCCAGAGCGTCAGTGCAGCTACGGCTCCGGTGAACGCGACGGACAAGGAGCCGGTGACGTCGGAGACGTGCGGCGGCAAGGTCGCGAAAGCGACTGTCGCCGTGCCGAATACCCACGGCGCCCATGGTGCGACACCGGCGATGAACCAGCTCTGGCCGACGACGCCTGCCGTGGGCGCCTTCCGTTCGACTGCGCGCGCCCGTGTCTCGGGGACGCGCCACACCGATGCGCCCGTGGCGACCATCATCACCAGGTGGACCAGATAGGGCAGTACGTCGGGCATCGGTAGCCACTGTGCGATGAGTCCAGCGAACAATGCTCCGCAGCCGAAGCCCGCCGACAACGCGACCGCGGTACGACGCGCACCTGCGCCTGGACTGTCGCTGAGTTCCTTGATCCAGGCACCGCCTGCGGTGAAGGCCATGCCGGACGCGACACCGGCCAGCACGCGACCGAGATACAGCAGGCCGGGCATGTCGGCGCCGAGAGCGAGAATCACCGTCGACACCATCGCGACGCCGACCATCGGTCGGACGATCGCGCGGCGACCGACTCGATCCGAGAGTCTTCCGAAGTACAGCAACGACGGAATCAACCCCAGCGCATACGTGCCGAGCATCGCGGTGAACGCGGTACTCGTCAGGCCGGACGTGTCCCGGTACACCAGCTGCATCGGAGCGAACTGGTTCGCACCCCAACTCACGGCGAACACAACGGCGACCACACGCATCCAACTCACGGGCATTCCCGTCATTCTTCCTCTCCGATGCTCCGGTCGATGTGGCAGACGTTGCCAGCGTCGACCGCGATTCTGTGTCGATTGTGGTCGTATGTTGCCCACTGCAGGAAAAGTAGGTTCACGACAATGAACGGTGGAGTCTGGGTGGGGCGATCGGCCAGGGCCATCGCCGACGACGTGCAACACGGGCGAGTTACCGCCCGCCGGGTCGTCTCCGAGCATCTGGCTGCGATCGAGCGCGGCAACGACAAGCTGAACGCGCTGGTCACCGTCTGCGGATCCGAGGCGTTGTCGGCGGCGGACGATCTCGATCGCCGGCGCAAGGCCGGGGAAACACTCGGCCCGTTGGCGGGCGTGCCGTTCAGCGTCAAGGACACCATCGCTACCGCCGGGGTCCGTACCACTGCCGGGTCGCGGGCATTGGCGTCGAACATCCCGGTGCACGACGCCGCTGCGGTGGTTGCGTTCAAGAACGCAGGCGCGGTTCTGGTGGGCAAGTCGAATGCTCCGGAATTCGGGTCGTGCGGTTTGACACGCAACGATCTGTTCGGCACGACGGCGAGTCCGCTGATCGCCGACGGGATGCCGCGCTCTCCGGGTGGATCGAGCGGAGGTGAGTCGGCGTCGGTGGCGGCGGGGTTCAGTGTGCTGGGGTTGGGGACCGATTTCGGTGGTTCGGTTCGGTGGCCGGCTCATTGCACAGGGTTGATGTCCGTGCGCCCGACACAGGGCCGGATCGACGGAACCGGGCAGCTTCCCGGTGTGCTCGACGATGGGCATGTGCTGGTGAACCCGGTAACAGCGCACGGAGTCATTCAGACGATAGGTCCACTTGCACGGAATCTGGGCGATGTGAAGCTCGCACTCGACGTGCTTTCCGGCCCGTCGTGTTCGCGTCCGGCAGATGCGCCCACCGTCACGTGGGCTTCGGGGGACGGCACGGTTCCTGTCGATGTCGAGATCGTCGATGCAGTCCAGGCTGCGGCGGCCGCGCTGGGTGCACGACGCTACGAGGGCGGCGCTCTGGCGCAGGCGAATTCACTGTTCGGCGCACTGCGTGCCACAGAGTCGCACTCCGATGTTCGGGCCATGGTCGGCGACCGCATGGATCTGCTCACCGACGAGTTCCGATCCACCCTCGAGGCTCCGCGGGTCTCGGGCGCGGAGGAGTTGTGGGCGACACGGGCGAAGCTGATCCGGCAGTTCAGAGCTGAGATGGGTGATGTTCTGCTGATGCCGGTGGCGTCGATTCTGGCCCCGCCGGTGGGGCTCGAACGCTTCTCCGTGGACGGCCGAGAGTTGACGTGGATGGATGCCCTCGCGAGCTCACGCGCCATCAGCGTGCTCGGTCTCCCGTCCGTGACGGTACCGATAGCCCGCGCACGCAACGGTTTGCCGATCGGTATTCAGATCATCGCTCAGCCCTGGCGTGAGTGCGACGCTTTCGCGGTGGCCGAGACACTCGCCCGCCCCTGACGCGGAAGGGCGGGCGAGACCGAGTCAGATGACTGCGCGCTTGCGCAGGTCGATGATGTCGTCGGCGCTGAGGCCGAGTTCGGTGAGTACCTCGACGGTGTCTGCGCCGAGTGCGAGCGGCGGCGCACTCTTGACCGGCAGCGTTTTGCCGTCGACCCAGAACGGGCCACGCACGACGGGCGTTCGACGTCCGTCGGGGGTCTCGGTGTCCTGCACCATGTTCAGAGCACGCACCTGCGGGTCGGCGAAGACTTGGTCGATGGTGTGAATCGGGCCGCACGGTATTCCGACCGCACGCATTGCGGTGATCCATTCCGCCGCGGTCTTGGCCGTCAGGAGTTCGAGAATTTCTTTGGTCAGGCTGTCGCGGTGCTGTAGGCGGAGTTTGCCGTCCGCGTATTCGGGCTTGTCGGCGAGCTCGGGCGCGCCGAGTACCGAAGTGAGCGCTGTCCAGTGCTTTTCGGTTCCAGTGGCGATGGTGATGGGAAAATCGGCGGTGTCGAAGACGCCGTACGGTGAGATGGACGGGTGAGTGTTGCCGGTGGGCTGCGCCACACGGCCGGTGCTGATGTAGTTCTGTGCCTGAAACGTCATGATGGAGATTGCGGACTCGAGTAGGGAGGTCTCGACGCGTCGTCCGCGTCCGTCGCGTTCACGCGCTGCAAGCGCTGCGGAGATTCCGAGCGCGGCGTAGATGCCGGACACCGTGTCCACGATCGGAATTCCGACGCGCATCGGTGCGCTGCCTGCATCGCCGGTCACCGACATCAGGCCGGACATTCCCTGCGCGACCTGATCGAGCCCGGCGGCGAGGTGATCCGGCCCGACGGGTCCGAACCCGCTGACGCTCATGATGATCAACCGCGGATTCTCGCGTTCGAGTTCGTCGGGGTCCAGTCCCATGTCGACCAGCACGCCGGGCCGGAAGTTCTCGATCAGCACATCCGCATCGAGGACCAAGCGCCGCAGTATCTCTCGGCCGTCGTTGCTCCTGAAGTCCACGGCGACAGATCGTTTGCCGCGGTTGACCGAGGTGAAGTACAGACTTCGCTCGTCCTCGAACGGTGGCCACTGACGTGAACTGTCGCCGGTGCCGAGTGGTTCCACCTTGATCACCTCGGCGCCGAAGTCCGACAGCAGTGATGTGCACAACGGGCCGGCGAGTGCCCTGGTGAGATCGAGAACTTTCGTCCCGCTGAGTAATCCGTCCATCGAAAGTATCCCTCGCTCGTCTCGTCCACTGGTATGCCCTCAGACGATGGCCGAGGCACCGGGGGCGGCGCGACGGCGACATTGCACAACGACGACGCCGACTTTTCGGCGCTATGTGTGCCCGGGCAGCCAGTCCGTTGCTTATAACCTGAGTCCAGGCGAGTGAACGGAGGATCGAGCGATGCGTGAGATATCACCTCAGTTGTACGCATGGCTGCAAGCCGGAGACGATGCCGCGCTGGCGACCGTGACCCGCACGTGGCGATCGTCCCCTCGCAGGCCGGGCGCTGCTATGGCGGTGAACCGCCGTGGCGAGGTGATCGGCAGTGTGTCCGGCGGATGTATAGAAAGCGCGCTGTACGAGACGGCTCGGGACGTACTTGCCGACGGCAACTCGCGCGTCGAGATATTCGACGTCACCGACGACGACGCATACGGCGTCGGGTTGACGTGCGGGGGACGCATCGAGGTACTGGTGGAGTTCGTCCATCACGGGGATTCTCCGATGTCGGACGTGTGCCGCCGACTTGCTGCGGACGAACCGGTTGCCGTGTTGACCACCCTCGCCACGGGCATGCCGTCACGGCATCTGATCGTCGACGCCAAGTCTGCCTCGGGGGATCTGCACCTGACACGGACGCAGGTTCGGGACATCATCGCCAGGCTCGAATACGGTGAGTCCGACGTGTTCGTCGCAGCGGCCGGGACGCTGGCCGATAGTGACGTTCTTGTCGACTTCCACCGGCCACTGCCACGCATGTATGTTTTCGGGGCAATCGACTTCGCAACGGCTGTCAGCACACTCGGTGTGTTCGCCGGGTATCACGTCAGCGTGATCGACGCCCGGCCAGTCTTCGCGACACGCGCGAGATTTCCGTCGGCGCACGAGGTGATCGTCCGGTGGCCGGACAAGTTCTTGGCAGAGGCTCCCGTCGATTTGCGAACGGTGATCGTCGTCCTCACCCACGACGAGAAATTCGACATCCCGTTGCTGAACATCGCCCTGCGTTCCGACGCCGGGTATGTGGGCGCGATGGGCAGTCGGTCCACCCATGCGCGACGGGTGGATCTACTGCGCGAGCGAGGAATCGACGCACAGCAGCTCGCCCGCCTGCACTCGCCTATCGGACTCGATCTGGGAGCTCGAACTCCCGCAGAGACTGCGTTGTCGGTGATGGCGGAGGTCACCAAGACGGTACGTGGTTCCAGTGGCGACGAACTGCGCTTCGGCCGCGGACCGATTCACGGGCTCGTTTCGTCTGCTTGACCTGTTGTCCTGCCGCGCGGGGCAGTGAGCGTTAGGATCGACGTTTCCCCCGCGAACGAAAACCGAGGTGCCAGCCCAGTGTCCGTACCCATTCTGGACAGCGAGATTCCACTCGAAGAGCTGCTTCGATCGGCGCTGTTGCCGTCCTCCTCGGTCGTCGTGGGAGATGTCGACGGGGTGGCAGTACACGGGGTCGGGTTCATGGCGGTTCCGGACATCGGGCCGTGGCTCCGGAGTGGTCAGCTGTTGATCACGTCTCCGCGCACGCTCGGCCTGCTGACCGAGGCGGCGTCGACGTTCGTTGGGCGTCTGAGCTCGCGTGGAGTCGTGGCGCTGGCGGTGCAGTTCAACAGTGACGGCTGGAATCTCGAACCGGAGATGATCGATGCCGCTGCACAGCTCGAGCTTCCGATCATCGCCTATCACGGCGACGGCGACCACCCACTCGCCCGCGGTCGAGCGCGCATCGAAGCGGCGCAAGTCGGCGCGATGTTCGAAGCCGAGCGCATCAGAAAGCTGTTGGTCGACATCGTCATGGCAGGAGGTGGCCTGACGGATCTGGCCGAGGTAGCGTCGCGTGAGTTGAACGGCACCGTCTTGCTGACCACGTCCGACGGCCGCGAGATCTGTCGAGCGGGCGATGCGGGCGGACGCAGGAGGTTGTCGACCAGTCCCGCCCTCGACTCGACGGGGCGGCTCCGAACCGACACCGTCGAAGGCGGTCTCGGCATGCACGTCTTCGACGGCCACGCCAGTGCGGTCGCGGCCGTCTCCGCCAACCACATCGACCACGGGCGAATGGCGCTGTTCGCGTGGGACCGCGAGATGGCCGAACACGACCTGTACCTAGTGGAGCGCGCGGCTGCGGTGTGTGCACTGGTGGTGACTCGTCAGCAGGCAGTGGCGTCGGTCGAGGAACGGCACCGGGCAAACTTCATTCACGATCTGATGTTGGGTCGTGCCGGAGACTCGGATCACGTTGTCTCGCATGCCAAGACGTTCGGCTGGGATTTCGACAGGCCCTTGGTCATCGTCAGTATCGAACCTGATCCGGTGGTCGACGAATCGTCGAGTTCGGTGCACCGACTTCCTGTCGTCGATCGTCAGGCGATGGCGTTCTCCGGCGCGATCGCGCACCGGGACCCCGGCGCGGCGGTGACGGCACTGACTGGAGAAACGGTCATAGTCATGGGCGTCGGGTCCGACACGATGGCATTGGTGCGGGATTTGGTGAACGTCGTTCGCGGCGAAGGTGGCGGCGGCAGAAGGCCGTTCAGTGTGGGAGTATCGCGCACTGCGGGCTCGACCGACGGCGTTCCGTCCTGTTACAGCCAGGCTCGCACGGCGTTGACTGTCGGTCGTCGCATTTCGGGTCAATGGTCGCTCACGAATTTCGACGACCTGGGTGTCTACCGCCTGTTGTCGCTCGTGGAGGACGAGGACGAGCTCGAGAACTTCGCGCGAGAAACGCTGCGTGAGCTGACCGAGGACACTGCGGAGGCGCAGGACATGCGAAACACACTCGAAGCGCTACTGGCAACGAACATCAATATCGCGGAGACCGCCCGGAAGCTCCATTTCCACTACAACACACTGCGTTACAGGGTTGTGAAGCTGGAGAAAATCCTGGGCTCGTTCACCGAGCAGCCGGAATTGCGGTTGGACCTGTCTTTAGCACTGAAGATAATCGCGATGCGCGGCATCAATCACTAAATCTGCCAATCCGAGCCCGCTCGATCTGTCAGATTGTCATCACTCGGGCCCTCTCCGCCTGTAATAACGTTCAGGTTCACCACGGGCGATCTGTGAGCTGGAACACAGAACGCGGGCGCCCTCCTCTTCGTGAAAGGCTGAACATGCCGATTTGGACGTTGCATGGGGATGGCAAGACGGTGGCGCCGGGTGAAGTCGTCGCTCCCGGTGAACGGCTCAGCTGGGGGCGGACCATCGGACTCGGTGGCCAGCACGTCGTATCGATGTTCGGCGCGACGTTCGTGTTTCCGATCATCATGGGTCTGAATCCGCAACTGGCAGTGATGATGTCAGGGTTCTGTACCATCTTCTTCCTTCTGGTGGTCAAGGGCCGGATTCCGAGTTATCTCGGAACGTCCGCTGCGTTCGTCGGCGGCATCGCCGCGATTCGGGCGCAGGGTGGCACCTCGGCGGAGGTCACCGGTGCGATCCTGGTGTCCGGCCTCGTGCTCGGGCTCATCGGCGTCGCTGTCCACTTCCTCGGCGGCCGCCTCATCTTCAAGTTGCTTCCGCCCGCCGTCACCGGGGCGGTGGTCATGTTGATCGGCTTCAACCTCGCACCGGTGGTGGCCGGCCTCTACTGGCCGCAGGACCAATGGATCGCGCTGTTCGTGATGGCAGCGTTGATCATCATGTCCGTCGCGCTTCGCGGCTTCATGGGTCGGATCGCGATCTTCCTCGCGTTGATCCTCGGTTACGCCGCGTCGTGGGCGCTCGACCGTCTCTCCGGGCCGATAACGTCGTACGACGCGAACGTCGGCGAGATCACCGAGCACTTCCGCGTCAACTGGGACCCTGTTGCGTCGGCCTCCTGGTTCGGTCTACCGCCGTTCTCCGACGAGGCCAACGGTGTCGTCGGCATCCACGCCCCGTCGTTCAGCCTCACGTTCGTCGTACTGGTTCTGCCCGGTGTCATCGCGTTGATCGCGGAGAACGCTGGTCACGTCAAAGCTGTCGCGGAAATGACCAAGGAGGACCTCGACCCGTACATGGGCCGTGCGTTGGCCGGTGACGGGTTCGCCACGGCAATCGCCAGCGGCGTCGGTGGCTCACCGACGACCACTTACGCCGAGAACATCGGCGTCATGGCCGCTACGCGCGTCTATTCCACCGCCGCGTACACCGTGGCCGGCATCGTTGCCATGCTGCTGGGTTTCTCGCCCAAGTTCGGCGCGTTCATCTCGGCCACCCCGGGCGGTGTGCTCGGCGGCATCACCGTTGTCCTCTACGGCATGATCGGCCTGCTCGGAGCCAAGATCTGGAAGGAGAACGGCGTCGACTTCGGCAACCCGCTGAACATGATGCCCATTGCTGCCGGCCTGATCATCGGTATCGGCGACGTATCCCTGACGTTCAGCGACACCTTCTCCCTCGGGGGCATCTCGCTCGGCACGATCGTCGTGATCCTCATGTACCACTTGTGCCGATTCGTCGGAGCCCGCAATCCCGAGTTGGACCGTTACACATCGGGCACGTCCGAGGGATCGACACCGAGCAAACAACTGACCTGATTGTGACAGGCATCGTGCGTGACTGTTGTCACAAGTAGACAAGTTACCTTCGTTTCCGGACAGGCAGGATCGAGACATGAAACCGTCGCCGCTGACATACCACCGGCCCACCACGATCCCGGAGGCGTGCCGGATACTCGCCGAGGTCTCGTATGAGGGCAAGGTCATGGCGGGTGGTCAGTCACTCGTCCCGCTGCTGTCGATGCGGTTGGCCGCACCGGCGCACATCGTGGACATCGGAGCGGTGCGAGACCTCGATTCGATTGTTGCCTCCGGTGATTCGGGCGTCGAGTTCGGCGCGCTGGTCACGCACTCGGTACTGCACGATCACCCTGCAGCCCGAGAAGTTCAGCCGTTGTTGAGCCGAGGCCTGCATCTGGTGGCGCATCCGACGATTCGCAACCGCGGCACCACCGTCGGATCGATCGTGCACGCGGATCCCTCGGCCGAGATGCCGGCCGTGCTGTCGCTGCTCGGCGGAGAGGTCACGGTGCAGTCGACGCGGGGTCAGCGCGTGATCGCGTCCGCCGACCTGTTCGCCGGGCCGCTCGAGAGCACGCTCGAGCCCGACGAGATCGCTCTGGCCGTGCGCGTACCGGCAGCGCGAGCGGGAGTCGGTACCGCTATCGACGAGATTGCCCGACGGCACGGCGACTACGCGTTGGTCGGTGTCGCGGCCCAGGTGGAAGTGGTGGACGACTACGTCGTCACCGCGAAGATGACATACATTTCGGCAGGAGAGCTCGGTCTCGTCGTCGATTACAGCGACACCCTGGCCGGGGCGTCGGCGACCGACGAGCGTGACCCCAAGTGGCGTGCGCTGGGCGAGCTGGCCCGCGACACCGTCGAGACCGACGCCGACATCCATGCCACGGCCGCTTACCGTTCTCAGCTGGTGTCTGCGCTGACCAGTCGAGTCGGACTCGCGGCGGCCGCGGACGCACGCACACTCGTGAGGAGCAGAACCAATGCCTGACAAAACCATCGACGATCAGCTCGCGGAGCTGCAGGCCGACACCGGCGAGCATCACGTCGCCGTCACGTTCACGCTGAACGGCGTCACCGAAACCGCGGTCCTGCCGTCTCGGACCCTGGCGTCGGATGCGATTCGACATCACCTGCGCCGCACCGGAACACACGTCGGCTGCGAGCACGGTGTGTGCGGGGCGTGCACGGTGTTGCTGGACGGGAAGCCTGTCCGATCCTGCCTCGTGCTCGCAGCTGGCTTGGAAGGCCACTCGGTGACGACGGTGGAGGGACTCGTCGAACCCGACGGCACGCTGCACCCGGTGCAGCAGGCGTTCAAGGACTGCCACGGTCTTCAGTGTGGTTTCTGTACTCCGGGATTCGTCACGACGATCGCGGCATTCCTCGAGGACAACCCGAATCCGACGCACGACGAAGCGACCGATGCCATTGCCGGAAACTTGTGCCGCTGTACCGGATATCAGAACATTCGTGCATCGGTGCTCCGCGCCGCCGAGATCAAACGTGAACGGGCGGGGGAGTTCCCGCTCGGCGTCGACGACGAAGCCACCCGTGACGCGCTCGACCGTAAGGTCCGCGGCGCGACTGCACCTGTCGGTGGAAAGGCGGGGAGGGCATGACAACCCAGATCGACACCGCGCACGTGGTAGGCGCGTCGGAGAAGTTCTTCGGCAAGCCCATTCCGCGGGAGGAGGACACGCGTCTGCTCAGTGGGCAGGGCCGTTACCTCGACGACCTCGGCCACGGCGCGCTGATCGCGGCGTTCGTGCGTTCCCCGCACGCGCACGCGAAAATAATCGACATCGACATCGATCCGGCGCTCGATGTGGCAGGCGTTCACGCCATCTACATCTACGACGATCTGGTCGACGATTCGGAGGAGATGGCGGAGAATCTGCCACTGCTTATTCCGCATCCCGCGATCGTCGCCGCGCGCAACGGATATCCGCTGGCCAAGGACGAGGTCAACCACGTCGGTGAGGCCATCGCCATGGTCGTCGCGGACAACCGCTACATCGCCGAGGATGCGTGCGCGAAGATCGACGTGACGTACGAGATGCTGGACCCTGTTGTGGGTATCGACACCGCGCGCACTGCCGCCAAGGCGGTCCACGCCGATGTGCCGGACAACGTCGCGGCACGGTTACAACACGGATTCGGCGATGTCGACGCCGAACTGGCGGCTGCACCCAACCGTCTGACATTGGATCTCGAGATCGAGCGGTCCGCCTCGATGCCCATGGAAGGCAAAGGCGTCTACGCCCGCTGGGACGGCGACGAGAACGTACTGACGTTCTGGACGTCGACGCAGACCTCCACGTCCGCGCGCGCCGCCATCGCAGCTCGACTCGGCATGGCACTGAACAAAGTTCACTGCATCGCGCCCGATGTCGGCGGCGGTTTCGGTGTCAAGATCGTCCATCCCTGGCCGGAGGAGGTCATGGTCACCTGGGCTGCCCGACGCCTCGGCCGCGCCGGCGTTTCCAACGAGGTCAAGTGGGTTGAGGACCGCCGTGAGCATTTCATCTCGAGCGCCCACGAGCGTGGCCAGATCCAGAAGGTCGAGATCGGTTTCGACGACGACGGACATCTGCTCGCTTTCGACTTCACGTTCTGGCACGACAACGGCGCGTACCTGCCCTACGGCATCATCGTCATGATCAACACGGCCACACAGGTGCTGGGACCGTACAAGCCGAAGTCCTTCCGCGTCGACGCGTACTCGCTCTATACCAACACGGTGCTGGTCACGCCGTATCGCGGCGCCGGACGGCCTCAGGCGGTGTTCGCGATGGAACGTGCGATGGACGCCATCGCCGATCATCTCGACAAGGACAAGATCGCCGTTCGTGAGATCAATTTCGTTCGGCCCGAGGACATGCCGTACGACTTCGGGCTGATGTTCCAGGACGGGCGCCCGTTGATCTACGACACGGGCGACTACCAGGCCGGCATCGACAAACTCAAGAAGCTCGTCGACTGGGATGGCTTTCCCGAGTACCAGAGGAAGGCGCGAGCCGAGGGTCGTACTGTCGGCATCGGTATCGGCGCGTACGTCGAAGGAACCGGACCGGGACCGTACGAGGGCGCACATGTTGTCGTCGAGACGTCCGGCAAGGTCAAGGCCGCGACGGGGTTGACGACGCAGGGGCAGGGACATCAGACCGCGTTCGCGCAGATTGTCGCCGACGACCTGGGCGTGAAGGTGTCCGACGTCGAGATCGTCACCGGCGACACCCGTCGCTTCGGCTACGCCGTCGGTACGTTCGCCTCACGTGGTGCGGTGATGTCGGGTTCGGCGTTTCATGTCGCGGCGCAGATGGTCGCTGAGAAGGCGAAGAATGTGGCGTCGGGAATCCTCTCGGTGGATCCGAGTGATCTGGAGCTGCGCGGGGGACATGTGTGTGTGGTCGGCACCGAACCCGGTGTCGACGGGACATCGGTACCTCTCAGCGTCGTCGCGGTGCTGTCGAATCCGCTGCGCTACGCCTTCGACAAGGAATCCAAGCTGGCCACGGGTTTCGCCAAGACCAACCCGGACATGACGAAACCGCCGATTGCGGAGGGCGACCAGCCTGGGCTCGAAGCCACCGGGTACTACTCGCCGCCGCACTCGACCTTCGCGTCTGGGGTGCACGCTGCCATCGTCGAAACCGATCCGATCACCGCCGAGATCACCGTGCTGCGGTACGTCGTCATTCATGATTGCGGCAATGTCATCAATCCCCGCATCGTCGAAGGACAGGTCCAGGGTGCAGTGGCGCAGGGCATCGGCGGAGCGTTGTACGAGAAGATCGTCTACGACGAGCACGGGCAGATGCTCAACGCCTCCTACATGGACTTTCTGATGCCGTTCGTCACCGAGATGCCGAACACGTTGGAAATGGACCATACGGTGACGCCGTCGGGCCTGAACCCATTGGGAATGAAGGGTGCAGGCGAAGCGGGCGTGATCCCCACCAGCGCCGTCATCGCCGCAGCCATCGAGAACGCCGAAGGCATCCCCATCACATCCATGCCTATCTCACCGTCGGAGTTGTTCGAGCTCCGCCTCGCGCACCAGTCAGCACAGGAGAATTCATGAGAATCGCCGGCACCGCACAGCTCACGGCACCTCGCGAGGAGGTGTACGACAACCTGCAGGACGGACGCGTACTCGCCGCGACCATTCCCGGGGTGCAGTCACTGGAACAGCTGACGGACAACCACTACAAGCTGTCCATCATGGCCGGAGTCGCGTCCATCAAGGGAGTGTACGACGGTGAAGTCGTTCTTTCGCAACAGGATCGGCCCCATTCGTTCGTCATGACGGCGTCTGGCGCGGGTGCCCCGGGAACGGTAAAAGCCGACGTCACGGTCACCCTGACCGAGAACGAGGGCGGCACCCTGCTCTCCTACGACGCCGACGCGGTCGTCGGAGGAATGGTCGGAGGCGTCGGGCAGCGCATGATCACCGGCGTCGCGAAGAAGATGGCCGGAGTGTTCTTCAAGAGCATCGACGGGGTCATCGCCAACGGCATTCCGTCGTCGACACCCGAGGCCGCACCGGCCGGTGAAACGGATGCGGCGCAGCCGGACCGGCAGGTCGCAGCAGCATCTGCACCCTCCGTGGCCGTGGCGAGTGCGGGGGGTGCGGACATCCGTACCGTCGTGGTCAGCGCTGCCCTGGGAGCCGCCATCGCCCTCACCGGTGTAGTCATCGGCGGCGTACTCGGACGGTCGAAATAGGTCTGCACTTCAACCGTTCCCCCGTCCGGCACTCACTCCGCCCGACGTTCGCTCCGGAAACCGGGGTCCCACTCCATGCTGAACGCCCCGAACCCGTCCGGTTCGGGGCGTTCTTCGTGCCTGTTCACTGGATGCCGAAGACCGCCCGCAGTGTTGGGCAAAATCTGCCAACGACTACGTGATGCACACGCTGTGAAATGGCATTACACGCCAGCGACTACACGGAGGCAGCAGTGGATTCCAGGAAGATTCGGATCGGTATCGACACCGGTGGCACGTTCACCGACATCGTCGCGGTCGACGACGAGACCGGCGCCATGGTCACCACCAAGACACCCTCGACGCCGGCAGACCCCGCGGAGGGATTCCTCACCGGCATCGAGAAGGTGCTCGAGAAGCTCGGTGAGAGCGGTGAGAGTATCGGCGCGGTCAGCCACGGCACGACGGTTGCTACCAACAAGCTGCTCGAGGGCAAGGTAGAGAACCTGGGGTTCATCACCACCGAGGGCTACGAGCACGTGCTCGAGATCGCCCGTCAGTCGGTGCCCGACGGCTACGGCAACTCCTACTTCTGGGTCAAGCCCGATCGCATCGTTCCGGCGGACAGAGTCAAAACCGTCGGTGGTCGTCTTGCGTTCGACGGCCGCGAGATTCGTCCACTCGACGAGGCAAGTGTCCGCACCGCTGCTCAGTTCTTCAAGGATCGCGGGATCATGACGATCGGGGTGTGCCTGATGCATTCCTATGCCGACCCGTCCCACGAGGAGCGGGTCCGCGACATCCTCGACGAGGTGTTCCCGGAAGCGACGGTGAGCATTTCGAGCCAGGTTCTGCGCGAATACCGCGAGTACGAGCGGTCCATCACGACACTCGTCGACGCTGCCGTGAAGCCGAACATCCGCAACTACGTGAACAACATCGCCAACCGGCTGCGTGAGTTCTCCACTGCCGACGGTGAAGCCCGAGACATCCCCTTCTACGTCATGAAGTCCAACGGCGGCGTGCTCTCGGCCAAAGAGGTCGTGCACCAGCCGATCACGACGGTCTTGTCCGGTCCGGCAGCGGGTGCCCTCGGTGCAGCACTGATCGCCGACGCTGCAGGCGTCGACCAAGTTCTCACGTGTGACGGCGGTGGAACATCGACCGACGTCACCGTTGTCGTACAGGGCGAGCCTGCGCTGACCACCGAGGGACGCGTCGGGAACTATCCGTCGAAGATTCCGATGATCGACGTCGTGACCGTTGGTGCAGGCGGCGGGTCGATTGCCTGGATGACTCCCGAGCGCACCCTTCGCGTCGGACCTCAATCGGCCGGTGCTGATCCGGGACCGTTGTGCTACGGCAAGGGTGGCAGCGAGCCGACCATCACCGACGCCCACGTGCTGCTCGGCCGGATCCCACCGCACTTGCTCGGTGGTGAGATTCCACTCGACACCGAGCTCGCTCGAAAAGGGCTGGAGCAGTTGGCGACAGAGTTGAAACTCGGGTTCGAGGAGTGCGCCGTCGGTATCCTCGAGGTGTCGGCGTGGAACCAGGCGAATGCGTTGCGGCAGATCACCGTCAAGCGTGGTCTCGACGTCAGGGATTTCACCCTTGTCACCTTCGGTGGTTCGGGCTCGCTCCTCGCGTGCAGGCTCATCGACATTCTCGGTCTCAAGGACGTGCTGGTACCACTCGACCCGGGCAACGTGTCGGCATTCGGACTGCTCACCGTCGACGTGCGCAACGACTACGTCCAGACGCACGTCGGTCGTCACGACCGGTTGCAGGCCGCCGAGCTGCAGGAGCTGTTCGATGCACTGGCCGGCAAGGCCGAGATCGCCCTCGCCGACGAAGGTTTCGACGAGACGCAACGCCGGTACGCGCGCACTGCCGACCTCCGGTACATGGGCCAGGCGTTCGAGGTCCGCGTTCCTGTCGGCGACGGGCCCATCACGCCCGAACTCATGGACGCGTCCGCCGAGGCGTTCCACGAGGCGCACCGCGAGCTGTATGGTTACGACTTCCGCGGCGACCACGCTCAGCACGTGGAGTGGGTCAACCTGCGAGTCAGCGGAATCGGGCCCATTCAGCGTCCGGCCGCCCGTACGGTTGCAGCCGGTTCAGGTTCCGAGTCTGCCCGAACCGGTTCCCGCAAGTCCTACTTCGACTCCTGGGTGGATACCACCGTCTACGACCGTGCTCGCCTGGGTGCTGGTGACACGATCGACGGTCCAGCCGTCATCGAGGAATTCAGCTCCACCGTCCCGATCCACCCCGGATTCTCGGCGCGAATCGACACCCACGGAAACATCCGCATCTCCAAGACTTTCGACTCGAACGGAGCGAAGTGATGACTGCTGTACTCGATGCTGCGGCCGCGACCGTAGCCAAGCCCTACCGACTGACCGAGACCGACGGTGCGATCCCGGACCCGATCCTCGTCGAGATCGTCGCAGGCTACCTTGCCAGCGTCGAAATGGAGGTCGAGACGTCCATCTCGCGGACCTCCCGTTCGCCGATGATCCGCGATGCCCACGACTTCCGTGCCGGCATCCACGATCGCAATCTGCGTAAGTTGACGGGTCGTTCGTACTCTGCGTTGGTGCACCCCATCGCCCGTGATTTCCCCCTGGAGACGATGAAGCCCGGAGACGTCTATTTCCACAATGATGTCTACCTGTCCGAAGGCGGAATCGGCCACCTCCCTGACCTCTGCGTCACGGTCCCGGTGTTCGCTCGTACCACTCCCGATTCGGAACCGAAGGTGGTTGCCTTCGTGCAGGCCTTCGGGCATCACGACGACATCGGCGGCTGCTGCCCGGGCTCCATGCCGTCCGGTGCGACGACCGTGTACGAAGAAGGGTTGATGGTTCCGCCCATCAAACTCTGGGATCAGGGAGTGGCCAACGAGGCAGCTCTGCGCATCATGACGCGCAACTCCCGCATGCCCGACGCTTTGGCCGCCGATCTGGATGCCGAATGCTCGGCGTGCCTGATGGGTGCGCGTCGACTGACCGAGTTGTTCGAGCGTTACGGCGTGGACACCATCGAATCCTGCTTCGACGCGATGATGGACGCGACCACCGAGACGTACCGCCGTGAGATTCTGAGCAAGATTCCGGTCGGTGAGTACACGTGGGAGGACTACGCGGAGCACGACGGCGTCGACGAGCCCATGCTGCACACTCAGCGCATCACCTTGACGAAGACGAGGCCCGAGGACGAGGGCGGCGAGCGGCTGATCCTCGACTTCACCGGGACCGGCCCGCAGGCGAAGGGGCCCATCAATCACTGTGGTGACTACGCGGACGGCAACTTCCTGATCAAGTGGCTCGCGCCGATTCTGCGCAATCTCGCCGACACACCCGAGCGCATGGCCGAACTCGACGTCAACGAGGGAGTCGTGCCGCTGATCGAGATGAAGTTCCCCGAGAAGGGAACGCTCATCACCCCGATTTTTCCGGCTCCGACGAACGCTCGAACGTTCGTGATCCTGCGTCTGCTCGGTGTCCTGTCCGGTGTGGTCGCCAAGGCCGTCGACGGCAACATGCCGGCCGATCAGGAGACGATTCGGTACACCGGTGTCTACGGCGAGGACTTCGACGGGCACTCATACCTGATGCGCGAGGTTCTCGGCGGCGGTTCGGGTGGCCGGTATTACGCGGACGGCGAGGACACTATCCACGTCGTGCCGGATTCGCGAAACCTCCCTACCGAATTCAGTGAGAGCCGTTTCCCGTTCATCGTCGAAAAGCTCGGATTGGCCGTCGATTCCGGCGGTGCCGGACGGTATCGCGGTGGTCTGGGGTACGAGAAGCACATCCGGATGCTGAAGGACGCGCACTTCATGTCCATCGCGGACCGTTCGATCCTGGCCTGCTGGGGTGTCAAAGGCGGCAAAGCCGGTCGACCGTTCTCGGTGGTGCTCGACCCTGACGGCCCTAACGAACGCGAGTTCGACGCACTCACCGACGCTGAACCCATCAAGGCTGGGGAAGTGATCCGCATCCGCACTACCGGCGGCGGTGGGTGGGGCGACCCGCTTGACCGGCCGACCCAGGAAGTTCTGCGGGACGTGTCGTGGCGCAAGGTCTCGGTGGACGGCGCGCGGGAGGATTACGGCGTCGTCATCGTCGACGGGGACGCACCGTCGGTCGACGACAACGCCACCGCGACACTGCGCGAGCAGTTGCGCGGAGGTCGCGGTGAGAGTGAACCGTTCTTCGATCGCGGCCCGGGATACGCCCAACTCTCCGGCGGAGACACCTCGGCCGTCTACGATTACGTCTAGGACGGGCTCATGAGCAACGGAACTATCCGCGGCGCCGACATCGCAGTTGTCGGCGCCGCGGGTAAGACCGGTTCCGCAGTGGTCGACGCGCTTGCGGACACGGTGGGGGTACGACGGCTCGTGCGACGAGCGCGTTCGCAATTCGATCACGAAGTGGAGCTGGAAACCGGTGCCGGGCTGCGCAAAGCGCTCCTCGGGTGTCGGGCGGTGTACTTCATCGCCCCCAATGTCCATCCGGACGAACCCAACTTGCTGCGAAATGCGTTGACCGCAGCGGCTTCTGCTGGCGTCGACCATTTCGTGTATCACTCGGTGGCGTGGCCGTACACTCCGGCGATGCCACATCACATGGACAAAGCGAAATGCGAGGACGAGCTGCACCGATCTCCGTTGAAGTGGTCGGTGCTGCAGCCGTGCGCCTACGTCGAGAACTTCGCCGGTGCGTTGTCGGGTGACTCGATGAGGGTGACGTTGCCCTACAGTCCGGATACCCGGTTTTCTTTCGTCCGTCTGCACGATGTCGCAGCTGTCGCCGCGGCCGTATTGACCGAAGGCGAACGACATCATTGCGCGACCTACGAACTCGGCGGTCCGCAGGCCCTGTCGGTTCGTGAACTCCTGCGGGGGTCCGGTGCGGAAATCGAACAGATCTCTCTGGACCAGTGGCAGGACTCGGTGAGCGGGTCGATGCCCACGGGGGCGATTGCGCGGTTGCGCGCGATGTTCGACTTCTACGACCACCACGACTTCCTCGCCGGGAGCGCGGCCGTGCAGTTCGTACTCGGCCGGCCGGCGTCGGGCGTCGACACGGTCGTCGCCGGCTGATGACCACTGCCACCGACACCCGTGCCGATTCGATGGAGACGATCGCGACGTTGTTACGCAACACGGACGCGGTGAAGGCGCGGTTGGAGGAATCCCTTGCGCGGGTGGGTCTGAATTGGGCGAGGTTCGAGATCCTGCGGACCATAGGGCAATGCGGACCGATGACCTACGAGCAGATCTGCCGCAGGCTCGCACGTCACCGCACCACGATACGAGTGACAGTCGCCGGGTTGGAACGTGCGGGTCTGGTCGAGAGGTACCGCGATTCCGCGCATTCACAGCGCTTGCTCGTGGCCCTCACGAGCTCCGGTGAGCGAACGGTCGAACGCGCGAACACGGTCATCGCACAGTGTGCTGTCATTCGTCGAGTCGATTCCGATGTCGAATTGACCGACGCAGTCTCCTCGGTCGAAGGGTTCGTGCGTGGTGTGAGAGAACACCGCTGAGCCGGAGACCGCGTACAGAGGCCGGTTCAGTAGTCGAGAACCGTGAACGGGTCGAAGACTGAAATGGTGCGGAAGGTGTAAGTGGAAGACCCGGCCGGGAGTTGGATCGACCGCAGAAGATGTGCCTGGCCGGCCGGATCGACCTGCCACGTCTGGCCTTGGCCGTGGAAGCTCCAACTGTAGATGGGCTGGTTGGCTCCGTAGGGACTGATGATGAGCGGGTCAGACCCGCGTGTACCGTACGCGGCGGGGTCGAATGCGCTGACGTAGTGCTCTGTGTTCTCACTGGTGAACGGTGAATCGTAAATTCCGTCGGCCGAAGCCGGCGTCGCTGCCAGGGCTGTGGCGCCCAGTGCGAGTGCGGACGCAGCAATGATTTTCTTGATCAACTTTTCGGTCCTATCGTCGTTGGGACATTGTGTGAATCGACTCCGCGGTGAACCTCGTTACCCGGTCAGAAGGTCACGTTGACGTCGCGGGAGATCATGAACCCACTGTCAGCTCCGCTGTAGCAGGCGACTCCGACTTCGGCGGAGCGGCAGACCGTTCCGGTTACTCCGATGACTTGGCCGTATTCCAGTACGGGCGTGTCGTCGGCGACGAAGATGCCCTGATTGGTGCAGATCTGCTCGACGGCGCCGCCTTCGAGGATCTGCACTCCGTAGGTGTTGTTCTCGGTGTTGAGACATTCCCGACCGCTGCTGCCGGGCACGGAGTATCGGACTTGGCAGCCCACGACCGTCCCGGGCGCGTTCTGGGAGTTGAAGCCGCAGAACACGTTTTCGCTCGGGGATCGGAAGAAGTACTGGCCGTCACCACGCTCGAAATCGCGAGCATCGACGTTGACGTCATCGCGTGACGGTGTCGGCGGAATCGTGACCGGATTCGGTCCGGGGGTGGACTGATCCTCGGGCGCAGGTTCGTTGTCGGGTAGTGGAGTTTCGGTGCTGTTCGGCGTCGCCGTTGCAGTGACTGCGGCGACGGTGTCGGGTTCCCGGTAGTCCGAAGAACCGCAGGCTGCGAGTGCTGTTGCCGCGAAGACGGCCATGGTGGTGACGAACAGACGCTTCATGAAGAGCCCTCACCGGTGCATGCGGGGTGCAGCACCTTCTCGACAGGAAAATCGATGCCGCGGGAGTGGGCGTTAACGAAGTTCGCGTCACGACCCCGTCACGAATCGGTGTAGGGGTAGACGTGTTGCCGCCCGTTTTGCGAAGGTGTCGTGAGTGGAGATGTAGGCCCTGGCCTACATTTCCATTCACATGAGGGGAGAGGTTATGCGAAAAGTGTTGCGAAGAGCCGTGGTTACGACGGCATTGTTCGGTTCGCTGGTCCTGGGTGCGGGCACGGCTGCCGCGGCGCCGCAGACCAGCATCACGCCGGTTCCGGTGGTCACCGGCTTTCAGATCGCTCCGGGTGCTGTGCCGGGTGGGTTGTTCCAGACCATTCCGATGAAGACGACCGTCGGAGCAGAGCCCGGTGTCGTGAGTATCTCCGCTGCGAACGTCGCTGCGTGGGACCCCCAGTATCCGTATCGGTTCCTGACGGTGCATTGGCGCAATCTGGCTACTGGTGCAACGGGTTCGGAGGGTCTGCGGCACTGGGAGCTGTCGGGTTACGAGAAGCCGCCGTACGATCCGGCGATTCCGAACGGAAACGTTCCGCTCGAGACCACCGGAGAGGGTTTGCCGACGGAAGTGGTGGCGAGAACGGGTGCAGGGCCGGTTGCCATCGTCGTGACTCATTCGCGCGAGTACTGGGGGCCGCCGCGGGTGGACACCCTCATTCCGGGTATCGGTGTGGTGTTGGTGCCCTGACGGTCAGTCGAGTTCCCGCACGGTCGTCGGCGCAGGAAGTGCGGGAACTTCCACCGGGTACAGCTGGTGGGTTCCTTTCATGCCCTTCAGCTGCACCTCTCGTGGTTCGGCGAGGACTATGTCGTACGCACGACCGATCTTCTCGCGTACCGATTCGCTGATCAGGATCTCTCCGCCGTCGGCCTGCCCTGCGACGCGTGCGGCCATCGCGACGTTGAGCCCGAACAGGTCGTCGCCGCGGCGCACCGAGCTGCCGACGTGGATGCCCATGCGGACTCGGATCCGATCCCACTTGTCCGGATTCTCCTGCAGAGCCTCCTGAACTGCGATTCCGCATCGCACCGCTTGACCTGCATCGGTGAACGCGATCATGTAGCCGTCGCCCTGGTTCTTGATGACGTGGCCGCCGTGGCCTTCCACCTGCTTGGTGATCAGCCGGTTGTGGCGTTCCAGCAGCTTCACCCAACCGCGATCGCCCAGTTCCTCGTTGCGCGCCGTGGAGCCTTCGATGTCGGAAAACACGACCACCACGTCGCCGTCGGCCGCGATCCGCGCGAGATCGGGCCGCTCGACCTTCGCCCAGCCCGCGAGGTCTTCGACGGAGTTACGCACCGTCGCGCCGAAGCCCTTGTTGATCAGCGAATCGGCGGTGTTGAACGTCGTCCGGATCGCGAACGGCACCAAGCCACGACGTTTACGACGCTTCGACGAGCTGTCGAGTGCTCGGTCCAGAGCAGCTCGGGTGGTCTTCAACTTCTTCTGCGACACGATCAACAGCACGCCGAGCGCAACAATGACAGCGAGCTCGACACCGGCAGCAACAATCCACAGGGTCACGCAGACATCATCGTCTGTGTCTGCCGGTTATGGGCAAACACCCCCCCTCGAGTTCGGGCGGGACAGCCTCGGACATTGCGCCCAATTCTTCGTGGGCGCTATGAGGGGAGAGATCTACGCAGTCAACGACGATGTCCTTCCTCGCGACGAAGCCGCTGAAGCTCACCAGCGGATGGACGTCGGTCAGGTATTCGGGCGCATCGTGCGGACGAGGTGATCGAGTGACATCCGAACGAATGGAGTCATGACCTCTGTCACTTCCATGGTCTCGACTTCGGGCTCACCGTTGAAGCATGCGTACAGTGCGTAGTCCCGTGATCGGGCTGTACTTCCTCGCCCCGCTAGTTGCGGAATTCTTCCTGGGTGACTTTCCGCTGTACCTGTGGCCGCTCATTCTGCCGCTGTCGCTGTGGTACGGCGCCGGCGCAGTTCTGATCCGAGAACCGACTCGACGAACGGGCAGAGGCTGGCCGACGATACTGCTGCTGGGGCTCGCATTCGGCGTCTTCGAAGAGGGTGTGCTGACGATGTCATTGTTCAACCCCGACTACGCCGGGGTCAGAAGCGGATATTCCCCGTCACCTCTAGTTCGCGGCGATCAGCACGATTCCCGTGAGCACGACGGCCGAACCTGCCAGTCGTCGGACAGGGTTGCTTTCGTGGAACAACCACCACGCCAGCAAGGATCCGATGACGATCGACGACTCACGGGCTGGGGCGACCACCGACAGCGGCAGGGACTTCATTGCAACGAGAACCAGGATGTACGCAGCGGGGGAGAGCGCTCCGACGAGTAGGACTTCTCGCCGATAGGTCCCGAATGCGCTCTTCAACTGCGCCCCCTTGCCGACCACCTTGGGCGTGAGCAGCAGCGATTGCATCGAGACCGCCAACGCGAAATACGTGACCGGCGACAGGTCGAGAGTGACGACGGAGAAGTGATCCCACAGGGTGTAGGCGGCGATCATCGCACCGGTTGCGGATCCGAGCAGCACTCCTGTTGACACCGAACCATTCTGGCGACGTTTGTACCCGGTCACGACGAGTATCCCGAGAAGAATGATCACGCCGCCCAGTAGCGGCAGAATTCCAGGGCGTTCGCCGAGCACTGTGACCGCGACGACAACGGTGATCAACGGTCCTGTGCCGCGTGCGACCGGGTAGACCACGTTCAAATCGGCTCGTGCATAACCGACTTGGAGGGTCAGCGAATACCCGATGTGCAGGACGGCCGTCACGAGTGGGCCGATGAGCAAGGCCCATGATGCGGTCCACTGGCCGAACAACAGCGCTACCGGGAGGCACAGCAGGGCCGATGCCGTCATGTACATCCACACGAAGACGGCGGCGTCCCCGGTGAATCGTTTTGCTGCAATGTTCCACACGGCGTGGAGTATTGCTGCGAGACCGACCAGCCCGAGTGCTGCGTGATTCACTGTCGGTCTCGGACCGGTGTGTCGAAGCCTATTGCCTCGGCGCGGCGAGTTCGGTCCATGTCCGCCAACGCAACTCCCGCGTGCAGTATGTCGACGACGGTCAGGTGTGCCAGGCGACTGCTGGATTGAGCGAGCTGGAAATCGAGCTCTGAGCCACCCGCGACGAGCACGTGATCGGCGATGTCGACGAGCGGCGACGAAGTGAAACTGGTGATGGCCACGACCGTGGCGCCGACATGACGAGCGGCCTCGGCCACAGCGACGGTTTGCGGAGTGATTCCTGTGTGGCTGACAGCGAGGAGGATGTCCGACGGGCGGAGAAGACGGGCGACGACGAGCGTGGACAGATGATCGACCGGCGCCTGGACCATCAGTCCGATCGAGGTGAACCTGACCGCGGCGTCGGCGGCGACGGCCGACGACGTGCCCGATCCGGATATCAGTATCCGTTCGGCCTGATCGAGTTTGCCCACGACCTGCTGCACGACTTCCTCGTTCAGGGTTCCTCGGACGGCTCCGATGACGTTGACATGGCTCGACAAGATCGAATCGACGAGTTCCTTGGGTGTCGTCACATCGGTCAGGCGGGGAGGTGGGACGAACATTCCTGCCCCGCCGGATGCCCGAGCCACCGCGAACTTCAGGTCGCTGAACCCCGTGAAACCGGCAGCTCGAGCCGCCCGAACCACGGTTGCGTTCGATACACCGGCGCGCTCGGCGACCTCTGCCGTCGACGCGTTCTGAACGAACTCCGGCTGATCGAGAACCAGCCGAATCACCGACGCATCACTGGCTCTGAGGCTGGGCAGCACCGCACGCATCACGCCCTGGAGGCTCGTCATGTCGAACGGGTGTGTCGGCGGTGTCATCGTCGGGAGTCTCTCCTCGGTGCGCTCGTGGCTACCGACAAGGTATCAATGTTTCAGATCGGAGACAATGAAGGAAATGGTGTTTCCAACTGCTGCGGTGTACGCGTCCGCCCCTTGTCCGGGTGCGCAGTGTCGGTCTCGTATGGAACTGTGGGGTCTGGTTGGGGAACCAGACAGACACGACAGGGGAGTGCCGGTGACCAAGCCCGACGAGGCCGTGGACAGACCGCTCATGGAGGTCGTGTTCGACGCCATCGACGCAGATCAGGACTTGGCCGACGAAGCCAAATACCTCGTCCTTGCCGCGCTCGAAGGCATTGCCGAACTCGACGATCAGCTCGACGGTGTCACTCTTTTGCAGGCCCGCCGGGCTGCGCACGGCATGACCCAGGAGGATCCTGTCGGTGCATTCCTGACGTCCATCGAGGTGGCCGGCTTCCGCGGTATCGGGCCCAAGTCCGAGCTGACGCTTCATCCCGCCCCCGGTATCACCATCGTCAGTGGCCGAAACGGCTCCGGCAAGTCCAGCTTTGCGGAGGCTCTCGAATTCGCAGTCACGGGCAAGAGCTACCGATGGGAGAACAAGGCCAAGCTGTGGGCCGACACATGGCGCAACCTGCACGACGCGTCGCAGTGCCAGGTGCGCGTCGGACTCACCATCGAGGGTTCGGAACGGACCGTCGTCGGCGTCGACTGGGATCCTGATGCCGCCTTGCGCGAGAACAAGACATGGACGCAGGTCGGGAATGCAAAACGCTCGCCCGGCACCGATTCTCTCGGGTGGAAGTCTGCCGTGGAACTGCACCGACCGATCCTGTCGTACGACGAGATCGGCGGTCTCGTCGAAGACAGTCCGTCGACCCTGTACGACGCGTTGGCGAAACTACTCGGACTCGACGAGATCACCGACGCCGAGAAGCGGCTGACTGCAGCGTTGAAGAACGCCAAAGTGCCGCGCCAGCAGGCGAAAGACGCGTTGATCCAGCTCAAACGCATCGTGGCCGAATCCGACGACGATCGCGCAGTGCAGGCCGTGGCGCTGCTGAAGAAGCGCCAGCCTGACGTCGGAGCCGTGCAATCTCTTGCAACCGGTTCGACGTCCGAGCAGTCACCTGCTTTGTCGGGCCTGCGCACCATCGGTGGGTTGGCGGTACCGCTGCCCGAACAGATCGAGACGGTCGTTGCCGCAGTCCGTTCCGCCGTTGCGAACAACATCGATCTCGCCAACGATGCCGCTGCGATTGCCGACAAGCGAAACACGCTGCTGGGGACTGCTCTGGAACTACACGATCTGGTCGGCGATGGTCGGTGCCCTGTGTGCGAAACCGGAACCCTCGACGACGCATGGGCCGCGCATGCCCGTGCGCGGATCGATGCCGACGACGACAAGCTCGCACAGTTCAAGCAGTCCCGACGCGATCTGGACGAGGCGCGCCGCGCAGCTCGCATGCTGATCGACGACTCGAGCACGGCCGACACTGTCGCGGGTGTCGAGTTGTCCTCTCTGACTGCATACAACGAGGCCGTTGCGACGGCTCGGGCTGTGCCGGAATCTGTTTCCGGCCTCGCAGAACACCTGAACTCGACGCTGATTGCGGTCAGTGAATCAGGCCAGAACCTGCGTCAGGAAGCACTCGACTCTATCGCGGCTCGGGAGGACACGTGGGCGCCTATCGCTTCTCGTCTCGCGTCGTGGGTACAGCTGGAACGGGAGGCAGCCAAGACGGATGCGACCGTGGCCGATCTCGAGGCTGCGAAGAAGTGGATGACCGCCCACGCGATCGATCTGCGTAATCAGCGACTCGAGCCGATCGCAGAGCAGGCGAGGGACATCTGGGCCGAACTACGGCAGGAAAGCAACGTCGATATCGGCGCAATCAGCCTGGAGGGAAGCAGTACTCGTCGTAAAGCGGTGTTGAAGGGAACGGTCGACGGTGCACCGTCGGAGGCGTTGTCGGTGATGAGTCAGGGCGAATTGCATGCGCTCGCTCTGGCGTTGTTCATTCCGCGGGCGACGACGCCGAACAGCCCGTTCCGCTTCATCGTTCTCGATGATCCGATTCAGGCCATGGATCCTGCCAAGATCGACGGATTCATTCGCGTGCTGTCGAGCTTGGCCGAGACCCGGCAGGTGGTGGTCTTCTCGCACGACGACCGACTCGCCACCGCGATCCGGCAGATGGCCGTCGATGCGCGATTGGTGGAGGTGACGCGCGAGACGGGGTCGAGAATTCATGTCAGAGAGACGCTCAATCAAGCCAAGCGATACGTCGACGACGCGTACGCCCTGGTGCGCGACGAGAATGTACCTGGCGATGTGAAGCGGCGCGTCGCACCGGGTTTGTTCCGGTTGGCTCTGGAATCCGCTGCGCAGCAATTGTTCTATGCAACCCAGCATCGGGCGGGGGAGAGCCGCGAGGACACCGAGAAGCGCTGGGGTGATGTGAAGAAGACTCGCAATCGGCTCGCGTTGGCAGTACACGGTGATGCGGACAAGGATCTGGGCGGGTGGCTGTCCTACAGACCGGAACGGTGGCCGACACTCAAACTCTGCAACGCGGGCGTGCACGGTGACGCGGTGGCGGTCGATGTCGACGCGGTGAAGGATCTCGGCCGCGTGGTCGACGGGATTTTGAGCTCGTGACGGCAATCGCATTGCGAAACGCGGAGCGTCTGCTCGACGGAAACGTCGGTGCGGCAGGTAGTTCGGCGAGATTGGCGGCTTTCCTCGCACGGCAGGCGTTGGAGGATCTGGTGGACCAGCATCTTCGTGCGTTGGGTGCCGAGGTTCCGAATGCGAGCATGCGGTCGAAGCTGGTCATTCTTCGGTCCCTGGGCACTACCGAACGCGCAGACGCTGCCGCGATGGCCTGGAACCGGCTCAGCAACGTGTGTCACCACCATGCCTACGAACTGGCGCCCACGGTGTCCGAGGTGCGGCACCTGTGCAGGATGGTGGCAGTGTTGCTCGAACCGGGTCCGGTCGCCTGAGACGTTCTCGCGCCCGAAGGTCAGAGGGGGAGTGGGTGGCTGAGCAACCCCGTTGCCTCACCGCGTCCGGACAAGAGCGAGCAGAATTCGACGGCGTCGATCTCGACTGCCTCTCCGCCCGACCCTGCGCGGTACGAACCGCCGGCCGGACCGGTCAGGGTGAGGTCGAACGGTTGGCCGTGTGTGCCGGCCCATTCTGCGACGATATCGGCGACGAGACGTCCGTCGTGCGCAGCGTCGATGTCGAGCTCCGTGCCGGCGGCGCGTGTGATGTCCACCCGGTGCATCCAGACGTCGCGGGTGAATCCGACGTCGAAAAGGTACGCGATCGGCTGACGTCCTACTGGCTCAGGAAGATTCAGCAAGGGCAGTTTGGCGATCGGGCGGGGTAGCTTCGAACGTGACTTCAGCGCAGCCGGGGCGAGTGTGTCCCATTCCGCGATCAGTTCATCGGGCGAGCTGGTGGCCCGCTCACGTACCTGCAGCTCGTTCATGCCGTCCCACCAGAACTCCCCGCCGATCTCGGCGACAAGGGGCTTGCCAGTGCGGACCTGTCGGACGAATTCGCGCGGAGATGCCTGGCCGGCAGCCGATCCGACGATGTGAGCCACGACGGCGTGCACGTCCCACATCTGACATACGGTGGGCTTACTCCAATCGTCTGTGCGCAGTGCGCGTAGAGCAGCGGCGAACTTGTCGCTTTCGACCGAAGTGATCTGCATGGCTTCGCGATGTTCGATCCGGGGGATCGCGGCGACGTCGATGAACGTGGGAATGGTCATGGTAGGCCTCTCGGGGCATTTCATAGGCAAAGGAAAAGTTCGATCATGGAGCCGGATGAACTGCACCGGTGAGGAACATTGCGACGACGCGAGGCACGTGCTGCACCCATCGGTCACCACCTGGATCGTTGGCTATCTGCTGATCACACAGGCCGGCGATCAGTGAGCTGAAGATGTCGATATCGTCTTGATCCTCGGCACCGACACGGGCGAGGACCTCTCTGGCTCGGCCGTAGAACTCGAGGGCAACCTCCCAGGATGCAGGCGAGGGCGCGAAGCCAGGAATGGTGCGTTGGAAGAGCATTTGGTGCACGACCGGGTATGTACTCGAGAACCGTACGTTGTCGACCACGAACTGCTCCAGCGCTGCTCGCGGGTCTGTCGGCATCGGCTGACTGTCCAGGTAGTCGATGAGCTGGCGGTACCCGTCGGCGAACATGGCGTCGTACAGGTCGAGCTTGGAAGCGAAATACACGTACAAAGACGGCTGCCGCAGGTCGACGCGGGCGGCCAACTCTCGCAACGAGATCACCGCCAACCCGTCGCGCTCGGCAAGTTGCCACGCCTCGGTGAGGATTGCAGAGATTTTGGCTTCTCGCCTGGCGCGGCGGGGGTCGTTCTTTCCGTCCGGCACCAGCACCTCCTATCGTCGATAGGAAAACTATCAGCGATAGGTGTTGGTTTGTCAAGCCGGCCACGTTATCTCATCTGGGGCCCGGCCGACCCCGTGTCCGGCAAGCACGTCCTCGACATCGCGTGGACACGGTTGCCTCGTGCATGTGGTCGAACTCGACGGCAGCGGGCACTGTCCCCAGCCGAAGGCGCCGGTCAAGGTGGCGACAGCTATTCGGGCTTCGACCAGCTCATGAGTGCTCGTTGACCTGAAAGATCAACGCTGGGTGCGCAGAGAGATTACGACACGCACGTATTTCCGAACCTGTTGTCCTGACCACGTCCCCGGGACCCAGAACGATTGAATCGTCGGCCAGCTCCAGCTTGACGACGCCGGAACCAATGCATATCGACACGGAACCGGTCGAGGACGAACTCAGGGACATGGTTGCAAAGGCGACGATGCGAAAATGTTGTGGACTGCTCGGTGCCAGGCGCGATCGACCACGCCCGAACGAGGCGGGCCTGCTGAGCTCGTACGATCGATCCGCCCCGTGTACGAGATGATCTATCGAAACACCAAGGCGTTCGGCCAATTCGACGGCGGTGTCGAGTGACAGTGACTGGGTGCCACGCTCGGTCTGCGAGATCGCGCTGCCCGATACCCCGATCATTGCGCCGACGTCGGCTTGACTCCATCCGCGTTGTTTGCGGATCGATCGAAGCCCCGCGCCGAGCCGCGACACCGTGGACGGCGGGCCGACCGTGGCGATGCCGTCGTCGACTGCGTACGGCATTTCCGTTCCGACAACTTGGCTTCGGCGTCCGTCTGCGCGCTCGACTCGAAGGTGGGTCGAGTTCTGGTCGACGATCACCTGTGCCAGTTCGCGGAGCGCAGGAGGCACCGAGGACCGTGGACATATCCACAGCGCCGTCTTTCCCTCGCGGACGACCGTGCACGCGGTGTCGGCGACCGCTCCGATGGAGGCGTGGTCCCGCAGGTCGAAGGCGCCACGGGAGAAGCCGCGATCCGAGACGTCGCGGCCGTCGGCGAGCGCGATCACACCCGCGAGCACCACGTCGACACTCGAAAGACCGTCGTCGACGACCCACAGGACGTTGTCTCCCCACCACATCCCGTCGAGCACGGTGTCGAGTTGGTCGATGCCGTATCGGGGGCTTCGGCCGTCGACGGGCCCGACGCCTATCCGAATTCTCCGGCTCACTGTGGCACCGGCCCCAGGGGCCTACAGGTGTTTTGCACCAGCACGGCCTAACCGTACAGTTTCGATATGGACATTGGTTCGACGCCACTCAACGGAATCGACCCCGAACACGCCTCTGCGCTGCGAGAACTGCTGTTCGACGCGCGCCGAGTCGAGGAGATGAGCGGTCCGTGGACGGTGGAATCGTCGTGGTCCGACGGGTTCCAAAGCACCAGTTCCGCACGCGGACACACCATCGAATTCGACGAGCCCGCCGATCTGGCGGGTAAGGACGGAGCCCCGACGCCCCACGAATATCTCCTGTCCTCGCTGAGCGGTTGCCTCATCGCGGGCGCTGTCATGCACGCGACCGTTCAGGGGATTCGGCTCGACCGTCTCGATGTCACGATCACCGGCACGTTCGACAACATTCTGCGGTGGGCAGGTCTGGACGCGAACGGCTCGGCCGGGTACCGATCCATGGAAGTCCACGCTGTCATCGCAGGTGACGCCGACGACGCGACCCTGCGCGCGTTGTGGGACCGAACGGTAGCCGGATCGCCGGTGGCCGGCACGATCAGTCGGCCGACGCCGGTGACGAGCGTCGTAGAGATCGTCTGACAGCATCACCTATCTGTGCCCAGCAGCCATGCGCCTGCACGGTGGTACTTCCATCGCGCTGGGTCGTGGGTGCTGTGCGTCCGAACATCACGCCAGTAGCGATGGAAGTTCAGCGAATCGGAAGTGGAACGTGCACCGATGAATTCGAACAACTCGCTGGCCAGTCGCTCCGAGTTCTCGCTCGCGAACGCGCTCGCCTGCGCGACTGACACTGCCGCAAGTTCGTATTGGTCCGCGGTGCGGAGTTCGTCGGCGTGGTCCAATCGACGCGCAGCTTCGTAGAGCAACTGTTCGGCAGCCTGCACGCCGGTGGCGAGTTTACCGAGTCGGTATGCCGTGAGTGGGTCGTCGATAGCGCGGTCGACGTTGGCTGTCCGCCAGGGTCGCGCGATCGTGCGGATCAGTTCGATTCCGCGTTCCAGGACGCCGAATCCGATTCCGACGTCGACGGCAGCATGGATGATGGATGCATACGGTGGGAACGTATCCGGGCGGTGGAATCCGTCGAATGGTTTGAGCGAGTAGAGTTCAGGAACCTCGACGCCGCGCAGGTGAACGGTTCCACTGTGGGTGCTTCGTTGCCCCATGGCGTCCCAGTCGTTGACGATGGTCAGGCCGTCGGCGTGCCGCGGGACGAAGGTCAGGGAGAACTGTCCGTCCAGGGTCGATGCGAGCACCGGAATCCAGTGCGCGGTGAGCGCTCCCGTCGAGTAGTACTTGTCGCCGTCGAGAACCACTGAGCCGCTGCCGGTCTCGGTGAGTGTCGTGTCCGGCGGGGACAGGACCGGCTTCGATCCGCGCTCGCTCAGGGCATTGCCGAAGCGTCGACCCGCCAGGATCTCCTCGGCGAAGAACTGCTTCTGGTCGACGGTACCGTCGATGAAGATCGAGTCGATCAGGTGAAAGTGGTTCTGCGGCAACTGGCCCAGCGAACCGCTCGCTTTCGACAGGATGACGAACACGCGGACTACCGTCTCGTAGGAAACGCCGGCGCCACCGAATTCGCGGGGAACCCGAATGCCGAGTAGTCCGCTCTCGGCCAGTGCTGTCAGTTCCTCGATCGGGAGTTCCCTCGACCGGTCGAGCCGGTCTGCCGATTCTCGGAAGAATGCGGCGAGTTCCTCGGCAGCGGAGATGGCCTCCTGGGAATTCTTCAGGCGAGTAACTCGGCCGATGGGCAATGCTGTGTCGATGGTCATGCGATGTCCTGACGGGGTCGATGAGTGCGCGGTGGTGTCGTGGAGACCGGAACAGCCGAAGGGTGTGGCGTCGAATGGCGCGTGGCGGACTTTGCCATCGTTGAAATATCGGTGTCAACCCAGGTCCAGGAAGTACCGGCGTCAGCGTAGGCGAACTGTCGGTGAAGTGCGTCACACCTGGAACGGCGTCGTGGGAGCCTGTGTGGGCGATGATCTGGCCCGGTTTAAAACCACGATGAATTTAAGTGCCGGTCGAATCGAGACGCTGTTTATCGACGACTTCAAAAGTTTGACTTTAATTTTCGGTGGTGCCAATGTTCCCCACATCGACGCGTGTCCTTCTCGAATTTAGGGCCGCACTACTGAACGGCCCACAAGAAAGATCTGTGTGATGACCAGACCGCTCGTCTACAACGCGTTCCTGCACCTGACCCCCAACCATCACAGTCACGGTTACTGGCGTACGCCCGAAGGTCGTGTTCAGTACGGCTACAAGGATCTGCAGCCCTACATCGATGTGGTGAAGACGCTCGAGCGTGGAAAGATCGACACGCTCTTCATCGCCGATGTCGTCGGCGTCTACGACCTCGACTTCGGAGACGGATCGACGACGATCAGAGCCGGGTCGCAGTTCCCCGAGAACGATCCCGTCACCATCGTCTCCGCCCTCGGACACGTCACCGAGCATCTCGGTATCGCAGTGACCAGCAACATCATTCAGTCGCACCCGTTCTCGTTCGCGCGTCAGTTGTCCTCGCTCGACCACTTCACCGACGGCCGTGTCGCGTGGAACATCGTGACGTCCTACCTCAGCAACGGCTTCCGCAATTACGGGTACGACGAGATCGTCGGCCACGACGATCGCTACGAGTGGGCGCAGGAGTACGTCGACGTCACCTACAAGCTGTGGGAGCACTCCTGGGAGGACGGCGCCGTTGTTCACAATCACGAGACAGGGGAGTTCTTCGACCCCGACAAGATTCACACCATCGACCACGTCGGCAAGCGATACAAGGTGCAGGGACCGCACATCGTCGAGCCGTCCCCGCAGCGCACCCCGGTGCTGTTCCAGGCCGGGAATTCGACTGCTGGGCGCGCTTTCGCCGCAACCAACGCCGAAGTGACCTTCCTGCCGTCGAACAATCCCGCGTCGGCTGTGCGTGACATCGCAGTCCTCGACGACGAGCTCCGATCCATCGGCCGGGCGCCGTCGTCGCTCAAGAAGATCGTTCTGCTTTCCACTGTCATCGGATCCACCGAGGAGGAAGCGCAGCGCAAGAAGGACTATTTCCGCTCGAACATCGATTTCGATGCGCTGCAGGCATTCTGGAGTGGAAACTCCGGCATCGACCTCTCTTCGATCGACCCCGATACCCCTCTGTCCGAGCTCGCCGGTCGTGCGCAGCTCGGTAATCATGTGCAGTCACTCTTTCGTGCAGCCGCCGATGCACAAGAAAATCCGGATGCCCGTGTCACGTGGCGCGAATACCTCGTCGACCAGTCCCTTCTGCCGGGCCGCTTCGCAGGCACGCCCGAGCAGATCGCCGACCACGTGCAGGAATGGGCGAACGCAGGCGTCGACGGCTTCAACGTCGTCCCCATCACGACTCTCGGCTGGTGGGACGAGTGGGTCGACCACGTCGTGCCCGTACTGCAGGACCGGGGTCTCGCGCAGCGCGAATACGCGCCGGGCACCCTGCGCGAGAAGCTGTTCGGGCGCGGCAACCATCTCGGCGACGACCACCGCGCACGGACACTGCGCATCGGCGCCGACCTGCCTGCCTCTTTGTAGAGCATCATCTTCGAATCGGAGCCACATCCATGACCGCTACTCTCGACGACACATCGCTTCGCGAGAAGATCTCCGCTGTTGTCGCGTCCATCGCCGCGACCGCTGTCGACCGTGACCGCAACCGGGAACTGCCCTACGACCTCGTTCGTGAGCTCGCTGTGTCTGGCTTCGGCGCCCTGCGTGTTCCCTCCGAGTTCGGTGGCTACGGCCTGTCCTTTCCCGAGCTCACCGAACTTGTTCTCGACCTGGCCGCCGCGGATTCCAACGTGGTCCAGCTCCTGCGTACGCACTTCATCTTCACCGAAGGACTGATCCATGCGGCCGAGTCCGACGACCGGACGGCGTGGTTGCGACGCATCGCCGACGGCGGCATCTTCGGCGGGGCCTATACAGAGCAGAACGCGCAGAACCAGACTCACTTCTCGACGCGTATCTCGACCGACGCGTCCGGCCGGCGCACGGTCACGGGCAAGAAGTTCTACAGCACCGGATCTCTCTACGCCGATTGGATTCTCACGACAGGGGAGGGTAAGCACACCGTCGAGCAGGCCGTTGTTCCTGCCGGAGCCGAGGGCGTCACTCTCGTCGACGACTGGCACGGATTCGGCCAGAAGCTCACCGCCAGTGGCACAACGGTATTCGAGGAAGTCGATATCACCGATACTCCTCAACTCCCACACGACGTCGCGCTCGGTAGCTACGGAACGTCGGTCGCACAGTTCTGGCATCTGATCGCACTGGCAGGCATCAGCCGCGCCGCGCATTCGGACGCCGTCGACTATGTCCGTTCGCGCACCCGCTTCTTCAGTCAGGGCGCGGGAGTGCTGCCGCGCGAGGACTCGTTGATCCAGACGGTGATCGGCGAAGTCAGTGCAGCCAACCACCTCGCGGAGACGCTGGTTCGGCACTCGGCCCGGACGCTCGACGCGCACAGCCGTGCCATCCGCTCGGGCGCGAGCAGCAGTGCTCTGGAGGACGCGACGGAAATCGAGATCTACCGGGCGCAGGTCACCGTCATCGAGACGGTGTTGAAGGCAGTGACACGATTGTTCGACGTCGGCGGCGCGTCCGCGCTGAGTGTCGAGAAGGGCTGGGACCGGCACTGGCGCAATGCCCGCACGCTGTCGAACCACAACCCGACGCCGTACCGATTGGCCAGCATCGGCGACTTCGAACTCAACGGCACCTCGCCGTTCCGTGAGTGGCTCAGCGGTATCGACCTCCGAGACAGGAAGCGCTGAGCCGTGGACTTCCTCACCTACGCTTCGCTCGGTCTGTCGACCGGCGGCGCCTACGCGCTCGTCGCGCTGGGTCTCATTGCGGCCTACCGCGGAACCGGCGTCATCAATTTCGCGCAGGGCGCGCTCGGCACGTTCGGCGCATACTCGTTCTGGAAACTGTACGAGGCGGGAGTACCTCTACCCCTGGCCATCGTGCTCGGCGTCGTGGTCAGCGGCGCGATCGGCATCGTGTTCTTCGCGGTTGTCGGCAAGCGTCTCGCCCACGCACCCGTCGTCACGAAAATCTTGATCACGCTCGGTCTGCTGCTTGTTCTCGAAGCGATTGTGCGCATCGCATGGACCAATCACCAGATCACCATCAACCCATTCCTGGTCAGTGGCGGATTCGAGATCGGGGGAGTGCGCGTCCAGAACATCAGCCTGCTTCTCGGTGCCACAGCACTGATTGCGACGATCGCGCTGCATGCGTTGTTCACGCGCACTCGCTTCGGGTTGATCACCATGGCCATCCAGGACACCGACCTCGGTGCACAGTCGATCGGTATCGATCCTCGCAAGTGGGGTTCGGCGGCGTGGGGACTCGCTGGCGTGCTGTCGGCCGCCGGTAGCGTCCTCGTCCTCCCGATCACTCAGTTGTCGCCGACGTCGGCGGCCACGCTGCTGGTTCCCGCGCTCGGCGCTGCACTGGCCGCGAAGTTCCGACGCTTCTGGGTCGCGTTCGGTGTCGCCATCGGCGCCGGTGTGCTGGAGGGGCTCGTGACCGGACTGGTCGACGCCCAACTCGCACGCGCTGTCCCGCACATCATTGCCCTCGCCGTCCTCATCGCCTTCGCGCGTACCGACATGAGCCGGGGTACTCGCGAGGTCAAGGCGGTGTTCCATGTGGGATCCGGTCGCATCAGGCCGGTCCACGTCGCCGTAGGCGTCGCTGTGGTCGTGGCACTGATTTCGTTCGGCAGTGGCTCGACCGTCGACGCGTTGAGCCTGACGGCCATTTTCGGCCTCGTTGCGTTGGGCATCGTCGTCTCGACGGGATTCACCGGTCAGGTCAATGCACTTCCGCTTACGTTCGCGGGTATTTCGATGCTGGTGTTCGGGGCAGTCAGTTCGCAAGGTGCGTCGCTACCGGTGTCGGCGGCAGCGGCGTTGGCAGTGTCGCTGGCGTTCGCGGCGGCGTCGTCGATCGTGTTCGTGCGTGCGCGGATCTACGAGGTCACCATCGGATCCCTCGCGATCGCATCGATCGTGCAGACGATGGTGTTCTCCGTCGACTACTTCTTCAACGGGAACACCGGGTGGGCGATCGGTGACACGTCCCTGTTCGGTATCTCGGTCAGCAACATTCTCGAACCGCAGAACTTTGCGGTGCTGGCGTGGACCGTCCTGATCGTGGGGCTGATCGCGGTCGCCAATGTCCGACGCTCGTCCGTCGGCCGCTACCTGCTCTCCGTTCGGCAGGACGAGCGGCTGCCTGCGGCGCTCGGAATCAACGCTGTGCGAGCGAAATTCACGTCGATCCTGTTGTCCGGCACGTTGTGGGGACTGGCGGGAATCCTTCTCGCGATACAGCGCGGGTTCATCTCGAAGGGCCAGATCACGCTGGAAGGCTTCACCTACAGTGACTCCTTGGCGTTGATCGCGTTCACCATCCTGGCCGGAACCGGTCACCTGGCGGGCGCTGTGCTCGCCGGATTGTTCGCACCAGGGGGACTGTTGGCGTCGATCCTGTCCTTCACCCCCGACATCAACGACTGGCTGTCGCTGTTCTTCGCGGCCAACATGATTCTGGTCCTGACCACGGAACCCGACGGTGTTGTCGGTCAGTTCCTGCGGCTTCGAGGCGCAGTGTTCCGGAGACTGCGTCCGTCTGCCTCGACACCCGTAGCGAAGGAGAAGGCACATGCCACAGCTGAGCGTTCGTGACCTCTCGGTCGAGATCGACGGCCATCGCATCCTCGACTCCGTGTCGATGACGGTCTCGCCGGGCCGCATCGTCGGACTCCTCGGTGCCAACGGAGCAGGCAAGAGCACCGCGATCGACGCCATAACCGGCTACCAGCGGATCACGTCGGGAACCATCGAGGTGGGGGATCGCGATCTGACGCACGCCAGCGCGCCGGCGCGGGCGCGTCACGGTATCAGCCGGACGTTTCAGGACTATCTGCTGTTCGAGGATCTGACCGTCGAGGAGAACTTGCTTTCCGCGGCCGAGGTACGTGGGCGCAAATCCGTCGCCGAGAGCCTGGTTCGGTTCGGGCGCCCGGCCCGTGCCGCTCTCGCACGAGTTGATGCACTACTGATTGCGCACGGCCTCGACGCCATCAGATACAAGAGGGTCGAGGAGTTGTCGCTGGGTTGGCATGCGCGGGTGAATCTCGCCCGCGCCGCAGTGCAGGACCCCTCGGTTCTGCTGCTCGACGAGCCCGCCGCGGCGTTGAGTCTCGATGCCCGACGGCGCGTCGTCGACACCATCAAGGACATCCGCGACACCACCGATACGTCGATTCTGCTGGTCGAACACAATCTAGATGTCGTCACCGAGGTCTGCGACGACATCTACGTTCTCGAAGCAGGTGCCGTCATCGCCCACGGTGTCACCGCCGAGATTCTCGAACATCCGACGGTGCGCTCCATCTACTTCGGTGAGGACGAGTCGGCGCTGCCGGAGGGGGTTTCAGCATGACCACAGCAATTTCCACTGCAGGCCTGCGCGTCGACGGGTTGACGGTCGACTACGGCAACGGATCCGGATTGTGGGACTTCGACCTGAGCGTCGAACCAGGTGAAGTGGTCTGCGTCATCGGGAAGAACGGTGCGGGCAAGTCGAGTGCATTGCTCGGGATTTCCGGCTTCGTCGCACCGCAGTCGGGCACGGTCGCGGTGGACGGGGACGCGCTGACGGGTACTCCTTACCGGCGATGCAAGGAACACATCAGCCTTGTCGTCAAGGGACGGTCGCTGTTCGGCAGCCTCACCCTCGCCGACAATCTCGCGCTCGCTCACATCGACGAGGGTGAGTTCTTCGACCTGTTCCCGCAGTTGGAGCCCCGTCGGAACGTGTTGGCAGGCAGCCTGAGTGGTGGTCAGCAGCAGCTGGCGGCCGTCGGTCGGGCGTTGTTGCGCGACGTGCGCGTCGTACTTCTGGACGAACTCACCTTCGGACTGAGTCCTGCCGTGCGCACTCTCATCGCCCGAGTGGTCGGCGAGCAGGCGAAGCGGCGCAACATCAGCGTGGTGGTCGTCGAACAACATGTCGAGACTGCCGTCGCGATCGCCGATCGAACCCTCGTATTGGCTGACGGCCGAACAGTTCTCGAACTCGACCGAGACGAACTCGTCAGCGCAACCGACCACGTCGAACAGACCTATCTCCATCCATAGCCAGAAGGACAACCATGTTCACAGTCAAGTTCCGCGCGGGCATCATCGCCGTATCCGCGCTCTCTCTCCTCGCCGCCGGATGCTCCGGCAACGATGAATCCAGCGACGACACCATCAACGTCGGGTTCATCGCACCGCTGTCGTCGTCGGCGACGGCGTTCCAGGATCCCGCACTTGTCGCCGAGATCGCCGAGAAGGCGATCAACGATCAGGGTGGTATCAACGGCAAGAACCTCAACGTCATCGTCTACGACACCAAGGGGCAGCCCGCGAATGTCATCGCGGGTGCGCGCAAGCTCGTCAACGAGGACAACGTCGTCGCGTTCATCGGTGGCAACAGCGGTGACGGCCTGGCCGAGATCGGGAAGCAGGCAGGCGTCGTCAACTGGTTCCCGATGGGCTGCGCGGCAGCCGACGTCGACAACGAGCTCTCGATGATCGCAGCACTCAACTGCGCCGGTGCCGCGCAGGGCACCTACCTCGGCGGCACCCGCTTCAAGCCGAAAAAGGCCGTGTACGTCGCCTACGCGGGTAACACGCCGTACATCGAGAACGCGAAGCTCGGTTACAAGAACGCAGGCGTCGACGACGTCGAGATCATCGAGATTGCGCCGGATACAACCGACTACGCGCCGGTGATCGCCAAGATCAAGGCGGCGAACCCGGATGTGTGGGGCGGCATGATCTACACGCCGGAGAAGCTGACTGCACTGTTGCAGGCGGCAGTGGAGCAGAATCTGCGAATCCCGTTGGTACTGAGCAACAACGTGATGGAGGACGAGACCATCAAGGTGATCTCGGATTCCGGTATCGAGAACTCCGTTGCGCTCGAGAAGGGCGAGGACGCGGAGCTGTTCGCCACCTGGAAGGAGTACGAGGACCAGCTGGCAAAGTACGACCCCGAGGGCAAGGTCAAGACCCCGCACGACGGCAGCGTCAGCACCGACTGGCTCGCCGTATGGACGTTCGCGCAGGAGGCACGAAAGCTCGACACCGTCGACCGCGACACCTTCCGTGAGCATGCCCTGAACCTGACGGACTTCCAGACCGACGTACTGCACCCGATCGACTTCACCATCCAGGACGGACCGGTACTCACCGCTCCGCGCCAGGCCAACCTCTGGGCTTTCGCAGGTCACATTGCCGACGGTGAACTGCACGTGGACGACCCCACGCCGTTCAGCGCGTTCGAGAAGACGCCTGTTCAGTAAGGTTTCGATGTCGTCGGCCGGCCCCTGTGTGTTGGGGGTCGGCCGTCTTCCTGCGTTCAGAATAACGTCGGTGCGGCGTAGCTTCCGTCGCGAGCCTCGCGCAGTCGTGCGCTCCACCGCTGCACGAGCCACATCTCGACGAGTTCGGGACTCGTGCGGATGTCGGTCGCCCATCTCGACAGCAGCGCGATGTAGCGGTCGTAGCGTCGACGGGTGAATCCGGTGACGGCGGGGTCTTCGAGCCATCCCTCGTGGATGAGGGTGGAGACGCCGTACTGGTCGATCAACTGGGCGCGGCCGCCCTCGACCGATCCCTTCACAGCCCACATGAACGTAGCGATCAGTGACACTCCGACACCGGGGGTGTCCGGCCAGCCCGACCAGGAGCCGGACGGGGTTTCGCGAAGGATCCGGTCTCGCGCGCAACCGTCGAGAACTTTCAGGATCTTGGCGAGCGGATTCTCGTCGGGATCGGCGAGATGCGGGTTGCGCACGTCGGGGAATCGCCGCATCGCCTTGCGGTTGCGGTGGCTGCCCTGCCACGCTGCGCACAGGAACAACAGTCCGAGAGAATCGTGCTCGCACTGAGCGAGATCCGTACCCATCTTCAGGTCGTTACGCTGGACGACCGCGTTGCCGCGGGTGACGATCTGCCCGTCGAGATCCCGGCCACGCAATCGAACATCGAGGCCGGCCTCGCGCAGGTGCCGATTCCACCAGTCAAGGTCAACCTCGACACCGTCGTCCAGTACGTGCAGATCGAAGTTGCGAAGCTGGCACCACTGAACACACGCCGCAGGTGGGTCGAATCCCTCGTCGAGTCGTGACATGCCCGTCATCTTGGCAGCAGCCACCGACATGAATGGTCGACCGACTCGGCCCTACCTCCGACGTCGGCGAATCGTTCTGAAACGGTCTTTCGAGGTCACGGCCTCCGACCATCTGGTGTGCGGGTCAGTATCAGCGCTGACGACGCTCGACGCGTCGTCGGTCATCGAGATGTGCGCCGCGGAGTGCCTCCACCGCACGATCAAGCGTCGACCGGCCGGGATTCACCACGCAGACCCAGCCGTACGCGCCGTACAGCGGGTGAGGGTTGAACACGTCCTCGGTGCTGTAGTCCGCGTCTGCCGCATCGATGTCGCCCGGCGCGTAGCCGATCAGGTCGGTGAAGGCCCGCGTTCCGACGTGGATGTTCACCCGCCAGCGATCGGGTGCGTCGAGACGAGAAGCCGCGTCGTCCGGATAGTTTTTGGTGACGATCGTCGCGTAGGGCTGACGGTTATGCGGAACCCGGCCGTCGGGCGCGTAGTAGAAGAAGTAGTCGTCCCACGAGATTTCGGGATGCTCGCTCCCCGGCGCGGGCGCGAGTTCGAGGACACCGTCCTAGGTCCGTAGGCCTGCCAGGATCTGTTCCATCGACATGGTTCCAGTATCAGCTCCTTCGTCTTCAGGTGTTTCGTTGAGGTGGTGCTGGTCTTGTAACCACGGTGACCTCCGGGGCTCCGTTATCGCGAAACCACTGCTGCAGTTCGTCACCGTCGATGATGTGTGGTTCGTCGATTCCGACGTCGACGGATTCGTCGACGACGCCTCGCATGCCTGTCACATTCGCGTTTCCCAGTCGAGCTTCTTGAATGCACGCGTTGTACTTCCTATCGCCCCAGAAGCTGTTGGCGAGGTTTGCTCCGCGTAGGTCGATTTGGAACATGAACGCCTGAGCCAGATCGGTGTCATGCATGTCTGCGTCGCGAAAATCCGAGCCGGACAGATCCGCCTTGTGCAGCTGTGTTCCGACGAGTATCGCGCCTCGGCCGTTGGACCCGCGCAATAGCGCCTTTCGCAGGACTGATCCGGTGAAGTCTGTGCCGGTGAGATCGGCGTCGAGTATCCATGCGTAACCCAGGTAGCAAGACCTCAGCTTGACACCGGAAAGGTTCGCTGAAACCCAGTCGGCATCAACGATATCCAGCCCCGAAAGATCCGCTCCCGAGAAGTCCATTTCGCCGGCCGCAAGCGTCGGGTGTACGGGCGGAGAAGCGCCGAGCTTGATGAACCATTCCTCCAAGGCTCGTCTCGATCGCGGATCGGTTGGCCACGAGACCAAGTCTTCTCGCGAACGTTTGTAGTCGATAGCCACTTGGGTTCACTTTCGGTCGACTTCTTCGGTGCAGGGATCGCTTGCAACCTTGGTATCAACACCGTTTCACCGCAACTGATTTTGGCCTCGATTACCACCGGAATTCATCAGCATCACAGCTGTGACGCGCGTCGAAGTCAGGGTAATGCGAGGCCCACAGTCAAGGCGCGAACGGCGTCGTCGGTCACGTCACTTTCGGCTCGGTCGAGTGCTGGCGCACTGACGTTCAGTGTTCCCATGCAGAATTGTCACGTACTGAATCGGCCATGTTCACCTCCGTTTCGCCAGACCAGCCGCTGCAGGTCGAAAACGAGGAGCATATCGTAGCCGCCCAAACTATCGAGAGTGAAGCAAATAGTCAGTGTTGCAGAGAGTTCCGCAGTCTGGTCGCGCTGGAGTTCGCGCACCGTGACCAGGATCGGGTAGTCCTCGAAGTGAAGGTTTCGATCCACTTCGTACGAGTGCGCCATCTCCAACTCGATCACCGCGCTCGGGGTGAGACCGCGGTAGGAGTCGGCGGCGTCAAGCGGCGCCACCCTGTCCAGGCTCCGGATGCCGGCGGCACGGGACAAGTCCGCGATAATCTCCGATTGGCCCTTGGTAGTCCTCACGAACAACTGATGGTGCGCGCTCAACGTGCCTCCTTGTTCACGAAATTTCGAGATCGTGGAGTTCCACGTCGCGAATGCCTCCGCGGGTTGTGTCAGCTCTTGTTGAGCTGAGCACCTACGAGTTTGGCCTGGCAGGGCAACCGCGCACGTCTCGAATTTACTCTCAACACGTCTGCTCGATTGAGCGACAGTCAGATCTACTGGCTTATCGGCGGGATTCGTCGACTACTGAGACATCCGGTGCGCCGGCATCGACGAACCATTGCTGCAATTCTGCACCAATGAGGATTCGAGACTCGCTGATTCCGACGTCGACTGCGTGGATCACATCACCTGTCATGTTCTCCAGATTTGCTCCGCCTATCTTGGCGCCAGCTAAGTTGGCGTTCGTTGGGTACGCACCCAACGACGACCCACGTAGATCTGCACCGCGGAGATCGGTCGCGTGAAAAAAGGCTTGAGTCAAGTTCGTGTCGTGAAGATCGGCACCGCGGAGGTCGGCGTCGGACAGATCGGTCCGGTTCAGTTGCGCCTCGACAAAGATGGATTCACGGGCATCGCAACCATGCATGTCGGCCTTCCTCAGATTGGCCGCGTTGAAGTCGGTACCGCATAGTCTCGCGTCGATCAGCCACGCTCGGGAGAGGTAGGTACCCCGTAACCGCGTGCGATCGAGTATCGCGGAAGTCCACTCCGCGCCGGCGAAGTCCATACCGGAGAGGTCTGAATCGGAGAAGTCCAGTCCTCCTCCTTCGAGAATTGGGATATTGCCAGGTGTCACCTGTTCGAAAAATGTCTCCAAGGCCTGGATGGCTTTGTCGTCGTCCGGCCACACGGTGACATCTTGACGTCGCGTCCGGTATTCGATCATGATGTCCACCTTACTTTCCCAGCCCATTCTGGAAAGTGACGCGCGTAGTCCCTCGACTCGGCTTCGTACGGACCCGGAGGCATGCGCGCACATCTCGGCGGCGTCGTAAAAGCCTGCGGATTGACGTTCCTTGCGATCCTCGAAGCATGCGAACATTCATGTCGGCTGTAACCGTGTAGTGATGGTGCGCGGAACGGGTCAGCATCTCGATCTGACTTACGTGCGCGACGAGGTCAGTCGCTGCGGCAGCCCACGTTGCATGTGCGTCCGTGTAGGCGTCGGCTCCGGGTCCGGTCCAGCCGGCCTGTGTCAAAGATGCTGCGCGACGGTCGAGCTCGTCCAACTCGTCCCGAACGAAGCCCGCGAGTCCGGAGATACGAGCAGTCAGCGCTTCGAGGTCAGCTGGGTCGACTGAGAACGGCATGGTCATAACTGATCGGCAATCGTCGATCGCGTCTGTTCCTCGGCTGCCTCATAACCGACGGCCGCATCTGTCAAAGAGACGGACAATGCCGCCAATGAGTCGAGAATTCGGCTGCCATCGTGGTGACAGTGATTCCAGACCTCGCGATGCGTATCTGCCGACGTACCGGTCCACGCGACTGCGTCCACGTCGCGGCTGACAGACGACAGCGCGCCACGCACCGTCTGTTCGAGCTGTCTGGCCGCGGCCCCCACCGCAGGGATCTGTTCCGGAATTGCTGACAACATCCCGTCAGGGGTCCCCCCGTCGCCCATATCGAGCAAGCTACACCACGCGGATGATGCTGTGCTGAGCGTCGAAGTCGTCGAGAAAATCTTGAGATCGAGGGAACCAAACGGGTGCGTAGTGCGTCCGTACGGATAACGCGTAGGCAAGCGCACGGAGCACTGTCATTTTCGAGATGAAAAAGGGCTGAGCGGTATTGGGGGAGTTCGAGTACTTCGCCGCTCCGGCGGTTCAGTGGTCATCGTCCCTGTGACGAATCTGCGTACGGTTGCGGCCCGTCGGGTGGAACCGAACACCCCTCAGCTGCGTCCAATTCGATTGGGGTGGGATTCCGCCCTCGGATGCCGACCAGTGGGGGAACGAAAGATGGGACACGGCGCAGGGAGAGGTGCGGATGCCTCGATGGAGGTACATCCGGCGAGTCTTCGTTCGGCATCGCTGGAACTTCGCAGCCGGGCGGAATTGCTGGCCTCGCAGGTTAGGGACACGGTCATCGATGACCGTCCCGTCGCTGGCTCGCGAGTTGCCGAAGTGCTGTCGCACGTTGGCCCTGTTCTGGTGGCCAGTGTCGAGGCGTCCTCGGCACGGATGATGCAGTTCTCAGTGAACCTAGAAGACTGCGCGTCGGCGTACGAGCAGGCTGATGATGAGTTCGCGAGATGTGTTCTCGAATCGAGCAATTGCTTGAGTCCTGGGAAGTTCGAGACGTGAAACACGCTCTTGGGAAGAGCATAGTCCTCGGCTGGAATCCCGAGAACGTACTCTCCGAGACCGGGAGACTGCGTGAGTTGGTTGCAGTGATGGAAGATGCCGCGCCACAACCGCGTAGCGCGCTGGAATCGCTGCGTGGATCCGGCGCGTGGCGAGGTGATGCACAATCGGCTGCCGAGAACTGGGCACGTGCTGACTCTCAGCAGATTCAACAGAGTGCGCAGTTTACGTCGTCGTTAGAGGCAGCGTTGGCCGCCGGGATGTCGAGATTTGCCGCAGCGCAGCATCGATTGGCAGACGCGGTTGCCGCCGCCGAAGCCTCCGGATGCCCGGTGTCCGAGGACTGGTCGATTCCGGAGGTTGCATCCGACCGACCTCAACGCGAATTTCACCGATCGAAAATCGGTCGCTGCCTTGCTGAGATGAATAGGTGCGATGAGGAGGCTGCGTTGTCACTGGCCCGTGCACTGGACGCGTTCGGGCGTGGAGGTGAGGCGTTTGGTTTTGTACCTATCGTTATCGGCGCGGCGTTCTTGATAGATGCCGCCGTGGCTGCGTTGATCGCCGGTGGTGTCATGTCGGTAGGTGCGATCCTGTTCGCGTTGGTCGACGAGTTCGGCGTCGATGCCTGGGATACGATCGAAAGTGCCGTTCCCAGCTCGTTCTTCGAGGACGCAGGGCCGGTCGATGAAGATGGAATCAAAGATCGAGTCGTAGATGCAACGGTTCCTGGGCGGAGCCCGCCAATTCGACAAGCAGAGAATGAGCAGCAACTCAGAGACCTGTGGGACGCCCTGACTGCAGAGGGAAGGGCCGTAGAGGACGTCCGATATCCGGGTCAAGTTGTCGAGTTGCCAGACGGCACCAAGGTCAGGCTGCGAGAGGCCAGCAGATCAGGCGGACCGACGATCGATATAAACTACCCCAGCGGCGACAAGGACAAGGTGCATATCGCATGAGCGACGAGCGACTACAACATTTTCTGCTCTTCGAAATGGAAGACGATTGGTTGTCTCTTGGAGAGTTTGCATATTTCATTCGGCGTATCTCGCCTGCGACGTACACACGTCGCAAAATTCTCGACGTGATCTCCGAACTCGCGCAGAGTGGCTACCTCCGGTTCGGTGGTTGGTCCATGGCTAGTAAAACCTGGGCGCCATGGGAAGTCAGCGAGGAGGTCGCGATGGACAGGATTACCAACGGATACCTCGGCGAACCAGGCGTACTGGACGCGACGGACGAGGAACTGTCGAACACCGAGATTTTCCGTGCCGACATCACGGGCAGGGGACTTGCACGTCTCGCCGAGCTGGGCAACCCCTACGAGAAATACGGGAACCCCTGGGAGTCGGACCCATCCAAACAGGGGAGGGGAAATTATCCTCCCTGGGTGCCATGAGGATTCAAGCGCTGGTTGACCGAAGCCTGGCTCGAGCGATTGTGTGTATACACGCCTTCTCCTCAGCGTCGCATCGCCAATCACCTGGCCTCATCGCGACTGAAGAACTCCGGAACTCCGGTTGGTATGGATCATCCTGGAGGGTCGGGAAACCCATGCTCACGTATCCGGGCGCGCGCTCAGTGTCTCTTAGAAGACGCCGGTTCAGTAGGCGGAGACCAGATCGGCATTCGGTACGCTCATCGGGTGTACCCGCGGCCGATTGCTCTCGACACGTTGGGTGCCTGGGTGATCAAGTGCAATCCAGCCTCCACGAATCTCGCGCCGATGATCGCCTCGGGGAGAGCACACGAATGGTGGTGTGTGGCGGCCAATTACCGAACCCGCTTGATGGCCGCGGGTCAGCCGGTTCTGTTCTGGGTCAGTGGCCCTCGGCGGCGCGGTGTGTGGGGAGCAGGTCACTTGACCGGTGCCGCGGTACCGGGTGAGCGGTGGAAGGTACCCACGGATATCGTGTTGTTCGACGAACCCCTTCTTGCTGAGCAACTTTCGGTTCTTCCTGAACTGGAAGTGTTCCGCTCACCTCAGCAGGCCAACCCGTCGTGGGTCGATTTGGATGCGTGGCCGGTAATCAAGCAATCCTTCCCCAGACGTGATCGACCCGAAAGACCTGCTCGTCGAGCCGTGACATGCGTCATCTCGGCATCGCGTCAGGGCGCGAAGACGTACACCGGCCGGTCCATGTAGGTAGCCGACCCCGGGACGAAGAAGAGCCGATTCAATGCGATGTGATTGCCCCAGAGATCGGTTTGACTGCACGAGTTCTGTCCGCGAGCCCACGCGCAGCGGATGGGCTGGGAAGTGCCGTACGGGCTGATGACCAAGGAAGCGTCGCTACGAGAACCATAAGCCGCGGGATCGAAGACACTGACGAACGAGTCGGTCGAGTCCACCGGGCCCGGCAGGTATGACACAGGGTCTGCAGATGCGGCCGGTGCCGCAACCGCGGCGATGCTGACGACAAGGACGAAGGAGGCGAGTATCCGTTTCAGCATCGTGGCTCCGATCGTCGAGAGTTTGTTCGGTTCGACTCGTGAATCGCACTGCCGAAACTGCGTGTTACCTCGGGGTAACGACAACGTGCCATCAGAGCACTGCGCCGTGGTCGCTCCCGGTGGGCAACTCTGGTTGACTGGTTCGTGTCACTGCGGGCACGAGGGGTCGGCTCGGCAGCCGCTCGAGCTGCGGTGGCTCATGGATCTGCAAGAGGGCGTGCCTGAGGACGATGCGACAGTTTTTACGATGGTGGTATCACCCCGCCGACTACGACTGGACCGTTGCGTATCACCGACGGGATCCGCTTCTTCGCAATGCCAACTGGGCGGTGTCGTCGTGGTGCGGACTGTATGCAGTGCTTTGCGTGTTGGCGGCGCACACGCCTGCCGGTGTGCCAGAGGGGAACGGGCGGGTGATCGCGTATTCGCTCGCGGCGACCGCGACGGTCATCGCCCTGGTGTGGCTCCGCCGGTCCTGGCTTTCGCGGACGATGTCGCGAGTGTTCGTCGGCTATCTCGAAATCGGTGCTGTCGTGCTGCTCCTGTCGTTGCAGGATCCGTTCGTGGCTTTGCCGTGCGCGGCTGCTCTGGGAGTCATCGGCAGTTACATCGTCACGTTCCACAGCCCGAAGCTGTTCGTTGCTCATCAAGTCCTGTCGGTCACCACGGTCGGGATCTTGTTCACCGAAGCGGTGACGTCGCCTGATGCCGACGTGGTGCTGGCGTGCGCGTACCTCGTGGTCCTGACGCTCGTGCTGTTTTCGGCGCCAATCCTCGCGCACATGCTTTTGCTGTTGCTTCGGCGTGATGCTGCGTCCGCGTTCTACGACCCGCTGACCGGTCTGTTGAATCGGCGTGGGTTCGATTCCGTGTTCGCCGAGCGCGTGCGGGGCCCTGGTTCCCTGATGATCGTCGATCTCGACGATTTCAAAGGCATCAACGACAGCTACGGGCATGCTCACGGCGACATGGTGCTCAGAGACATCGCGAGCACCCTGTACGCGGAGTTCCCGGCGCCTGCACTGTCGGCGCGGATCGGGGGAGAGGAATTTCTGATTCTGGACGAGGCGGATGACGCCGAGGCGCTCACGCGGGCACAGCGGCTCCTCGTCCACCTGGACAAGGGACGAGCGGGCAGCACGACGGTGAGCATCGGTGTTGCACGGCTGCCGGCCCGCTCGTCGGTCGAGGATCTCTGGCGTGCCTGCGACAGGGCCGACGCCGCGATGTACACGGCCAAGAAGGCCGGAGGGAATTCCATTCACGTCGACGACACTCGACCGATGGATCTGTGACACGGGTCTGCACTTCAGAACAGCGTCGGCCCGGTGTATCGGGCCTCGTGCGCCTCTTGTCGCCGGGCGTTCCATCGTTCGACGAGCCGCGGTTGTGGTGGTCGCGCGCTGCGACCACGAATTACCTAAGTCGTTCGCAGAGTTCGATGGAACTCCCCGGGTGGGGACCTCGATCTGGCCGCCAGAGGGTGCTTTTCATCGTGACGGACACCGCCTTTGGCGACGACCTCCGGCGCCTGCCTACGGCGCTTTGTCGGACCGGATCGCTATGTTCAGTCTCGCCAGCAAATGGAACCGGACCGGGGGGATACGGGCGTGGTCAACGAAGCTCTAGATGAACATCTGATCGAACTACTGAACATCCACTACGAGAATTCAGCCGTGATGAGGCGGTCTCTGTTGAGCCCGGCCGGTTTCTTGTCGGCCGCTCACCAGACATTTTCGGGGCCGAAGGTAGCTGTTCGAGGAGAGTGCCGACGGCTGGCTCACTACGCCGAGGGCAAAGGAATCTGGTTGACGCTGAGCGTGCTCGAGGGCGGCAGCAGACGCGACGTCGAAGCCCACATCAGCCCGAAGGCAAGTCCCATCATTGCCCGGTTCTTGAAGAACCGGTGTGACGTTACATTGGCGGACCATCTCGCTGTCGGCCATGAGTTGACACTCGGTGGGGAGATGGTGCTGCAAGCTCACACGGGGAAATTGTTTCTGGAAGTCGACAAGGTCGGGGCGCGGTTTGCACTTGTCGGGGGCTTTACGACGACGATGCTGCAGCACCGAACCGAGATGGTCAGGCTGGGCGCCAGCCGGCACAGGATGTCCGACAACTTGTCTCACCACAGCGGATACTCCCCAACGGATATCCCATGGCCCAAGCCGTTCTCGAACATGGTGGTGATCACCTCGCGAAACTCCCTTGGAGCTGAGGACATGCTCCGGCAACTGTCGAAGCGTCACCGCGGTTTCCGGTGTGTTGTCGACGAGTCAGTCACCGTCGAAGGAAGATTGGCGCCGAAGTCCATCGTCGAGGCTATCCGCCGACATACCGAAGCTGGGGCGCAGCTGATCATGCTGATTCGGGGCGGGGGAAGCGGCCAAGGACTGGCCGCTTTCGACGATCCCGTGCTAGGCGCATGCATTCTCAACTCGACGGTTCCGGTTTTCACTGGACTTGGTCATGCTCAAGATATAAGTCTCGCAGATCGTGCTGCGAAGGCATCTTTCGATACCCCAACTGCCGCAGGCAATGCGGTCGACAAGCACCTGTGGACAACCGGCAAAGCCACACGGCAGGCGGCAGCCGAGATCAAGAGCAAGCGTTCGACTGCGCAGCAGAACCGTGCGAAGGTAACCGAAGCGGTTGCTCATGCTCAGACGCTTAGGGAGCTCGACAGGGCTCACGCCGAGCGTGTGAGACTGCAGGCAGAAATGAAAGAGATGTCGGATGGTGTGCTTCACTGGGTGAATCGCTATCACGCGGCGCTGCACGTCACTGCATATCAACGATTGTTGCTGCGTAGCAGAGCATTCGGATCGGCATTCCTGACCCTGGCCGGGATCGCAGCCCTTTTCATGTCGGTGGGAATGGCACCTGCGGGGTACGGATACGGCGTTCTCGCTGTACTATTGCCGGCCGCGACATACGTGCTGCGAGGGCCACACCGAGCACTTCAACCGGTCTCACTTCCGACCAGGTTGGACCGTGCCGACTGGTACGCGAAAGCGCTGACGGTGAAGACACCGCGCCAATATCGGACAGTGTGGCCGAACTGGCCGAAGCCCCAATGACGATGCGACGGGAACGCCCCGTATACCGAACTCGGCTCCTCAGTGTTCAAGGTCGCCCTCCAGCAAACCGAAGATGGTCGTCCCTGCCAGTAAGGAAACCGTTACGCTCGGCGACTACTGTTAATAGTGCGGAGCTTCCGAACGGAATCCAGACGACGATTGGTTGATTGAGGCTGCCGTCGTGACGGTTTTAGTAGCAGTTGTCAGCTATACGATGGGTTGGGGGTTTCCCATACGCTCGCGTACTTCTCGGACACCAACGGCCACACCCAGTTCAGACCGTCTTCGACGGAGTCGACAGTGGCAGCTAGGTCGCCGAAGAGGACGAACTCATGTGGGATTACACGGCCTGCTGAGTCTCGCCGTCCGAGTGGATCTTGAATGCGTAGCGCGACTCGTCCGTCCTTGCGGTGCCACGCGGTCGGTTCATCTCCGAGATCTTCGAAGGCGCGCTCGTAGTCCGGGAGCGGATCGCTCAGTCCGGCATCGAGAAGGAACCGGAAACCCCAGGCCCGGCCCCGAGTGGCCCAGATTAGGCTCTCCGAATGTGCGGGGTTGCTACTCACTTCGGGTTCCTGATCACTTTGTCATCGACACCCTGCTCGAGATCAAGCTTGAACTGCGTCAGAGTCGCTCTCAGGTAGTCGTGCTTCGCCCGCGCTTGCTCGTTCATTTGCTTGAGTTTCGGTCCTACCAGCTTGACTGCTTCTGCCAAGATCGGCAGCGCCATGGCGGCGACCATGCCTGCCGTGCCCGCTTTGGCCAACATTTTCTCGATCGGCCCGAATTTCTTATCGGCTAGGCCGGCTGCCAACAACTCGGCGCCGTCGGCGAGCGACTCGAGCACTTTGAAAGGGATATTGAACTTCTGCTGCCACTGCACGCGGCGTTCCAGCGGAAGAAGAGACGCAACCGGGAGTACGAGATCGAGACCGACGCGTTTCGTGAGGTCGATGTCGACCGGCTGGGGGTCATTGGACTTAAGCTCGAACTTGGCGGATGAGAGCAGCATGAAGTCTTCGCCGATCGACAGGGCTGCCGGAGTGTCGATAAATTCAGCGATGGTTGATCGAAGGTGTTCGACGTCCTCGGCTGCCTCGAGGATGACCAGATCGCGAAATGTGTCGACGTCCCAGTCTGGCAACAGGTCAGCTTTCGACAGGGCCAAGATCCAGATTCGGGGGAACTCGATGATGGGCCCGTCCTCGAGCAGGTCGCTCTTGAGTCGCAGAAGTCCTTGACGAAAGTTGAACATCAGTGACTTAAGATACAGCTGTTCTTCGCCGCGGTGATCGAGCAGTTTCTGCGCATCCACCAGCAATATTGCGACATCGGACTTGAGCAGAGAACGGAAGGTGTCGGTACGCCGGTCTTGTTCTGCCGCGCTGCTGGGCTCCTCATGGAACCATTCGCCCGGGTAGTCGTGCCACGCGAGCCGGAGGACGTCGAACGGCCTCTTCTTGGCTGCGTCGTTGTCTCCGCCTTTGAGTTTGACCGAGAAATAGTAGGTCGCGCTCTTAAAGCGCGTTTGCATCGGCGTAGACGCTTGCTTCTTCATGCCGAGGTAGTTCTTGTAGAGCCGAGTCCCTTGGCCGACGTCGTCAGCGACGAGATCCCAGAGATCGTTCTTGTAGGACCCTTCTTGAGTCGGGCCGAAGAACGACGAAACGAGAACGGTCTTGCCCGATCCACTCTCGCCGAAGACGGCGATGTGCTGCTCTCGAACTTTGGGGAACTTGGCCATGCCGGAACGGTACAACACGTCACAGACGACTTCCTCGGTCGAGCTGGCATTCCAGCTCAAGCGGCGACGAACTCCGCGCGACTGGGAATGTGCGGCGCGGTTGCGGTGATCTTCAGGCTCATCCGGCCCGCCCCTGGTTCTAGGTGGGGAGTGCGGGCGTGATCGTTGCCCCGCGCCCCGCGCCTCACTTCATCGAAGCATGTGTGCGACCTGAGCGATCGCGGCCTCGAAGCGTTCGCGTCCGCCTCCCGTGTTCAGCCCCCGTGCGGAACAGTGCGGAATCTTTCCTGGAACAACGTAGAAGTCTCTGTCGATACTTGCGCGTGCCCAACCGTCACGAGCAGCGGCGCCGAGCAGTAGAACGATCTCGATGTTCGGGCACAGGTCGACGAACTCCGTCGTCCATCGCACGGACCGGTTTCGTTCTGCAGGAGTTGAACCGCCATTCTTGACGCCCGCGACGGGGAAGGGAACGACGTTCCAGTGGACTACATCGGCATGTGAGACACCATGACGCTCATACGCTTCACGGCAATTGCGAGCCGTACGGTCATTGTTGTCCAGGCTGAGCAGGCCGGATCCTGTGCCGCTCTCTGCTTTGGTGGAAGGATTGTCGAGGAGCACCAACATACGTGCGTTGATACCGCCTTGGTCTGGATCGATGTAGGGAATGTGGCCATGTGGGAGGCCGACGGAATCCGCAATGGCGTCAGACAGCGCGTTCAAAGGGCGGACGTGGGGATCTCTGATTCGCGCAATCTTGTCGGCGACTAGAGCAGGGTCTGCGTTACGTCCGTTTGGCATACGGAAAGGATTGCACGCTAGTCCGACACGAGAGTTTTCTCGACGCGAGACTCCCCACCGCGGCCGGCGTCATCGGAGTCTGTAGACCCAGGCCCACCGAGGTGCTTCAGTTGTGGGGAGTCGTAGCAGTATGGCGGGTCCACAGCGCGGGGGAGTAAATCCGTACGTCAGTCCCGTAGGTTGGGTTTACCAGCGGATCGATGAGATGGAGTGATCGTGACCGACGATGGAACGGCGGGTCTCCTTGTTCGCGAGTGGGGGTCGGATGGTGCGTGGTCCTCGCCTGAGATGTCCGCGTACGACAACGAGGGGCATTTGCAGCGCATCATTGCGGCCGCACCCGAACACGTACCGGGGGTCTCGAGTGAGGCGCTGACGGTGCGTGAATTCTCGACGTCGGCCGGTCCCGCGGACGTGTGCATCGTCGATCGAGACGGGACAATCACCGTCGTCGAATGCAAGCTGGCATCCAACTCCGAGCGACGACGCATGGTCATCGGGCAAGTCCTGGACTATGCATCGGCGATCTCCGTCGACGGTGAAGCTTGGTTCCGCAGCCAGTGGGCTCGGCAAGGTGGACAGGCTCTTGCGATGCTCGACGGAGGAGGTCTCGAACAGCTGTCGGCCGGCATCGAAGCCGGACGCATCCATCTGTGTTTAGCGGTCGATCGTATCGACTCCGACCTGCGCCGTCTGGTCGAGTACCTCAACCGAATCACTCGGGACGAAATACAAGTAACGGCAGTCCAATTGGCGTACGCGAGGCAAGGAAACCTTGAGATTCTCGTTGCGTCCACCTACGGCGGTGAACTGGCGGCAGCGAAAGCGAGATCAGGCAGTTCAGGTGGTGGTCGCGCGTGGACCAAAGAGTTATTTCTGGACGCTGTTGCGTCGGAGGCAGATACTGCACGCGTCGCTCGCTTGTTCAACCTGCAGGAATCGTTGGATGAATCACGGGGGAGCCACAGTGACTTCTGGTTCGGGAACTCACCTTCAGGCGGGATTTTCTTCCATCCATACGGGTATCGATTCGCGCCAATGTATCTGTGGGTGAACAAGTCTGGTGTTCTTATGGCAACCGGAACGTGGAACAACTACAGCCATATTCAGAACCATGACGGATTCTCTTCATTGGCTGCATTCTTGGATCAAGACCACACCGCGTCAGCGCCCGGGCGTAAGGTGTCGGAACTCGATTTGGACCAGTTTTGGGCGGCTGCACTGCAGTGCGCTGAGGCCATCAACGAATAATCGGCGGCCTACCGCCCGCCTGTCGGTGCGTTCATGAGACGCTGTAGCTCGGTTGGGGTCAACCAGCGGAGGTTCGAAGTACGCATGAAGAAGCGGACACGGTTCACCAACGACGACGGCACCGCCCATTCGCGTGTGCTCGGAGCTCGTGTGTAAGCCAAGGTGTCGTGGTGGTCGGTTATGGTGGGCGCCACTGAACGCGAGAGAGGCTTAAAGTGGTCGAGAGTGGAAACGTAGTGCCGTTCTGGACGCTGGCAACCAAGGAAGTCAAAGCGCCATCCGTAAGTAGTGAAGCTTCCATGACCCCAGCTCGGTTGACCGAGTTACGGACGGTGTTGGCGGCGGTGGTCGATGCGCCCCTGGCAACACTCGAAGCCCATCCGCTGCCGAGTTCCGCCGATCTTTCGGGCGGTATCCATCTGGAAAGCTTGAGTCCCCTTGCAATGCAGTTGTCCCAGCTGATCCAATCGTCTCGCTCGAGTACCGGCCAGACTCTGCAATCTAATGGTGAGACGCTCTATCGGATGGTGGTACCAGCGAAAGTCGCAGGTCAAGTTGGCAGTGGACTGGTCAAGTCGATGGTGTCCAAGACCGTTTCAGGGGGCTTCCGCAGCGCGTTGGTAGGTCGTTCGGGAATTGTCGCTCACGCGTCGTACGTCCCTGTGGCCGGTAAAGCCGCCGCCATGGGGGCAGCGGGTGGTTCCGCGGCCACCGTCGGCGCAGCAGCTGCTGGCGCGACGGCGCTAACTGTGGCTGCGCCATTGGTATTGATGGCTGTCGCAGTGGGGCTGAACGCACGGGCAGAGCGCAACCGCCAGGAAACTCTGGACAAGATGGTCGATCTGCTCGAGGAGCTGAAGGACAATGCTCTGACCAGTGAACGTTCTTCACTCAACGCGTGCATTCCGATAATCGACACTGCTTCCGCTGTCCTTCTCGACGAGGGCAAGGTCGGTGCTTCACTCGGACTCGACACCGCTGTATTCCAGATCAACGTCGGACTTGCCAACGCGGAAACCCGGTTAGCCGGATGGGAAGCCGCGTTGGACAAGTTCAGGAATGGTCGCGTAGAGGTGGCGCAGCTGAACAAGGTCTTCAAAGGCATAGGTGAGGAAGGCGGCGAGTTCAGAGCGCACTTGGAGCTCGCAAAACTCGCAATCGATCTGAAGCAACGCGTGATTCTGCTGCAGGCGGTCGAGCACGCCCAGTCGGATGCTGCGAATTTGTTCGAAAGCTTTACGCGTGCCCTTAAGCAACACGATCAGCGCGTTGTGGCACTACAGGAACGAATAAGCAAGCTGCTACTGCGTCTCTCCAGCCTCGAGATCGATCGCACGCACGGTGTTCGCGACTTTGTATTTTCTTCTAGCCAAGTTGATGAGCTGCTCCGCACGTCGAGGCGGGTTCACCAGCTAAAGGAATCAGTGGATTCTGCTGGTCCACAGTCCGACCTCGCCATCGAGATCGCCCGCAAGGCGGACGGTTCTCTTATCGTGCTTCCGGCCCTGACGGCGTGATGCAGTAGTCGAATTCTTGGAGTGGTTGGCCCGGCCGCCGTACGAAATCAATCTATGCCGACCCTGCTGGCGGTGGCGTCCCTGTGTCCACCACCAGCGCACGTCGCTAGTCCAGCTTCCACTCGATTCGCAGTGCCGCGATCAACGCTGCCTGCCTTGTCTCAAGTGTTCTCGGTGTCCACTTGTCAGCGTGCAGGACTTGGGACGTTACTGCGAACGTACTCACTCCACGTTTACCAGCGAAATATTTCGTCTTCTTCTCGACGAAATCTAGATTGCTTGCTTGCGAGTTCTTCGCCTGATTCAGCAGAACCAGGTTGGCGAGCTTGTGTGTCCAAAGTAGGCGGTCGGCATCCTTGAAATCTTTTGTCCAACGTGACCTGGGCGCGGGATTCTGTGGAAGGACATGCTCGACCGTAATCAGTTTGTGTGCGTACCGGACGCTATGGTCCTGAGCCAAAGTCTCGTCGAGACGAAGCAAGATGTATCGGCGCCCCTTCGTGTACTTGTAGACATCCCCGTTGAGCTCGGCGACTGTGGCCTCAACCTCCGCGGGTGACAGGTCGAACTTAGACGCCTCAAGTCCGTCGCCGTTGTCCAGCTCGCGCAGCAACTCGGCGTAGCGGATCGCGCGAGGTGTGGTGTAAAGATGGCGGATCATCATGCTCGCGGCCAGGCGCTCGAGTCGACGCATGAAAGAATTTAGCCATTGCGGATCATCGCCATGATGGACCAGCGCCCATAAGGCAACGGGCCGCCAATCGTTGTCGCCGATTTTGTCCAGACGGCGGAACCATGCGTTGACCTTGTCGGCGCCCGAAGCTGCCGAGTAAGTGTGGTCGCGCATCTGCTCCAACGCGTCTGCGTAGGGCACGATAACGTCATCGACAAATTCTGTCGCACGACTCGGCAGGAATTTGCTCAGGACCTGCTTCGGAAACTCCTTCAGCAGGGTGGTTTTCGCACGTTCCATGGAGAAGATCAGGCGAAGGTGTAGAAACAAGTCCCTGAAGTCATCGCGTCCAAGCGAAGATTCGGCATCTTCCCATCGATCTGCGTACGTCTTCGACTGGTCCTCGGGGAGTACGCCAACCACCTTGGACTTGAAAATGTCCGGCTCTGAAAGGTTCAGTCCTCGGTCGTTCATGACGCTGAAGATTCGGTAAGCGCTGTCCAGGTCGGGAGTGTTGACCACGACCAGGAAGGTCTGCTGACCTATCAGTTGGACTAACTTGAGCTTCTTATCTTCCTCCCAAGACTGCAAAATGTCCCGAATGGTCCTCGCGTTGTTTAGAATCGCCCGTTGGGAGTCAGTCGGTAGTTTCTCGTCCAGTACTGAAATAAGCTCGGCGATGGCACCTTTGGTCTGGACATAGCGTTGAAAGAAGTCCTGGTCGCGATCACGCAACGTCAACCGAGGTTTGGGATCTCTGCCTAACACTTTGCTACCAGGCTCCATGAGCATCTTCGTCAGCTCATCGGCAAGTTCCGTGTCCGACGTCAAATCCCGCAGCACGGCAACAAGGATCGTGAGGGTGGTCAGACGCTGCTGACCATCGATGACGTCGGAGATCGTGCCGCCCGGAGCCTTGACCAACACTACGGAGCCCAAGAAGTAGGGTTCGTCCGATCCACGGTCAATCGCCTCGTCGAGGTCCTCGAGTAGCTGAGCCGCTTGTTCGGTTCCCCACGAATAGGGGCGCTGGTATCCGGGGATGCGAAAGTCGTAGTCGCTTCCGAAGATTTTCTGGAGAGGCACTTCATGGGCCTGTAGCTGTGTCACGCGCACTATCTTGCCTTACGCGTGGCGAATGAAAATTGCTCCGGCGATTACACCAAGCGCCGAGTGTGGACGTCGGCGTGGTCGCTCAAGTGGAATCTGCTCTTGGACGGGTCGGCAGCCTTCGAATCGAGCTGATTCGGATGCCCGAAGTTCATTCGAGTGAATGAACTTCACAGCCGGGGGCGGGAGCGGCGACCGCGGCGCATGGATGCCGCTCACGGGAACTTGCAGATAGAGCTGTTATTCGACTCCGAGTACATATCCGTCCGAGGAGCTGGCGCACGCGATCGTCCAAATCTTGTCACCCACTCCATATATGTTGAGTCCTGATCAAGTTAGTTCGAAATGTGAGGATTCGATGTCGGCTTCAGATGACGCTGAACTACGCGGACGCGTACGGCGCCTGCTTGAGTTCCTGCGCGAGACTGTTGGTGCCCAGTCCAAGCTGATTCGCCGGATCGATCTTCGACGACATCGATCCCGTTCAGCTGCGTCACATCCTGCCCTCCGCGCAAGCCCTGACCGACCGGGCACGGGCCATCGAATCCTTCGGCCCGCACTACACAGCGCTGGCTGACGGCATCCTGTCTGGCGAGCTCGGCACGTTGTGGTCCCGTGCGCAGACGGTCTCGGCGATGCTGTCGATCGCCGTCAGCGCCGACGCCGCAGTCGGCTCGTACCAGGTGATCACAGGTCACCACCCGGCAGGCACTCAACGCGTTCGACACGATGCGGTGGTTGCGCGCCGCACGAGCACGACGTCGTCGTCGACAAGCTCGTTGCACGAGGGACCGTCGGCGGCATCGACGCGACCCAGACCACCGAACTTCGAATTGTCTTTATATGAAGACATCGATTGTGATGATCACCAACCGCGGCGTCGGCTCGTGGGTGAAGTGCTCGGTGACAACACCGTTGCGGCCGAGATGCCTGATCGACTCCTACACCGCTCCGCCGTACTAAACCTCGACGGTGGTTCCTACCGGCTACGCGAACACAACACAAGCTCGGAGAACCTCCGCAAGGCCACCACCGGAACCCGCCGTCCACTACAGTGAACACGCTCGTAGGTACGGAATTTCACTGAGCACGATCAGGGATTTTCGATGAGCGCCTTCAGAGTCGGGACCGATGCCTCTGATCTCATCGTATCGTTGGCACGGCTCGTAGTTTGGGTGTGATCGCTATCTGAGGTGTCCTCGCGGTAGGGCGAACGAGATCGGCGAGACCGCCACCCGCAGGGGCGACTGCTGAAACGATTCGCTGTCACATGTGTCATCATGGGCGTCCTGACCGGCCGATGGGGACTCGACGTGCGAGCCGGCCGATGGCTGAGGGGGATGCAGTGGGTTCTGATCGACGTGCGCCGAAATTTCGCACGTACCTTTGGGGGAGCGCAGTTGTGGTCTTTGCGGTCGGCACGTTCTCGGGCGTGTACTTTCATCGGTACTCAGCGGCTGTCGCAGGTGCTCTCCTTGGCGCCTTCCTCACGGTGGTCGGGATCTATTTCAGCCGGCATCCACCGACTCCGCCAGTACCTTTGGACAAGCAGCTCGAATGGGCGGTGACTCGACTTGCGGTAGAAGTTCGCGATCTCTGGAGGCGAGAGGTCGAGATACTGGGCCTGGCGGACCCTGCCCCGATGCCAATCAAGTGGAGGAATACGGGCCGAGACGTCTCTGATCACGCTCAGAACATGGGATTGAAGCGCCTTGGGTTCTTCGAGGACAGCAGCAAGCTCGACCAATTCGCGGCAAGATTCAACGATCTTCCGAGGAAGCGGCTTGTCGTTCTCGGAGGCCCCGGATGCGGAAAGTCAACGCTTGCTGTGCAGATGCTCTCGGAATTGCTTCGTTCCAGGCAACCAAGTGAGCCAATTCCGTTCCTGCTCAGTGTCGCTGGTTGGAATGTCGATGTCGACGTCACGCTGGGCGCATGGCTTCACCGCCGACTCGCTGGCGGCTTCCCATTTCTTCGCGTGATTTCTCCAACGATCGTGCAGCAATTGGTCAATGAGGGGTGGATCCTTCCGATCCTCGACGGACTCGACGAAGTGGATCCGACGTACCGTCCGAGGGTCCTCCGTGCTCTCAACAACTCGATGTCGGGCAACGACCCTGTGATCGTGACGTGTCGCACGTCGGAGTTCGTCACTCTCGTGAGCGAATCTGACGTCGTGACAGCGGCGCTGGTAGTGGAGGCTCAAGAGATTGCCGGTGACGACGTCGCCGCGTTCATGACGAAGTGCATCGCTCCGGGCAGGCAGAAGGAGTGGGTGGCGTTGTTGAACGAAGTTCGGTCACCGTCGACATTCGGAGACGTTGCAGCTACGCCCCTGGGCCTGTGGCTTCTTCGGACGGTCTACATCGAAGATGGGCCCGCTCCCGAGCATCTCCTCGACAAGTCGCAGTTTCCAGGGCCACAATCGGTCAAACGTGAGCTCTTCCGCCAGCTCATCCCTTCGGTGATCCTTACGAGGCCGCCGGATAAGTTGGACAAACTTATTTCGCGGCCGCGCCGTCTTTGGGATCCACTTCATTGCTCGAAGTGGCTCGGGTTTTTGGCTGTGCAAATGGGTGGTCGGCACGATGTCCGGTGGTGGAACTTGCCTGTCTCCCACTGGGCAATCAGCGCGGTTCTCGGTTGTGCGCTGGCCGTTACGGCCGGTGTATCATCAGCAATCGTCACTCTGAGCCTGTGGAACGTGGGAGTCGCGGTGATAGTGGCAGGCGCGCTGGCTGTCCTTGCGGCCGTGGCGGTCGGCACGGCCGTGGGTGGCAAATACGAGCCGCATTGCGCCAACCTCCGGCTGCAGGGTCGAACTGGAGTGCTGCTCAAGAATGTCATTTCGTGGTTGGCTCCAGGGCTTTTGGTCTGGTTGGCCATCTACGGTTTGATGCCGGAATCTCTACGCATTGTAAAATACTTTGTCTCGCTCATGATTTCAGCTGGACTTGTCATCGGAATATCTAAATGGATTGTCGAACCTGATGGTGGAACGCATTCTCGCCGACCGACATCTACTTATCGGGAGTCACGTGCAATTGCCGCGATGACAGTGTTGGGGATTCTAGTGATTGTCGGTCCCCTCGTGCTGATCGGCAGAACCGGGCTCCGTGAACGCTGGGATTACGCGAACCTCAGTGGTTGGGCGCTCGTTACCTTCGTTGTCGCGCTTGTGATAATGGTGGGGTCAGTGACTCTGGTTTGGGTTATATTGAACGAGTTAGCCTGGGGCCATTATCTCTTGGTGTCGTTCTGGCTCTGGGTCACCGGACGTTCACCGCGCAATCTGATTTCCTTTATGGAGGACGCGAACCGACTGGGGTTGCTGAAGGCAACAGGCGCGGTATATCAATTTCGGCACACCGAGTTGCAAGAATATTTGGTCCAGCAGCATTCGGCGTGACCCGGAATCCTAGGCAGTCGCAGCTGGAAGAAAGCACTGCCGACGAACTGATTTGATCCGCATGCGGCGACACCGTATACGCCGAGCCGAAGTTCTGCCGAAACGTTACTGCGTGAGGAATCCGCAAGCGGCACCAGTTTTCGATACCGAACGCCAAAATCTTTTGCAGCGTATGTGCCTCGTTCGACCCTTGCTCGAGCACCCACCGCTCCGGTGTCGCACTTGTCGCGAGGTAGAGGGCGAAACGAAGCTGCGACGGCTCATGCCGTCGACCTCATGCTGCACGACCTCGGCGCCCAGCCGGGTCCCTGGAATTCGTCATCGCCGCCGGCTACCTCGACGCCACAATCGGCGATGAGCGCGTCGCCACGCACCCCATCACCCAGCAGGCCGGCATCAGCCGCGAGGACTCCACCGGCGACCTCCGCGTCACCGTCGCGCCCGCCAGCACCCACGCCTCGAAGGCGGACAACTTTCTGTTCGATCTCCAAGGCTTCGACCGTGCCTGCTCGGAAGCCCTGCATCGCAGCCGCTCCGAACTGGTCTAGTCGTCGCTGTCTACAGACATCCAGCTGCCAATTGGTCAGCCAGGCCACTGTGTCGCGGCAGCGTTCAGGTTATCGATCGGGCCTTCGGTCGGACTCGCGCGAACGAGGTAAACAGGGCCGCCGGTCTGTCCACAAGCTAGGTTGTTAGATATTGAAAGGAGCATCTTTGCGTTCGGTAGTGGAGGAGCGTGCTGTTACGTCGCTACAAGCAGTCCTGGCCGAAGCGCGGGCTCTTGACGATCTGGTCAAGCGCGCGACCGTCCAGAACAGCGGCGGAGCTTCGTTTGAAACTTCCCTGACTGACTCGGCTGGCGAGCTGGCGGCTTCGATAACGGCCACCTCTGACGGAGTGTTGGTGCTTCGCGGCGACGTTCGGGAGACCGAGGTTCCGCCACGCCTGCCGTGGCCCCTCGATGAGCTGATCGATGACTCGGATCTGGGTGATTGGACGCCTGCCGGTCTTGTGGTCGACCTCAGTGAAGTTCAGATGTACGCCAAGTTTTACCGCCGGGAGTATGGCCTCGACCTCGACGCCCTCTTCGACGACTACCGGCGCACCTGGAGGACATGGGCGCGCTCGCAGCGTCGAATCCAAGAGGGAGCCGAACTTTACGACGCGCTGGACGAGCTGGAGAAGTCGCTGTCCACGCCCGGAGCCCTCGACACCGTCCTGGCGTCTTGGAGACTTCGCGTCCCCGACTTTGCTGTAGACACGCATATTGCATTTCGGTCTGCGCGGTTGACCCGTACGAAGGCGACCCGCCCAACAGGTGACCTCGACCAAGACGACGAGTTCACCAACGCGAGGGTGCCGGCGATCGCGTTGCACGTCGATGAAGATGACTTCCTGTTTTTCGAGTTCGGGTCGACCGGCATCACGGGCGATTACAGCGAACCCATGCATTTCCGTGCCAGTGGAGTCGAGCAAAACGATCTACCCATCGGAACCCATGTTCGTCAGCGGGTCTTGTCCGATGTGAGGCCCGCCGTTGCACGTGCCATCGATAGACAGTGGGGTCCGGACACTTCGTGGACGCTCACGATGAGTCCTGCATTGGTAGTAGGTGAATCGGCTGCTAACGAGTTCCGGGCAGACGCGCTGCGGTTGACGGAGGTTGTAGCCAATGTGCTGACTCCATGGCCCGATCTCGCCAACTCTGCGCGGGTCGACCTGTCCAAGGCGGCACCAGGCCGCTTGGGGAGCGCAATCGAGGATCGCCTGACGAGTCTGCTTGCACGCCTCGAAGGTTTCCCTGAACCCCAATCAGCGTCTGAGCAACCGGCGGTTTTGTCTCAGGCCGAATCGAGCCCGGCCGTCAAGCCGAAGTTTCGTGATCGCTTGAGGGCTAGGACTCAGCCAGTCGACGCACTGACGCGGTTCCGTGACCGTCGCCGCGCAGCGGCCGAAGTGATGGAGACAGCTCCGGCTGCTGACAGCGAATCTGGACTTGGAACACAATCACTAGAGATCGATCTGGGTTCGACGGCAATTGAGCTCGATCAACTCCAGCGTCGTGTCGCCGAGGCAGAACCCGAAGAGCGGCTTGTGGTTATAGCCGGCGCTGGGCAGGGCAAGACTGAAGTCGTGGCGGCGCGGCTCGATCATCTGGCCCGTGAGTGCGATCTGTCGTTGTCAACAGAGGTGCTTGTCCTGAGCTTCTCTCGGGCTGCGGTATCCGCAGTTCGTAACCGGCTTCAGACACGGGTGCTTGCACAAGCTGAAATCCGCACGTTCGATTCGTTCGCCAACAAGGTCATCATCGATGCCGACGAAGAGCCGAAGGGCAATTTCGAGGCCCGAATTGCCCGCGCGGTTGAACTTCTGTCCGCCGATGATACGGAACTGCCTATGCTCGAGGACATACAGCACGTTGTTCTTGACGAGGTTCAGGATCTGGTCGGTCAGCGAGCGCGGCTGGCACTAGCGCTCATCGACAGATTGGGTGACCACGTGGGGTTCACTGCACTCGGTGATCCGAATCAAGCGCTGTACGACTTCCAGCTGACTCCGGAAGAACGGATTGAGCGTTTGGACGTGATCGACGAACTGAGCCGATTGGATGAAGTCGAGGCGACTGGTCTTGAACGAAACTTCCGCGCGCGCGGGAAGGATCCGTTGGCCGTCGTAGAACTTGGGCCACGTTTACGGAAGATTAAAGGAGCCGCGGCAGCTCGTCAGGCGGTAGATGCCTTTATCTCTGAGCTGGGCGCTGTGGATTCAGATATCTGGCTGGGTGATGTCTACCGCGCGGGCAAAAGTACCGCCGTGCTGACGAAGACGAATGGGGATGCTCTGCGGGTGTCGCAGCAACTGACACTGATGAACGTCCGACATACATTGAGGCGCAAAGCTCAGGAGCACGGTGCCCGCGCATGGGTTGCGGAGCTGACGCAGCAGTTGCCGAGGAACCTCAATAGGCGCGAAGACGTCATCGCTGCGCTGCGCAATACGTCGGTGGCGGACCCGACAGACGCCTGGAATCTCCTGAAAGAGTCGGAAGGGCGGGCACAGTTCCCGAACGATCTCGACGTGTCCCGTATTCGGAAGGTAATCGGGGGATACGGAATACCGACTGCACTTCTTGCCGACACAACCGAGGACGTTGTCGTTTCCACCGTTCATCGCGCGAAGGGGCTCGAATTCGACCGAGTCTTCCTTTACGACACGGACTACGAGTCCGACGACGATGACCTCGCAATTGCTCGTCGCAATTACGTGGCTCTGAGCCGCGCAAGGGACGAGATCGTTCGATGTACTCCGAAGAAGACGAAGTCTTGGATGAAGAAGGACTCCGGTCAAACCGGACGATGGACCGAGCAAGGCTTCGGGACAGGCGGCAGAAAGCGGATCCGAGCAATAGAGGTCCTTGGCGAAGACATCGATACAGACGAACCCTACGACGTCGACGATGATGCATCGGGCGTGCAGTCACTCCTTGCAAGTGGGTCGATGGCTGGACGAACGGTCACTCTCGAACTGGATCTAGCATGGACTAGCCGTGACGCGCCGATCTATCTTGTGAAGGGATCGGGGGGTAGACCTTTCGCTCGTACAACCGAGCAGTTTGGGCGAGAACTGAGACGCATCTTTACGATCGGGAACGCGGGATGGCCGACGATCATCAATGGTGCGACCGTGATGTCGATCGAGTCGGTGGTCGGATCGCCCGAATTCAGTGAGGATGCTGGGCTCGGCGAGTCCGGAATCTGGCTGGTACCCAGACTCGCAGGCCTAGTTCGGCCGGACTGGACAACGAAATGGGACGGTAAGAACCAATGACAGGCGCTACTGACCTCGATGAGATGTACGGCTTTCGAGGCGAGATGGTTGAGGAACTTCGAGGCGATCTCCTCGGGCCCGCAGGCAGTGACGATGAGGTGCTCGAAGAGGCTCCGCTTGATCGCTATGTAGTCGGTGTGCTGTGGCCTCTGGATGATGAACTGCAGGAAGAGCCGGAGCCTGACAGCGCGGAGCCCGATACCATTGATGGTGAGAGCGATTCACCGGTCGCGCAGTCGCTCATGCGCTATCCATCGTCGATGGGTCTGACGTTCACTGTCGATTCAGCACTTGCAAACGATGTCTATTTCGACGTGTCAGCGGCGCGGTATGAGCCCTCTGAAGTTCAGGTGGAACCGGACGATTCGTCTCAGCGTCGCCGTGGCCGGAGTAGGCCAGCTGCGTGGAGCCGCAAGGCAGTCAGCCCCGACCGGGTCGCGCACTCTTTGGCGAATAAGGGTGTTGTGAAGTTGAGTTTAGAGCCCGGACTCGAACTGTATGTCCTGACCCGTAGTCCGCGGGACGGCAAAGTCACAATTTCAGCAATCGCGCGCAACGTACAGACCGCCGCAAAAGGTGAGCTGAGGGACGCCAGGGCCTGGTTTCAGGTGAGGCTGGTCGTGTCGACCGACGCGGATGCCATCGTCGACCGAAGTGCACCGAACCGTCTCGGAGCCGAGGATGATTTGCGCTCTGCCCAGCTGATCTACCGCAATGCACGAAACTTCGGGATCGGTCATGGCTGTGCCGTTACTTGGTATGGAGTCACTGCGCCAATCACCGATCGCATCGGTACAACTCTGCTTCCTACGCAGGAAGTTTCTCGGGCAAGGCCGGGACAAGTCGGACCCGATGTCGATCTGCGGATGTCGTTCCTCGCCAGTGCAGATACCTCAGTTCTGGTCGGAACGTTGGACAGATTGGTTGCCGCATACCGCGATTGGATCTCCAAACTAGAAACATCCCTGAACGCCGGTGAAACCGACGTGCCGGATTCGCTTACGCCGACAGCTGAGGAACACATCGAGAACGCGCGCGAAGCGGCTGATCGGATAGCGGCTGGAATCAAATTGCTGGAAGAAGACCCGGACGTGCTCCGCGCGTTCCGGTTGGCCAATTCCGCAATGCAAGCGCAGCGCGCCCGCCAGGTTTGGGTCCGCAATGGCGCTATTGGGACTGCCGGTGACGGTGAGCAGCAGTTCTGGTACCCGTTCCAGATTGCTTTCATCTTGTTGAACCTACCGAGTGTGGTGGATCGCAGCCATCCTGAACGCGATGTCGCAGACCTTCTGTGGTTCCCTACCGGCGGTGGCAAGACCGAAGCATATTTGGGATTGGTTGCGTTCGTTGTGCTGCTGCGCAGAATTCGCGATAATGCCGCCATCGGTGTAGCTGTCATCATGCGTTACACGCTGCGACTGTTGACAATTCAGCAATTCGAGCGTGCAACCATGCTGATGTGTGCGCTCGAGCAGATTAGAACCGCAGACAATGGACTGGGTACGAGGCCGTTCTCGATTGGTCTGTGGGTCGGGCGTGGGGGTACACCGAATACACTCGCAGACGCGAAGAAGTCGCTAAGCGCGTTGCGTTCGGGCACCGAAATCACCGAGGCCAACCCAGTGCAGCTGACTCAATGCCCCTGGTGCGGCAAAGCGTTGGATGATTCCAAGTACAAAGTGGTCTCCAGTCCATCTCCCAAACTGGTCATCGCGTGCGGTAACCGTACTTGCGACTTTGCATCCGGCTTGCCGGTCTACCTAGTCGATCAGGATATCTACGAATACAGACCTGAACTGATTCTGGGCACTGTCGATAAGTTCGCAATGATGGCATGGCGTGCCGATGTCGGCAAACTGTTTGCTCGTGACGGAGTCGGAAGCCCTCCCGATCTGATCATCCAGGACGAACTGCACCTGATTTCTGGACCACTAGGATCCATGGTCGGCTTGTACGAGACCGCTGTCGATATTGCATGTTCCACAACCGACGCCGACGGCAATGTTTTGTCGCGGCCGAAGATCATTGCTTCAACTGCGACGATTCGACGGGCAAAGGACCAGATCAAGGTGGTCTTCGACCGGGACTCGCGCCAATTCCCGCCTCCAGGAATTGATCCCGATCAGTCGTTCTTCGCAGAGCCAGCGCCACGTGACGTCGCAGGAACGCGTATGTACGTCGGGGTGATGAGCCCAGCGACCAGTCACGCGACGCTGTTGGTCCGAACCTATGGAGCTCTACTTCAGGCGGCTCAAGACGTCGACGGTCGACCAGAGATTCGCGACCCATACTGGACGCTTCTTGGGTATTTCAACAGTCTGCGTGTCCTCGGGAGTGCGTTGCTCCAAGTCGAAGGCGACGTGCGCGAGCGGCTTGGCGTCGTCTCACGGCGAACGGGTACAGGTCCACGACGGCTTCAGTCAGCAGGCGAGCTGACAAGTCGCGTGTCATCTGCAGATATCCCTCGGCGACTGAAAAGCCTCGAGCGGACGTTCAAGTCCGGCAACGCAGACGACGTCGTACTGGCGACGAACATGATCTCAGTAGGTGTCGACATCGACCGGCTCGGGCTCATGGCGGTGATGGGTCAGCCGCAATCGAGTTCCGAGTACATCCAAGCGACGAGTCGGGTCGGCCGAAGGTTTCCCGGTCTGGTGGTCACAATCTTCAACTCGGCACGATCGCGCGACCGGTCGCACTTCGAGAACTTCGCTCCATTTCATCAGGCTCTTTACAGGGCCGTAGAAGCAACGAGCGCAACACCGTTCGCAGCCCGGGCTCGGGACCGGGGCCTTCACGGTGTCTTCGTTGCGCTCGCACGCCTAATGGTGGAGTCGATGTCCGGTGAACTCGGGGCTCACGCGGCGCCAGGTCACGAAGCCGAGCTTCGACAGCTGATTGCGCTGATCGAGAAGCGGGTGGAGTCGACGACCGACGGTGAAGAGACAGCGGACACGGTCGAGCAGCTCGACGAGATGCTGAAGGTGTGGATCGCAGAAGCGGGCGCGCGAGACTCGATGAAGTACGAGAACCGTAAGGACTCGTCCGACACACTTCTCGTCGAGCCGTCGTCGGCGCTGACCGACGAAGACATCGAGTACACGCAAACTGAAACACCCTGGCCTACGTTGATGAGCCTGCGGGATGTCGACGCAGAGAGTGCGCTGTACTCGATCAGAATGAGGAGTCAATCTTGAGTGTGGCGAAAGCTCGGCGTACCCAGCTTCTCAGTACGTACGGCGTAGGCAGTTTGTTTCCCTCTGACACAACGAGTTACATGATTGCAGGGATCCACGAGTGGAGGCCACGGGATGCCGACACGATCAGCGAACCGCGACTCGCAAGAAGCTTGAGAGTTTCCGAGCTCAAGGCGCCTCCGGCCGGCTCCAAACGCAAACGGGATATACCCGTCATTCGTTTTCCAATTACCCAGGTCTGTCCGTCCTGCCGCCGCATCGATTCCATCGGCAAGCTGTCGAACGACAGTGAAGTCAGCCGGTGTAGTTGCGAGAAGCGCACGGAGCTCAGCCCCTTCCGATTGATCGTGGCGTGCGCACGTGGGCACATCGACGAATTTCCATACTTTCGGTGGCTACACCAGGGCCAGGATGGCGGATCGAACCACGTCATGCACCTGAGGGCCCAGGGCCGCACGTCGTCTCTCGCCGACTTGGAACTGACGTGTACATGTGGGGTGCAGCCGCGAACCCTCGATGGTTCCGCCGGACCGAAAGCGCTCGCGGAGTTCGGCAAGTGCGCCGGGCGGCGTCCATGGCTTGGCCCTGACAGCACCCAGCAGTGCGATGAAACGCCGCGGACACTTCAGCGTGGCGCGTCGAACGTCTGGCTGCCTGCCGTCAGGTCGGCGATCTCTATCCCGCCCTACTCTGCCGCGCTGGCCAAGTTCGTCGATCGTCACTGGGTGTCGCTCGGTGATCCGGAAGCTGTCACGCCGGCGCTGCTGCGGAACTTGGCTGAGCACTCACGCAGATTCTCAGTTCAGCAGATCGAGACTGAGTTGGAGCGGCGCCGCGGCGAAGCGTTGGACGACCTCCTTACTGAGGAAGCTCTGCGGCGGCAGGAGTACGCTGCGCTGCTCGAAGGCAGGGAACAAGAAGGTCTGGACGACGATTTTGTGTGTCTGGAGAGAGATGTACCAGTCGACCTCGAGCACCTCATTTCGGATGTACGCAAGGTCACCAGGCTTCGCGAGGTGCGGGCGCTGTACGGGTTTACACGACTTGACGACGAAAACAATGAGGAAAATCTGTGTGCTCTGTCGCCGGACAAGACCCATTGGCTTCCGGCAATCGAAGTCATTGGAGAAGGCGTCTTCGTCGCTTTTCATCGTGACGCGCTAGAAGACTGGGGCCAAGAAGAATTTGCAGCGGAGAGATGGGGCCTGCTCGAGAGGGCTGCGGGTCCCGGTCTGACACGCCCAGGCGAGCGGAATGTGACCGGGCTAATTCGTGTCGCGCTCCACACGTTTGCACATGTCTTGATAGACCAGTTATCCCTCGCTGCAGGCTATCCCGCTGCCTCGCTTCGCGAACGGCTGTACATCGATGACGGCGAGATGGCGGGCGTGCTGATCTATACGGCGAGTTCCGACTCCGCAGGCAGCCTTGGGGGAGTGGCCTCGCAAGCAGAAACTGAGCGATTGGGCCCTGCCCTAGCCGAGGGACTGGCCAGATTGTCCTGGTGCTCCGCAGATCCTGTATGCATCGAGTCCCATGGCTCGGGAACGGACGCCCTCAACCTAGCTGCATGTCACGCGTGTGTGCTGCTCCCGGAAACCTCCTGTGAACTCGGCAATCGCTATCTTGACCGCGCTCTGCTCTTCGGGACGCCGGAGGGCGGCCGTGAAGGTGAGGGCTTGTTTAGCGACTCGCTGACGTCGATCTAGGCCTCGATCAACGAAACGCATTGTCACGTGAGCTGGTCGACAGTGCGCGTTCAACGATTCGTTCACGAACCTTACTGATCGTCTTCCACTTCATCGCTCGCTTGTCCGGGTCCATTCCGTACTGATGGATGATGTCGCGGAGTTGCTCGAGGTCGAGCGCGCCGAGTCGGGTCGTCAAGCCGTCCGCACCATCGGCGCGCAGCACCTGGAACGGATCGAGCACCGCGGGCGTGCGGACGGAGCGGGTGCGGCGTGTCGGAGTTGTGACTGGCGCTTGGGGTGTGGCCGTCGTAGAAGCAGGCACTGTCGTGGTGGTGAGTGAATGGCTCACAGCTTTTGCTGCAGAAGCGAACTCGGTGTTACGGCTGATTTCCTCCGCTGCAAGACGAGCCAAGGTGAGAACGACCACCGCGGCATCCTCGTCCTGGGCGGACAGTGTGAGAAGAGTTGCTTCGAACGACGTGCGAGCGTTGAGTAAAGCGTCAGAATTGGTCATGTGTAGATCTCGACATTCATCATCAGGTGTTCGGTCAGTTCGTTCAGGGTTCCGACGGTCTCTCCGCCTCCGTAACGCTTGCTCAGGGTGCCGAAATCGAAGTAGTCGGCAGCGCCGGCGATTGCGATCGCATCGGGTATGTAGACGGGAATGACATTGGGGGGCCTTTCCTTGGTCTCACGTTCCTCAGCCGGAAGCGCGTCGTAGTCGAGCACAGCGTTCTGTAGACGTTGGATCGTATCGCGGTGCAGGTTAGTGCCCTTGCGGTACTTCGTGATGATCAGCCCCAGGGCCTTGATCCTATGGCCTGACTTGTCGGAGAACATCCGCACCCGCTTTTGAATCTGCGGAATACCATACGTGGACAGTACATCTGGGATGGTTGGGATCACGTAGGCATCGGCGAGCATCAGCCCATTCCGCGTGACGATTCCCATGTTGGGCGGGCAATCAATCAGGATGTAGTCGTACTGATCGCGAACCTTGTCCACGGCGTTCTTGAGAACCAGCACAGGCTCGAGCGAATCCGGCTCATCGTATTGCCATGCAGCGATCTCCTCGGAAATCTCGATCATGTCGAGCGATGACGCGAGCAAATCGATTCCGCCGAGCTTCGCCAACGGTGAGACGTTCCGTTGAATCGCGTCCTCGATGTCGAACGGCGCTGCCTGGGAATCCAACGCCTGCTCGAAGAGCGCTTTCAACGTACGACCGGAGTCGTTCAGCGCCTGCCATTGATCGGACCCGATCATCATGGTGGTCAGGTTTGTCTGCGGATCGAGATCAATCAGAAGAACATGCTTGCCGAAGTTGCCTGCCATGAACTCTGCCAGCGCGGCGGTCATCGTCGACTTACCGACGCCACCCTTCAGATTGATGGTCGCAACTGCCTTGGCCATGTGGTCCGTCGATCCTCACGTCTGTGCTGAGCTACACGCCCAGGGTGGGCGGCCGGCGTTCGAAGCAAACTGTACGACGCGTGGACGACGGATGTTGTGGTCGGGACGCACTCGATCGTCTCTCGGTGTCGTAAACTTCGCGTTCATGGAAGACAGTCGCGCCTCGAACATCGACTTGTCTTCGCACTCAGTCATCGACCTTTTCGCCGGACCAGGCGGTATCGACGTCGCCGCGACCTGGCTCGGCATGCAGAGTCACGGTATCGAATGGGACGACGATGCTTGCGCGACCCGACGGCAGGCGGGTCTAAACACGACGCAGGGTGATGTTCGCAAGCTCGGCCCCGCCGATTTCCCTGCTGCGACCGTTTTGGCAGGTGGACCGCCCTGTCAGACTTTTACTGTCGCGGGTCCTGGAAGTGGCCGGGAGTCGCTCGACCACATCATCGAATTGATCGCGTATCTGGCAGAGTTCGAGGACATCACCCAGCAGCTCACCAAACTCTCCGACGAACGGACCGGGCTCGTTCTCGAACCTCTTCGGTGGGTTAGAGACGCTGTAGCAGCCAACCGGCCTTTCGAAGCGGTCGTCCTCGAGCAGGTGCAGACAGTATTGCCAGTCTGGGAGGCCATGAAGCCTGCGCTGGAGTCTTTCGGTTACGAAGTCGAGTGCGCGGTCCTCCGCACTGAGCAATTCGGCGTGCCCCAGACTCGGCGCAGAGCAGTGCTGGTGGCCAACAGGGTCACTACACCGATCCGCCCAATGGCGACCCACCAGTCCTACAGCGCAGGAATGCGACGAGGTAGCGGTAAGCCAGACCTCGATGCCTGGGAAACGATGGGCACCGCGCTGAATAGGTCTGGATGGTTCGAGGTCGTGTCGAACTACGGTTCGGGTGGCATCTCCACCGCGCGTGGCCGTCGGACATCAGATCAACCCGCCGCCACCGTAACGGGCAAGGTGTCGCGCAACCGGATCCTGGACCGACGTGGAGTAGAGCAAAACCGGTTCACGCGGCACGAGGCTGGGCGACTGCAGACTTTCCCAGCTGACTACCCGTGGTTCGAATCAGCTTGGGCTCAGCAAGTGGGCAACGCAATGCCACCGCGGCTGGCCGTTCACGCCCTGGCCGCTGCCTTCGGACTTGTGCCGTCGAGGTCGCAGCTGGATACCAAGGTCAGCGACAAATGGATGACGCGCGGAAACGTTTCATCTCCCGTCGAACTGGTGAAACCGCGTGATGCACTCGACGTGCAGCTCGAGCAGGACATCGTTGCCGCGGTCTGATCGCGAAGCGGCGGTGAAGACGCTTGTTACTGGAGTGGCACTCAAGAACATGCGACGAGTTAACGAACTGACCGTTAGGGTTACGTTCGAGTCGGCACCGAACAGGCGAGAGGACCACTGCGCGTGACATTGAGCGTTACCCCCGAGAGTTCAGGTGCGGCGGATGCTCGGCCGTTCAACGCCGCACCAGGGTCGATCGTCGAGGTGCGCGACGAGGAGTGGTTGGTCTCCTCGGTAGAACCGACGTCGGACGGTCATGTCGTTCACGTACTGGGGCTCTCGGATCTGGTTCGCGACACCGAGGCCTCTTTCTCGACGGCACTCGATACGGTGCGTGTTGTCGATCCGACTGATGTCACCGTGGTCGCGGATACCTCCGAGAAGTACCGTCGATCGCGGCTGTGGCTCGAATCGATGCTGCGGAAGACTCCCGTGGCAATCGCAGATCCGAGCTTGGCCACTGCCCACCGGGCTTTGGCCAGGCCGCTCGAATACCAGTTCAAGGCGGTACGTCAGGCTCTTGATCCGGACAACCTTCGGCCACGCATACTGCTCGCTGATGCCGTCGGGTTGGGCAAGACACTCGAGATCGGGATGATTCTCGCCGAGCTCGTCCGTAGGGGCCGCGGTGAGCGCATCCTGGTGGTGACGCCCAAACATGTGCTCGAACAGATGCAAATGGAACTCTGGACGCGTTTTGCGCTTCCGTTCGTTAGACTCGATTCAGCTGGCATTCAGCGGATTCGACAGATTCTGCCGGCCACTCGAAACCCGTTCACCTACTACAAGCGGGTTATCATCTCGATCGACACTCTCAAGAGCGACCGCTACCTCAATCATCTGCGCAAGCAGCAGTGGGATGCGGTCGTCATCGACGAGTCCCACAATGTCACCAATGTTGCAGCGCAGAACAATCGGCTCGCCCGCCTACTTGCTTCACGCACCGATGCTCTCATTCTGGCCTCGGCCACGCCGCACAACGGACGCGCCGAATCGTTCGCAGAGCTTGTGCGCATGCTCGATCCCAGCGCGGTGTCCCCTTCAGGTGAGCTCGACGCCGAGCAAGTGAAGAAACTCGTGATCCGACGGCATCGACACCATCCTGATGTAGCCAGCGAGGTCGGCTCGGACTGGGCGGAACGTATACCGCCGCGCAACATCACGGTGCCGGCGTCGGCGAGCGAGGACGCGGTGTCCCGCGAGCTCGAAGATGTTTGGCTCTGGCCGGAGCAGGGTCGGTCGGCGTATTCGGGTTCGACGAGGTTGTTTCCGTGGGTGCTGGCAAAGGCGTTCTTGTCCTCGCCAGATGCACTTATCCAATCGATCACCGAGCGCCGCAAGCGGTTGAGTCCCGACGATGTCGATGCAGCACGCGAGATCAGTGCCCTCGATCATCTGAACGAGCTGGTCGAGGCAACCCCGCTGCGCGAGTCCGCCAAGTACGTCGCCTTGCTCGATTACTTGGCCGAGATTGGCGTGAAGCGCGGCGGCGATACCCGCGTTGTCGTGTTTGCTGAACGCGTCGCGACACTCAAGGCTCTCGCGCAAGCGTTGTCGACCGACTTGAAGATGACACTCACCGATGGCCGCGATCTTGGAAACGTCACGGTGCTGCACGGAGGACTCAGCGATGTCGAGCAGCAGGACATCGTCGAATCGTTCAAGCTCGAATCGTCACCAATCCGAATCCTCGTGACCGGTGATGTTGCGTCGGAGGGCGTCAACCTGCACTCTCAGTGCCACGACATGGTGCATTACGACATTCCGTGGAGCCTCATCCGTATTGAGCAGCGCAACGGACGCATCGACCGCTATGGGCAGCGGCATCGCCCTCGAATCGTGACACTTCTTCTCACCCCATCGACGACGCATTTCGCCGGTGACCTCAGGGTCTTGACGCGGCTGGTGGAGCGAGAACACGAGGCGCACAAGGCGTTGGGGGAATCGTCCTCGCTAATGGGAACGTACGACGTCGCAGCTGAAGAAGAAGCTATCCGAAAAGTTCTTGCCGGGGAACAAAGTCTCGACGCTGTGGTCCGAACAGTCGATCAAGTGGTCTCGGGTGGGGGACTCGACGGCCTTCTTGCTCAACTGGGCCTTGGCGGGGGAGCCATAAGCGCTCAAACCAAAGAGCCGACCGAGCCGACTCAAGGCTTCGTGGAATCGGCGGATGTCTATCCGTCCGAGTTCGCCTATCTTTCCGACGCTCTGGACGAGTTCATCGAAACACCGCGGCAGCCGGCTCCGAACGGGGTGTCCTGGAAAGTGCATGCTGCGCAATCGATTGCAAGTCTCACTCCACCGCGTGACCTGAAGCAGCGCCTTCAGGTACTGCCTCAATCCTATCTTCGTGCCCGGTCAGTCACCGATACATACAAACTTGCGTTGACGCCGCTTCGAGGCGAAGAGGAGCTTCGAGCTGCGCGTGCGGGTGAGTCGACATCGACGTGGCCTGAGGCTCACTTTCTCGCTCCACTGCACCCCATTCTGGATTGGGCGGCCGACCGCTCCCTGGCGGATCTCGGTCGCCGGCAGATTTTCGCTGTGCGCGGATTGGTGACTGACACGACCGCATTGGTGCAGGTCACGCAGACCAACTCCCGAGGTCAGGTCGTGGCCGTGTCGTACTACACGGTAGCGTTCCCAGATTTGGGTAACCCCAGCTTTAACTTCGCGCTCCCGCACGACGGATCCTCTGACGGTATTGCTGCCCTTGGCCTCGGCGACATCAATCGGGGTGACCTCGGCGACGTCGCTTCATTACTCCCTGTCGTCGCAGCTGCAGTCCGCGCGGCGGATTCGGCTGCCGAGCAGCAGGCAGCTGCTATACGCGACGAGACTGAGTCCCGGATTCGAACGTGGACCTCGCGCGCCGAGCGTTGGACTCACGAAGCCGATGCGCTGATCCAGCGCGATGAATTGCGCCAGCGAACCGAACGCGTCATGCACGAGCGCGACGCCGCTGAGGCTATGAACCCCGACCGTCGGCTGATCCGTCCACTGCTCGTGGCGGTTCCAGTCAAACTCGACCTGAAGGCCGCAAGCACAATGAGGGAGAGCTGACAGTGAGCACTGTGTCCGATGCCCTAATCGTTGGCGAAGACTTCATCAGCGAGCATTACTTTACGACAGATGCTACTTCCCAGTCTTTCAACGCCCGAGTCCTCGACCGACGCAAGCAATGGGAGTCCGACCGCGTCAACGAACTGGCTAATTTACGTTCACGTTTCACGGCCGAACGCGGGGATCTGACACGGAAGTTCTTGGATCTTGCCGAGGTGGCAGACCAGCAGGTGCTGAAGTCCCTATACGCAAACCTAAGATCGGTCCTCGGATTCGAGGGGCTTCGTTGGGAGTTCACACGTCTCGGGGCTTCGGACACGGTGGAGGGTCCCGCACTCGCGGTCCGGACTCGTGGTCTTACCGGCCCTGCGCCTCTGGTCATCGTGGAAGGTGCGGCAGAGCTCAGTGTCGAGCAACTGTTGTCGAAGGACGAGAAGACGTTGCTGAGCACGTTCCGTGCTGGAGACGAGGACGTACCCAAGGAGTCACTCCATTCCGTCGCTCAACTGCTGTCCCATCTGGCGACGCTCGAGGACGGACCCCAGTTCATGCTGGTCTTGGCCGGGTCGAAGGCGCTCATCACCGAGCGAAGTCGATGGCTCGAGGGACGCTACCTCGCGATTGATCTGCAATTGGTGTGCGAGCGCAACGACGACAAACGTGGTGGCGAGACTGATCGAGCGTTGACGTGCCTATCGGCTGAGTCGCTTGCTCCGGATGCCGAGGGCAGGATCTGGTGGACAACGGTCATCGACGAATCCGCCAAACACACAGTGGGAGTGTCAAAAGACCTTCGCGAGGGCGTACGGCTGTCGATCGAACTCATCGCCAATGATGTTGTTTCCCGCCGGCGTTATCGGGGATTGGACCCGTTACCCGACTCGCAGGCGCAGCCTCTTGCGGCGCAATCTCTGCGTTACCTCTATCGCATTCTCTTCTTGCTGTATGCCGAAGCGCGGCCTGAACTCGGAGTTTTACCCACCGGCGAGCAAACCTACGAGCGCGGTTACAGTCTCGATCGACTCCGTGAGCTGCTACTAGTCGAGTTGGCAACTCCACGCGCCGAAAATGGCACCCACTTCTATGAGTCACTGAACGTGCTGTGCCAGTGGGTCGACGGCGGACATGACGGATCCGCTCAGGATTCGACCCTGGCCGAGGGCTTGACCTTTCGAAACCTCAAAGCCGACCTATTCCTGCCTGAGGCGACATCCCTGATCGACGAGGTCAAGCTCAGTAATTCCGCAGTCCAGAAGGTGTTGCGGCATTTGCTTCTCAGCAAGGAATCGCGTGGACGTGACCGGGGGTTTATTTCGTACGCTGACCTCGGAATCAACCAGCTTGGTGCGGTGTACGAGGGGCTGATGAGCTACACCGGTTTCTTCGCGAGGGACACCCTCTATGAGGTTGCGAAGAATGGTGACCCGTCGAAGGGATCATGGGTGGTCCCGGAGGGCCGGATCGAAGGAATCGCGGAAACCGATTTTGTAAGAGTCAAAACTGATGGCCACGTTGAACCTCTCAAAGTGAGACATGATCTGGGCACTTTTGTCTACCGGTTGGCAGGCCGCGAGCGCCAACAAACCGCGTCGTACTACACACCTGAAGTGCTGACGAAATTTACTGTTGGCCAGGCTCTCGCGGAACTTCTCGACCAGGATGGGTTGACGACCACCGCAAACGAAATTCTCAGCCTTGCTGTCTGCGAGCCTGCATTGGGTTCGGGTGCGTTCGCGATCGAGGCTGTGCGCCAGCTTGCAGATCAGTATCTGACACGTCGCCAACGTGAGCTGGATAAGCGAGTTGACCCCGAGGAATATCCGGCCGAGCTGCAAAGGGTGAAGGCGTACATCGCTTTGCACCAGGTGTATGGAGTCGATCTCAACGCCACCGCTGTCGAGTTCGCCGAGATTTCGCTCTGGCTCGACACAATGGCACGTGACCTCGACGCCCCGTGGTTCGGTCTGCACCTACGGCGAGGCAATTCTCTGATTGGTGCGCGGCGGGCGCTCATTCCCAGTGGGCAGATGACGTCCGGTAACTGGTTGGACGCGACCCCGGTCGATGTCCGGTTTGCGGACAGCGCGCCCGGAGAACCGATTACCGTAGTCAAGAACGGAATTCACCATTTCCTGCTCCCCACCAGTGGTTGGGGTTCGACCGTCGAAGCGAAAGAGGCCCGGGAGCTTGCGCCCGAGGCGCTCGCTGATCTCAAGACGTGGCGCAGGGAACTCAAGACTAAGCCGACCACCGACCAACTACGCAAGCTTAAAGATCTTGCAAGTCGCGTCGAAACCCTGTGGGTACTGGCTTCCAAGAGGCTTGAGATTGCTGAGCGTGAGATCCGGCGGCCGATCCCGGTGTGGGGGCGCGATCCGGAGGTTGTTAAGACCGTCGTGACTCGGGACGAAATCGAGCAGTCGCTGGCTAACCCGAACGGTGCTTATCGGCGCCTCCGTCGGTTGATGGATGCGTGGTGTGCGCTGTGGTTCTGGCCACTGGTGGACGACGACGCATCCGTGGGCGGAGATCTGGTGGAGCCGCCGACTCTCGATCAGTGGATCGAGACCATTAGCGGGTTGCTGGGCTCCCCGGTTGCGAGATCCGCTGGCGAAAAAAAGCATGGACAGCTCGACTTGTTCGCTATTTCGACCTGGAATGAACTCGAAGTTACTGAGTCCAACGAGCTGGTTTTTGCACAAGCTGCAAAAATTGACACCCTGAAAACAGAGTGGCCGTGGTTAGAGGTTGCCGAACGGGTCGCTGAGCGACAGGGGTTCTTTCACTGGGAGCTCGAGTTTTCTCCGGTGTTCGCAAGAGGCGGTTTTGATTTGCAGGTCGGGAATCCGCCGTGGGTCAGGCCTGACTTCGACGAGACAGCGGCCTTAGGAGAGTTCGATGCGACGTTCGCGCTTGAGACCAAGATCTCGACTGCACGGGCAAAGGAACTAAGGGCGGCTATTCTCGCAACTGATGGAGCTGCCGCGTTTTATCTCGATCAGGTGTCCTCCGTGGTTGCGATACGAGAGTTTGTGTCGGATACGAGATTCTTCCCGAACCTTAAAGGGCTTAGGCCTGACTTGTATCGATGTTTCATGGAGCAGGCTTGGCGGAATAGTTCGGGCAACGGAATTGTGGCGCTCATTCATCCGGAAACGCACTTTACCGATGAAAAGGCCGGACGGCTGCGACAGGCTACCTACAGTCGGCTGCGACGTCATTGGCAATTCGCAAACGAATTCAAATTGTATGAGATAGACAATCACGTTTCCTTTGGAGTGCACGTTTACGGCGTTAATCAAGAACCCAAATTCATTTCCGCGGTGTCGCTATACCACCCGGACACTGTTGAAAGATCACTCGCCCATGATGGATCAGGAGTGGAACCGGGACTTAAGGACCCCGATGGGAAGTGGGATCTCCGTCCACATCGGGGGCGCATCATCGAAGTCGACGATGATGTTCTGAGGTCGTGGAAAGACGTGTTGGAAGCGCCGGAGGTGCCAGTTCGGCAGAGCCGGATGGTGTATACCGTAAACCGTTCGGCGGCAAACGTCTTGGCGAAGTTGTCTCTCAACCCCCGAATCGGTGGTCTTAAACCGAATTACTCTCTCGGGTGGGATGAGGGAGCAGACTTCACCAGGGGCCGTTTTGTGAAAAAATGGGGGCATCCCGAAAAGTGGTCATCGGTCATCCTGCAAGGACCAAATATCCATGTGGGCAATCCATTTTTCAAGTCGCCTAATGAGTCGATGACTAGTAACCGCGATTGGTCGACTCTTGACTTGGAGTCAATCGAATGCGATTTTCTGCCAACTACTATCTATAAACCTGCGGGTAATATGGATGGCTTTGTGAGCGCTTATACTAAGTGGGAAGTACCGGACGCAAACGGCGTTGTGAACTCGTTGCGGGCCCAGGATAATTATCGGTCGACCTGGCGAGCTATGGCGGCGAATACGGGCGAGCGCACGTTGATCCCTGCGCTTATTCCTCCTGGTGCAACGCACGTTGACGGTCTGCATTCACTGGCTGACCGTAATCTTTCGCTTTCCGCTTTGGTCAAGATTAATTCCGTGATGTCAACAATGATCGCGGACTTTCTTGTGAGAGCAGCTCCGAAATCAGCGATCAGGTCGGGCACAATTAACCGTCTTCCTATCGTAAGCCATGATGGAATCTCGTCTGCGCTAGCTCTTCGTTGTTTGCGTCTTAATTGCCTTACGGGTGCCTACTCGACGCTCTGGAAATCCTGTTACAGCGAGCACTGGGGAGCGGATTCCTGGGCTTTTGAGGGTAAGGTCCACCGTGTCTCCCGGTTGCAAGGCGTCGAAACTGAATGGACAACGAAGAGTCCTTTACGTGGGGCCGCGGATCGCCGACAGGCACTGGTGGAGATGGATGCACTAGTCGCCTTAGCGCTGGGACTTACCGCTGACGAGTTGTGCACCATTTACCGCACGCAGTTTCCGGTGCTCTACGGATACGATCGAAAGACGTATCTTTACGACATCAATGGCCGACTTGTACCGAATGAGGTACTGAGCGTATGGCGTCGTAAGGGTGACTCGATCAACGAGGAGGAGCGCACCGCCACCAACCCGTCGGGCAACACCTACACCTACGAGCTGCCATTTCAGTTCCTCGATCGCGAGGCAGACATGCGTGAGGCTTACGCAGAATTCGAACGGCGATTGGGCATTCAAGGCGGAACGCAAACGGTGGAACGCTGATGGCGTCGGAACTTCTGCCCCTTGCTCAGTCGGAGCGGATTACCGCCAGTCTGCTTGACTATCTTGGCACCACCTTCTCACTCGCTGATCCGGATGCGCGTCGAGCCCTCGATACGTTTCTCGAGCACCCAACAACCGGAATGTTTCGCGGACCGTATCTGCGCCTCCGAATGCCCTTTCGACCAGCTGAGCCCGGCTGGCAGAAGTCGTTGGAGTGGGTCGGCGGTCTGACACCCTATGGACACCAGGCTGCGGCATTCGAGCGACTCAGCAGCGCCAACCTCGGACCGGACAAGTTGCGACCGCTGCCAACGCTCGTCACTACGGGAACCGGATCGGGCAAGACCGAAGCATTCCTCTACCCGATTCTCGATCACGTTCTTCGTTCGAAGCGGCAGGGCGTGACAGGTACCAAGGCAATCATTCTGTATCCGATGAATGCTCTTGCCAACGACCAGGCGCAACGCCTCGCCGCATTGATCACGCAGCACAAGGAGCTCGGTGGCATCACCGCCGCTCTGTACACAGGTGAAAAAGGCTCGACCAGAACAATTGTGAGCAATGACGGACTCATCACCGACCGCGAAGTGATTCGTAGCGTTGCGCCGGATGTCTTGCTTACCAACTACAAGATGCTGGACCAGCTTCTTCTGCGGCACGCCGACGCCGACTTGTGGCGCCAGAGCGCACGGAGCCTGCAGTACCTTGTTCTTGACGAGTTTCATACTTACGACGGCGCGCAAGGCACAGACGTGTCGATGCTTCTTCGCCGCTTGGGAATGACGCTGAAGAGCCATTGGTCTGAGAATGAGCCGGACGTATCGTCCGAGGATTGGTCCCGCCCGCTGGGGCGAGTTACGCCTGTTGCTACGTCGGCGACACTCGGTGACGGTAATGATCCCTCGACGATGCTCGAATTCGCACGCACGGTGTTCGGCGACGAGTTCAGCGACGAGGCAGTAGTCACCGAGTCCCGTGAAACGCTTGCTGAATGGGCTGAAGGCGCGGACGCGAGTATTGCGGACCTCGGGATTAGCCCGAAAGCAATCGACGAGGAACGGTTTCTACGACTCGCTGCCGCATCCGGCGATCCCGACAACGATCCAGCAGATGTCGCCCGCGCGGTTTTCCGTGCCCTCTACACCCACCTGAACGGTCTAACCAACAATCAAATCGATGACGCGAGTCTTCATCTGGTCAAGGCCCATCCAGTGTTCCATCGTTTGATCAACCGATGTGAATTCGCGGTTGCGATCGCCGATCTAGCGGATCCGGAACTGTTCGCCGGTGACGATGCTGTCCTGTCGGCGGATCTCGCCCGCGTCGATCCTCAGGCGCTTGCCGGTGCGCTCCGCCCACTTGTCACCACCTTGAGCCACGTCCGTGCTGTGTCCGGCCGCATTGCGCCGTCCGTTGACGTCCACCTATGGATCCGAGAACTCACCCGACTCGATCGCGCGGCCTCCGGTGCACCCCACTTCGCATGGGGGGATGACGGTCTGGTCATAGACGATGCGGATGCAGAGGGACCGTCGGCACCCCTTCTTCCAGCGCTGTACTGCCGCCACTGCAACAGATCAGGTTGGGGCGTCTTGCTCGCTCCGACCGGTTCGGACCTCGACGTCGACGACACCACGATCCGTCGTCGCAAGCTTGGCGATGATGACAGATTCCGTGCCCTGATCCATGCCCCGTCGGAGGGAGACGAGGCTTCTGAATCAGCGCCTTCGACAACGTCCTCGGCCGCCAAACCCGTCACGGGCTCCGAGCTGAACTGGTTGTCAGTCAACGATCGCTGCCTGTCGTCGCAACGCCCTGCCGAATCAGTGGTGGCGGAGGGCGGTGCATTGCCCGTTCTGGTCAACGTCGGCGACGCCGCAGGTGAAGACTCGGTGCGCGACGTCTGTCCGTCCTGCCGGCAGCGTGACGGAATCCGATTCCTTGGATCCGCAATAGCAACCATGCTGTCCGTCTCGCTCTCCACGTTGTTCGGAACACCGGGCTTGGACCCGAGGGAGAAGCGAGCGCTGGTCTTCACCGACAGCGTGCAAGATGCGGCCCACCGCGCTGGATTCGTCCAGGCAAGGTCAAGAGCGCTCACCCTCCGCACACTGATTCGGCAAGCATTGGCCGATGGCGACTTGAGTCTCGACGCTCTGGCTCACAAGATGGTGACTCTGGCTGGAAACGACCGTGCGAAACGGTACCGGTTGCTTCCTCCTGAATTGGCGGACCGTGATGACTTTTCGAAGTTCTGGAGCACACCGCGGCTGGGACGCTCATCAACGACACTGACTGGTTTCGTCACGCAACGTCTGCAACTCGACATCGAGATGGAGTTCGGACTCCGAGCAGGCGTCGGCCGAACATTGACAAGGACCGGCACGGCGGTCGCGGAAGTAAATGTCTCACGCGCTGTTCTATTAACCTGTGCAACAGAGGTTCTCGACGGCCAAGACGTGCAGCTCACTACCGACGTCATCGGTGACGTAGAGCGGATCCGGTGGGTTCGAGGCACCTTGGAGCGCATGCGCAACCGAGGCGCGATTGCTCACAAATGGTTCGACAAATACCGAACTGACGACGGCAATCGCTGGTGGATCACCGGTGGTCGTAAGCGGAGCCAAGGGATGCCGGGCTTCGGTCGTGGATCGTCGGCACCGGGCTTTCCGATGCTAGGGACTACGAATCGTCGCGACAGCGACTTTGAGCCGATCGCGTCATCGCGCGGCTGGTATGCGAATTGGGCTGCGAAGTCTCTTGCGGTCACACCTGCGGAGGGCGCGGTGCTCAGCCGCCTGCTGTTCGAACGATTGCGCCATCGGGACGTGATCGGCGAACTACCGGGTGGTGCGTTGACTCGGACGTTCCATCTGACGCCCGCATCGATAGTGGCTCGTGCGGTCGACAGTAAAGACGCCGTTACTTTGCTGTGCTCGCATTGCGGTGACTCCATCACCAGTGGGCAGGAGACCATCGACCAGCTCAAGGATGGTGCGTGCCTGACTGTCAACTGCACGGGCAAGCTGGAATTGTCACCCATAGCCGCGAACTTCTACCAGCAGATGTACGCCGTCAACGACATTCGTCGAGTGGTTGCGCGTGAACACACTTCTCTACTGCCGGATGAGAAAAGGTTGGAGTACGAGTCTCAGTTCAAGGAGACCAATCCGCCTCCCAACGCGCCGAACGTTCTTGTCGCCACCCCCACCCTCGAAATGGGTATCGACATCGGCGATCTCTCCGCCGTCATGTTGTCCTCACTGCCGCGGACCGTGGCGTCGTATCTCCAGAGGGTTGGCCGTGCGGGCAGACTAACCGGAAATGCACTGGCCTTGGCCTACGTCACCGCCCGCGGAGATCAATTGCCTCGTTTCGCCAATCCGAACGCAACCATCAACGGAGCGGTTCGTCCGCCCGCAACCTACCTCGACGCTGAGGAAATTCTGCGGCGTCAATTCTTAGCGTCTGTCGCTGACCGTCTTGCTCGTCGCCAGACTGCACCCCACCCGAGAACCACACCAGATGCGCTGTCTGCCACAGGACCTAACACCTACTTGGGAACTCTGATCGCCGATGCCGAGGAGCATTCGGCGCTGTACGTTGATGAGTTTGTCTCCGGCTTCGTCACGCTCGCTCCCGATGTCACAGAGCGGTTGCGCGCCTTCGCCACGGCGCAGAGCGGTTCGGAAAGCAGTGAACTTGCGTCTCGATGCCATGCCGCTTCAGTCCAGTGGACGCACCGGATAGAAACTTTGCAGCACCGCCTAAAAGCTGTTGAGGCTGCAATTCCGGAGCTTCTGACCGCCTTCAATAGGAAGCTAGCGGAGGAGGAAGACAAGGTGGCCTACCGTACTGCGCTTGCGGCCCAGCGGCTAGTTCGGAAGCAACTCGCAGACCTCCGGTCCGAGTACTGGATCAGCGCACTCGAATCGTTCGGACTCTTCCCCAACTACACATTGCTGGACGACACGGTGACCCTCTCGGTGTCCGTCAACTGGATCCACCCGGAAACCCAGGAGTTCGAACACACTGAGTTCGAGTTAAGCCGAGGTTCAGCTCAAGCACTACGGGACTTCGCGCCCGGATCGACCTTCTATGCAAGCGGATTCGCGATCGCTATCGACGCGGTTGATCTCGGCGCAGACGGTGAGGCTGTACGTGAGTGGGCTTGCTGTCCTGCCTGCGGTTTTGTTGCCGACCTCGGAGAAGGTGGATCCCCGCCCTCGCAATGTCCTCGGTGCGGAACTGCTGCAATCGCCGACATCGGCCAGAGGGTGCCCGTCGTCGAGCTGTCGAGCGTGTCGGCCGTCATACGCCGCGAAGAGGCTTCCATCGACGACGGGCGGGAAGAACGGTTACGCACCCCGTACACCGTCATCACTGCAGCCGACATCGACCCCACGTCGTTCACACGGCGTTGGTTCGTGGAAGGGCTTGGGTTTGGTGCGACGCACCGACGTTCGATGACTATTCGGTGGATCAACACAGGTGGGAGCCGCGGTGGAGGTTCGTCACGGTTGCTCGCCGGCGACGAGGTCGAATCTGCGATGTTCCGTGTCTGCTCCGAATGCGGGAAGCTCGACACGGATACCCGTAGGAATACCGCTGCAGAGCATCGACCCTGGTGCTCGTACAGGAAGGCTCTCGAAGAGTCGACGCTTTCGGTTGCGCTCGCGCGGTCGTTGATCACCGAGGGTCTAGTCCTTCGGCTGCCGCCGTCGGTGACGTGGGGCGATTCGTTTGCTATTCCGTCCTTGTCGGCCGCGGTGCTACTCGGGTTGCGAGAACGGATCGGCGGAGATCCCGATCATCTGCAGATCGTTTCTGTCATCGATCCATCGTTGAACGGAGACAACCGACCTGGGCTACTGCTGCACGACGTCGTCCCTGGTGGGACGGGTTACCTGTCGGATCTTGCTGATCCACAGACGATCTGGGATGTACTCCGACGTGCATACGGAGTCGTTGTGTCGTGCGAATGCCAGTACGACGGAAAACTGGCTTGCGAGAAATGCTTGCTGCCCTTCGCGTCGTTCCCGGATGTGAAATCCACGTCGCGAAGTGCCGCCGTGCGCCATTTGCGGACTCTGTTGCTGGGCCGAGACTTGCCGAACGACGACGAGACACCGATACCGGACGCGATGCCGTGGCCGATCACAACCGACGAGCCTCCGTTGGGCGACTCTGAATCCAATCTCGAACGTCGGTTCCGAGTGGTCTTCGCGGAAAGGTTGAGAGCCCTCGGCGCGACGATCGTGGAAAAACCTACCGACAGGGGCGTCGCTTGGGACGTCGCGCTCGGGTCTTCCAACAGGTGGAGCCTGCGGCCCCAGGAGAACATCTTGGGTAGCAAGCCCGACTTCGTTCTGACATCGGCTACCCCCGACGTCCCACCAACCGCCATATTCACCGACGGATGGCAATTCCATGCCAGCCCAGCGACGAACCGACTCGCGGACGATGCCGAGAAGCGACGCAATCTTCGCGACGGCGGTTACCAGGTCCTGGCAGTAACCCACCAGGACTTGGAGGGGAACCCGTCGGCGTCCACGGTTCTGAACGCAGACCACGTGCCTAACCTACTTCAGATGGCGGGGGACCAACTCGCGAAAGGCTCTATCGACTTGGTCTTTGCGACAAGCATCGACCTTCTTCTGGCGTGGATGCAAAGCCCGCAGGCGCAACCCCGTCGGAACCTCGCTCAGTGGCTTCCGGTCCTGGCAATTATGGGCATGAGTACTTTTGCGACACGGACTGGCGGTGCATCGCCCGCCGAACTGGCACTGAGCCTCATCGATGGGGACATCGTCGAGAAACCCACGGGCGATACGTTCGTTTGGCGTGACCAAGGTTTCGCAGTGTCGGTGCGGGTGCCGGAGGGCAAATCGCCCATCGAGGCCGAGATTGCAATCGTCATCGACGACAACGTTTCGGCACTATCGGTAGAGACACGAAATGAGTGGAGGGAGTGGCTTCGTTGGTCGAACCTCCTCGAACTACGTCCGATCAGTGCTGTTGTCACCACACGTCGACACATGAGCTCGGCGTCCATGAAGATCTCGTCGACAGGCGCGCCCGATCAAGTTGAGGCGGTCGACACCGGATCGTTGACTGGACCATGGCGTGAGGTCTACGACGGTGTGATCGGGCCCGTGCAGGCCTTGGTTACCGCCCTCGCTGCGTCGGGTGTTCCGGTGCCAGAGGTTGGAGAAGAAGTCTCGGGATTGCCCGTCGAGCTCTCATGGCCCGCGCTGCGTGTAGCGGTCGATCCCACGCTCGGTAATACGGACCGGAAGGAATTGTCGGAGGCAGGGTGGACACTGTGTGCGGCAGATACGGAGTCGGTCGTCCGAGCACTTGAGGATGCGGCGACGCGCTAGTGCTCATCATTGACCCTTGGTTCAAAAGGAAGGCGAGTTAGTGCCCCAGATTGTGATCGGTCGTGGGCTGGACAAGATCGATGGAAGTCTCCATAAGGCGACCTACGCCTTTCTCTCGAAGTTGTCGGCCAACGACGACAACAAGAGTCTGCACATCGAACCGATCAACAACTCAGCTGATCCGCGTGCCCGAACTGGCCGTGTGGATATCTCGAACCGAGCTGTCCTGTTCAAACTCCAGGGGAGCGGTCAGGAGGCTTCCTACGTCTTCATTGGGACGTTCCAGCACGACGAGGCAATCAAGATTGCTCAGACTCGGCGGATGACGATCAATCCCCGCAATGGGGTGGCTGAATTGCTGCCGGTAGAGGACGCTCCACCGGTGCGCATTGCCAGTCCCCTAGTCGCCGCCCGGGTTGCCGCTCCGAACGTCAACGAGTCCCTCGTTGAAAAGACTTTACGAGAAAAGGAATTTACGGTAGAGCACCTGGCTGCGCTGGGTATGGACCACGATTTTGCTGCGGGAGCTCTGGACATCAACGACCCGGATCTACTTCTTGAGTACGCCGAATCCGCACCGGCGACCTGGCAAGGCACGGCCCTCGTGGACATCTTCACGGGAACCTCCTTGACCGACATCAAGGAAAAGTACACTCTCGACACCGGTACCTCGGATGAGGGCACGGATGACGACAAGCTCTTGAGGGCGCTTCGCCATCCCGCTGCGCAGATGGAGTTTGCGTTCATCGAAGACAACGATGAACTCCGGGAAGCGATCGAGCGCCCAGACTTCGCGGCCTGGCGTATATTCCTGCACCCTGAGCAGCGAACCTACGCGACCCGTGACACCAACGGGCCATTCCGACTTACAGGTGGAGCAGGAACCGGCAAGACCGTTGTCCTGCTTCATCGCGCGCGTGCGCTTCACCGTAAGAATCCGGCAGCACGGATTGTGCTTACCACCTATGGCTCAACTTTGGCAGAGAGTTTGCGGTCGCAATTCCGGCAACTCGATGCGTCTGTCGCTGTCACAACCGATCTCGGTCAGCCTGGAGTGTTCATCGCAGGAGTCGACTCCATCGCGACCCGCGTACTGCACAAGTACGAGGCCGAGCTAGGGGGAGGAGCCTCCGGGAACGGCGCCGTGGCAAAGGTTCTGGGCCCCCGCACTGCAGAGATCTTCAAGAGCCAAGCCCAGGACGCCTGGAAGCAAGCGATCGCGACCTACGGAGTCGACCTGCCGGGCGATCTCAAAGTGGATTCTTTTTTCGAGGCCGAATACAGCCTCATCGTGCTGCCGAACCTCGTGACCACTCGCGACGAATATCTTCGAGTCAAGCGGGCCGGACGAGGTGTGTCGCTCAATCGAGCGAAGAGAAACGCTGTATGGGACGTCATCGCTGGATATCGGGCGTCTTCGGCCGCGTCAGGATCGACAGACTACGAAGAGCGCGCTGCAATCGCTGCTTCTACATTGGGTGATGCGGCTGTTCTGGCGGATCACGTGCTTGTCGATGAAGCCCAAGATCTGAGCCCGAGCCGATTTCTACTGCTCAGAGCTCTGGCGCGTGAAGGTCAGAACGATCTGTTCTTGGCTGAGGACACCCACCAGCGAATATATGGGCAACGGGTAGTTCTAAAGCGATACGGAATCAACATCTTGGGCCGGTCGCGGCGGCTAACGCTAAACTACCGCACCACCGAACAGAACCTGCATTTCGCGCTGGGGATTCTGGCCGGCACAGAGTTCACGGATCTCGGCGACCAGGTCGAGTCGTCAGAGGGATACCGCTCCGCTCGCAGTGGACCAAAGCCACGGCAGGTTCCAGTCTCCAACCTCACTGAGCAGTACCAGATCGTCGCCAAACTCGTCGAGGACTGGATTGCGGCCGGTACTGACCCAGAATCGATCGGTCTACTCGTATCGACGAAGAAGGAAGGCCAGTCGCTCCCACGCGCATTGGGCGAGCGCGATGTCCGCGCAACCTTCGTTGACAGGGGCTCTGCGTCGGCAAAAGGAACGCCCCAGGTCATGACGATGCACCGCGCCAAGGGCATGGAATTTGCCAAGGTCATTCTGGTCGGTGTGGGCGAGAATTCGGTGCCCCGCTCGTACATTATCGACTCGCTTCCCGAGGGTGAGCGGGAGGACGCGTTGCAGCGGGAGCGGTCGTTGCTCTACGTCGCGGCCACTCGCGCAAGGGATGAGTTGGTCGTGGTGTGGACGGGTGAGGCGAGTTCCCTGCTACCCGCCAACGACTGACAACGGAATAGATGATCAGGACAACGAGAGGCAAAGTAACAGTGGTTAACGCAAAACCCACACACGAGCATTATCCTGCCTTGCTGCAGCAGATCAAGACCGGACTGATCAAGATTCCACAGTTTCAGCGAGATTTTGTGTGGACTGTGTCCAGTTCGGCAAACCTGCTGGACAGCGTTGTAAAAGGTTACCCAGTGGGCACATTCATCTTCTGGCACACGGACGAGCGACTGCGTAGTGTCCGGAATATCGGCGGAGACGACCTGCCCGAGCCGCCGGAGGGGCAGATGGTCGACTATGTACTGGATGGACAGCAGCGTCTGACGAGCCTTTATGCGGCTCTGGAGGGCAAGCAGGTCCTGCGTCCGTCAGGGCGGACCGACGACTTTTCGAAGATCTACGTCGATCTTGAGGCGTCGGGTAGCGACCCCGTAGTGACGGCGGATGTCTCCGGCCGCGAGGACGGTTCGTTCATCTCGTTGACCGAGCTTCTTCACGGCGGACTAAAGATCGCCAAGAAGTACGACGAGAAGTATTGGGACAGCATCGGTGAGTATTCGACACGGATCGAATCCTACAATTTCCCGATCACGCACGTAACCGGCGCCTCGATGCCTGTCGCAACGGACATCTTCACCCGAATCAATGTCGGCGGCAAAACACTGACAACTTTTGAGATCATGGCGGCAAAGACTTACGACGAAACCCGAGACTTCGACCTCACGGAGAAATACGAAGAGCTCGTTCAGCGGCTCGCAGCGATCGAGTACGAGACGCTGCCGGAGGCAACACCCCTCCAGCTGATCGCATTGCTGTTGTCCCGCGAATCGAAGCGGGAGGCAATCCTTGACCTCAAACGCGACGCATTCGTCGATGAATGGCCACACGCCGCAAATGCCATCGAGAACGCATGCGAGTACATTCGAAAGTCCTACGGTGCCCGCGCATCACGGCTACTTCCATACAACGGGTTGGTTGTGACCTTCGCCTACTTTTTCCGCAAGACTGACAACAAAGCGCCCACCGCGGAGCAACAGAGGCTTCTCGCTGACTTCTTCTGGCGTTGCAGCCTCGGAAACCGTTACTCAGCGTCCCTCGACTCGAAGCTCGCTCAAGATATTCTGCGCGTCGACAAAATCATCTCCGAGACCCAGCCAAGGTATGACTGGCCAGTCGACATCAAGGCCGACTTCATCCTGAGCAATGGATGGTTCACCCCGAGCCGCGCCTTCGCGAAGGCGATCCTGTGCCTACTGGCGCATCACCAACCACGATCTTTCGATAATGGTGCTCCCGTGACAATTGGGAACGACTACTTGAAACAGGCTAATAGTAAGAATTATCACCACATTTTCCCGAAGAATTTCTTGGAGAAGCAGGGCTTCACTAGACAGCAGAGCAATACCGTCGCCAACATCGCAATTATCGACGCACATCTGAATAAAAATAAGATCAGAGCAAAGGCGCCGTCGGTCTACTTGGCGGAGTACAAAAAGACTAACAAACTTTTTAAGGAGTCGATGGACTCGCATCTGATGGGTGATTTCAACTTCTCAGGTTGGAAATCAGATGACTACCAGTCGTTCCTTCGCAAACGAGCCGAGGCTATCAGCGCGGAACTCGGGAAATACGTGATTCATCAAGAGGTGGATGACAGCGGTCAGGAAGTTCGAACCGACGACCTGGAGGAGGATGATGCCTTGGTCGACTAATTATTTCGGATAAATGACTAACAATATTAAAGGAGTGCATCATCATGGCCAGCGATTTCGAATACACCGGTGAGCAGAACGGCAGGGCGGGGTTCAGAGATGCGACGACGGGGATGAGTTACTGGCTCGACATACAAAATCAAGATCAGCTGCAGTTGATGGATGGTGACGAATTGGTAGTGCCAATGGATGGTAAGGGGGCGGTTTGGTCGATTCGTGAAAATCGAATTGTGAGATGGGATTACAACTTTCGGAGCGGCTAGAACGTGGACTGGAATGACTCCGTTTTCCGGAATGGGCCGTGGGATTGATGGCGCTTGCGCAGGACCGTCTCGCTTCTCCATGTACTCGTGCGAGGACATGGAGTGGCCGATGGCGCTGCGACAAACCGCCCGGAACGAGGTGAACAGATTTGCCTTCGACGACCAGCCGCAGGACGCGGATCTGTACAGAAATCTGCTGTTCTGGGCGAAGCGGTTGGTGATCTCTGACTGCAACTTTGACATCGCATCGCACAAAGATGCGATGAACATTTCGCGGCGAAGGCGAGTTAAACCAGAACGTATGTGTGAAGTCGATCAAGGAGCCTTGAAATTACAGCTACTGATGTCATCTACGGAGTGCACGAAGGTCAACTTGTCTTCGTCGAGCAATCTCTCGCCGAAGAGCTGGTTCTGCTTCACACGGGGATCGCGACCTGGGGAGAGGCAAAGGTACAGCTGAGCCCTGACCGTTGGGAGCAAATCACCGAGAAGCTCGCCGACGCCGAAATCGAGGTGCCGGAAGCCGATCAGTTGTTCGTACTGGACGACGTACCGGGGCACCAGGATGGTGACTGGCCCGAATGGCCGGCACAGCTGATGTTGACTCTCGTCCCCAGTTCAATCGCCGAGAAGCACGGCAGGAAAGTCGACAGCACTCTCAACGGGCAGTTCCTCGAACTCGACGCCGGCGACGAGGAGAAAATTGTGGTTGAGATGAACGCTGCTGGCTTCACCTGCACCAGGAACGACAGCCTCGTCGCCACAGCTAGCGGGTACTGACGTCGTTAAATCTGTCTGGGCAACATCGATGAGTAGCAAGCTGTACCAAGATCTTGCAGGTGCGGTGTCCCGGGCGAAGGCCGGGGCACCGCTGGCTCGCGTGACAGTTGTCGCTCCTACGCGGGGAGCGATCCGAGATGTGCTGCAGTACCTCGCACACTACGGTGGCGTCGTCAACGTCCAAGTCCTCACGGTGGACCTCGCCGTCACCAAGCTCGCCGCACCGGCGCTGACACCCAGGCTGCCGCTGCCGTTCCCCTTGCTGGATGCATCCGTGCAGAAGATACTCATCGATTTCCCGGGCGTCTTCGCAGATGTCGCCGACCAACCTATTACCGCCGAGGCGTTGGCAGGTGCATCACGGACCCTGGGCGCAGTAGCAAATCCCGACGCCCCAGACGCCACGCCACTCGTCCGCGACATGCCGCATCCACGCGGCCGCAACCAGTGCCCACTCGGCCACGCACTACTTGCCCCACGAGGCCTATACGGCCGCAGCAGAACGCATCAGCGAGCTGGGCGCGGTAATCATCTTCCTACCCACCGCACCCGACGTCGGAGCTGCTGAGTTTCTACACAAGCTGGTCGTACACGGCGAACTCATCGAACCGACCGACGAACCGCTAGGCACAATGGTCATTCATGCCTCCGACGCTGACGACGAAATCCGCTCTGTCGCCCGACTCGTTCGAAAGCAGCTGGCCGGCGGCACACCGAGACATCGCATCGGAGTGTTTTATGCCAACGCCGATCCATACCTGCGCTTGATCCACGAGCACTTCAGCAGCAGCCGAATCGCGTTCGCCGGCGAGCAATGTCACACGCTCCAGCACCGTCCCACCGCGCGCTCGCTCCGCAGACTGCTCAGCATGGATACCGACATCATGCCCCGGCGCGAGCTGCTGTCGATTCTCTCCGAACGAGCCGTCCGCTGGTCTGACGCCGCTGGAACATCGTTACCGTTGCGACCAGCGGAACGCCTGACCCGGTCCAGCATCAAGATCGTCGGCGGCGCCGACTGGGAACGACTGGCCGCGATCGATCCGAGTCATCGGGACGCGGAGGTCGCGGGGTCGTTGTATGCGCTGGTGAGCGCGCTGCGCGCAGACCTCGACGCGATCACCGAATCCGACTCCTGGACCGCGGTATCCGACAACCTCGTCGCACTGCTCGAACGCTACTTCACAGCCCGTTCGAACCGCCCTGACGATCCGGCGTCCGCAGACGTCAGCGCGCTGACCACCATCTGTCGCGAACTCGGTGTCATGGACGGAATCGCACCGCCGCCGAGTCCGTCGGGAATCGTCAATGCGATCTCCGTTCGGATCGAAGTGCTGCCGGAGACCGTGGGGACCACGACATCGGCGGTCACAGTCGGGCCCCTTGCTGCCGGAGCGGGGCGTGATTTCGACGTCTGCATCGTCGTCGGCGCCGCCGAAGGCACACTCCCGGCCACACGGCGTGAGGATCCATTGCTGCCGAGCGCACTCGTCGGCCGCACGCTCGCCGACGAAATCCAGCACCAGAAGTCCCAATTCCTGGCGACGCTGGCGTCGGGACACCATCACCGAATCGTGTCCTTTCCTCGGGGAAGTATGCGCGGGGGAGCGGAGAAGGTGCCCTCGCGCTGGCTCATGCCCACGCTCGATGCACTGTCCGGGAGGAAGATCGGCGTCGTCGACTGGCAGAAGCAAACCGCAGACGTCGACGCCATCGTCACGGTCGAGTCGTTCGACGTCGCTACCCAGACCGTCGATCCTCGCATCGGGGTCAGTGCGGCCTCGGAGACCGAATGGCGCCTGCGGGTGTTGGCGGAGTTCGCAGCACATGACCGTCGCGGCGCACTCGACGATCCGATCGTCGACTCGGGGATGGAGCTGCGCAGCGACAGGCTGCACGGCCGGTTCACGCGCTTCAACGGCAACGTCTCCCACATCGAGAACGCCGTCACCTTCTTCGATGCGCCGGTGTCGACGAGCCGGCTCGAGGAGTGGGTGTCGAGTCCGTATCGCTTCTTCGTCAAGACGGTCCTCGGCGTCGACTCGCTCGATGATCCCGACGACGCAGCGCAGCTCGATCCGCTGACCCGCGGCAACCTGATCCACCTGTCCCTCGAACGCTACGTACAGGGAACGATTGACGGCAAGGACGCCACTCTCGGCCATCTCATCGAGGTCTCCGAGGAGGTTCTGGCCGACGCCCGCGTCGATGCTCCCGGATGGCTGCCGCAGCTGTGGGAGAAGGACAGCAGCATCATTCGTCGTGAACTCGTCGAGTGGTTCGAGCTCGACCGAACCGACCGCGAGGCAGGGTGGACACCGCTACACGTCGAACGGAACTTCGGCGTCGAACCCGATATCGTGTTGCTCGATCTAGTCGGCGAGAAGATCGCGTTCGCAGGCAAGATCGACCGGATCGATCGACATGCCGATGGTCGGATTCGCGTCACCGACTACAAGTCCGGCCAAGCAACGTCGTACAAGAAGCTTTCCGAAGCCGAGCCGACCGATGGCGGCACCAAGTTCCAGCTCCCCGTGTACGGGCTGTTGGCGCTGACGATGGGCGACAACGTCACGACGCGGTACTGGTTCGTCAACCACAAGGCGAAGTACGAGACGATCGGCTATCCGCTCACCGACGCCGCGGTAGAGGTCCTGACGGCCGATATCTCGCGTGTGCACAGGATGATTCGAGCCGGGTACTTCCCGCCGCGTCCACCGGACAGTTTCTGGGCCAACCCGCTGATCGACCTGATCGGTGTCGCTGGTTTGGAACGCGCCTGGTCGAGCTTGCGTGACGTGCCGGAGCTGGCCGATTACCGCGCGAAGTACGGAGACTGACATGGCGACCGACGACACTCTCCTTGTCGACCGCGTCGATCGTGCGCGCATCGAAACCGATACCTCGGCAACGCTCTTCGTCGAAGCGGGCGCGGGAAGCGGAAAGACCCACTCGCTCGTTCAGCGTATCTGCCATCTTGTTCTCGACGACGGCATCGAACTCGACCGTATCGCCGCCATCACGTTCACCGAGAAGGCGGCGGCCGAACTGCGTGAACGGGTGCGGACGCATCTCGGATCTTTCGGCGGTGACGCGGCCGCGAAGGCGATGGAGCAGATCGACACTGCCGCCATCGGCACGTTGCATTCCTTCGCCGCGCGCATCGTCAGCGAGCACCCGCTGGAAGCCGGAGTACCGCCTCGAGTCGCTGTTGTCGACGCCATGGGTTCGCAGCTCTCGTTCGAGCGCCGCTGGCGACGTATGCGGGCTGCGCTCTTCGCCGACGAGCACGCCGCTCCCAGTGGACTCACCGACGCGATGCGTATCGTCCTGGGCGCGGGAGCGTCGCTGGATCAGGTGCGAACTCTCGCGGATGCGCTCGATCGAAGCTGGGACCGGCTGGTCCTCGACGACGTCGTCCCGACGATGGCCGTCGCGGATATTGACGCCCTTCTGCGTGCGGCCGATGAAGTCGTCGACTCGGGCGCAGACTGCAGCGATCCGACAGACAAACTGGCGGCACGGCTGGCGCTGATCGCCGAGTGGCGAGCAAACCTGGCCGACGCCCGATCTTCCACCGCCTGGATCGCGGTCGCCGGGGAATGCCCAACCAAAGGCAGCGGCGGCAAGGGCTCCAACTGGGTGGGCGGAAGCGCGCAGGTGAAGGAGATCAAGAACTCCATCGACGAGTTGAACGCCGCCGCCATTGCCGAGCGGACTCGCTACGTCGCCTCTGCGTTGGACATTGTCGTGCATCACCTGTCCCAGGTCATCGTCGACGAAGCAGCAGAGCGTCGCCGAAAAGGTGAGCTCGAGTTCCACGATCTACTCGTCTACGCCCGAAACGTATTGCGTGATGACGATGTCCGTCGGGTCGTTCACAGCTTCTACCAACGCATCATGCTCGACGAGTTCCAGGACACGGACCCACTGCAGTTGGAGATCGCACGGTTGATCGTCAACGGTCCGGACGCGACAGGCCGTCTGTTTACCGTCGGAGATCCGAAACAGTCGATCTATCGCTTCCGTCGCGCGGACATCGCGTCGTACATGGCGGCACGAGATGCGACGGACGAGGCCGACGTGGTTCGGCTCACCACCAATTTTCGATCGACCAAACCTGTGTTGAACTGGGTGAACTCGGTCTTCGGTTCCCTCGTCGTCGCAGACGGTTACGTCCAGCCCGACTACACGCCGCTCGATCCAGCGCCGGGTCGTCCGGACTGGTCGGTGGAAACCAATTGGGGGCCGGCCCCGTTCGTTTTCGAGGACACCGGTGAGGAAGTCGAGGACGAGCAGCAGCTGACGCCGTCGGAGATTCTGCGCGCGCGTGAATCTCGCGATGTCGCCCGCGTCATCGCGACGGCACTCGATCGGGGTTGGCAGAAGGAGGGCGGTCGTTCCGGTGAATACACGCACCGGCCGCTCACATTGAGCGATATCTGCATACTCATACCCTCGCGCGCGGTTCTGCCGTTTCTCGAGCGTTCTCTCGACGACGCCGGTATCGAGTTTCGTTCCGAAGCTTCGTCGTTGGTCTATTCGACGCAGGAGGTCCACAATCTGCTCGTCACGTGTCGCGCCTTGGCCGACACCGCGAACGAAGCTGCGGTCGTTGCCGCTCTGCGCACGCCGCTGTTCGGTTGCGGGGACGACGATCTGCTGCGTTGGAAGGCTGCGGGAGGGCGGTGGGAATTCTGGTCCGACGCACCAGCGGGGTTGGAGGATTCTCCGGTCGCAGCGGGGCGTGCATACCTGAAGTCGGTGTGGTTCGAGCTGGCGTTGCTCAGTCCCGGTGCGTTGTTAAGCCGCTTGGCTGCTGATCGTCGGGTGTTCGAGGTATCGATGGATTCGCCGCGACATCGGGACGTATGGCGTCGACTGCGATTCGTCATCGATCAGGCGCACGCCTGGTACGGCGAGGATGGTGGCGATCTGCGGGACTACCTCGACTGGACGCAGACCCAGCAGGACGAGAACGCGCGTGTCACCGAGGCGGTCTTGCCCGAGGTCGGGGTTAATGCCGTGCGGATCATGACGATGCACGCGGCCAAGGGGCTGCAGTTTCCGATGGTCATCGTCGCGGGGATGAGCGGTGGGTTCCGGACGACGTCGGATCCGGTGGTATGGGGTGACGACGGGTCGATGCATCTCAATGTGAGTGCGGGAGTGCAGTCGGTCGAGTACAAGTCTGTGTCGGGCATTGAACAAGCGCACACGAAGGCCGAGCGTGTTCGTCTCCTGTATGTGGCGTGCACTCGGGCGGAGAGTTTTCTTGCGGTGTCGGGTTACGTCGGTGCTCGGGACAGTTGGGGCAAGACTCTCGCCGTGGGAACTGCAGGCGTGCCGAACGTGGTTCCGTACCTGATCGAGCCGGTACGCGTCGAGGACAGCGGTCAGTCGAATTCGACCGCGTCGCAGACCTGGGACGAATGGCAAGCTGAGACAGTGCGGGTGGCCGAGGTGTCTGCCTTGCCGTCGACGGTGTCGGCGACGCAGATTGCGCATCCGGTGTTGCCCGTTCACGAGGGTGTGTTGTCGGAGTATCGGGCGGCGGATCTTGTCTTTCCGATGAACTCGATCGAGGTGGTCGCGCCGTCGGTCGGGTCGGTCGAGAGCGGGACGGACCTGGGTATTGCCATGCACGCGCTGTTGGAGGCGGTCCCACTGGATTCGGCGTTGGATTCTGTGTTCGAGGAGAAGGCCCGTAGTGCAGGTGGTCTGGCGGGGTTAGTCGATGTGGACCGATTCGTTCTGCTGGCGAAGTCGGTGTTCGAGTCGGAGCCGGTGAAGCGGGCTGCGGCACGGGAGCGTTGGCAGGAAATGCAGTTGGCCGGCATGTCGCCGGATGAAACCATCGTGGTCGAGGGAATCGCGGACCTGGTGTACCGCGAGGACGATGGGTCGTTGGTGATCGTCGACTACAAGACGGACGTCGGCGTCACGACCGAGACTTTGGAGGCCTACTGGACCCAGCTGTCGGTGTATGCCGACCTGCTGACTCGGGCGACGGGGGAGCAGGTGAGTCGGGTGGTGTTGGTGTTTGCGAGGCCGGATGGCGCCCAGATCCTGAGGCGGCGGGTTTGGTCGCTTGGCGCGCGCTAGTTCGAGAGCGACTTCTCTGTGGAGAAATGGACAATTCAGCTGATCGGATACGCTCGTCTGAAATCCTCCGCTGCCCAGCCCGCGCCTGGATTCTGCTGCTGAGAAAAGCACCAGGAAGCGAAAAGCACGAGAGAAAGATGAACGATTGCCATCGAAATACGCCATGACGCTTGACGCCAACGAGTTACTTGCAGTCCTCCACAGCCCTGACCCGCCGCCTGGCCACACGTCGCTTGCAAACCGTCTCGGGTGGACACCCCAGAGGTACGCAAGGACTAAACTTGACCTTTTAAAGTTGGGTCTGGTCGTCGTCGGCCACCGCGGAAGCCTCAAGAAGGTCGATCCACCCGCGGGCTGGGTCGCGCCGACCGTGAGCACCAGGGACGCCGAACCGTGGGAATTCGTTCCCGCCGGGACGAGAGAGTCGGTCCTCTACGGGCCTGTCGTGCAAACCCTAAAGCTGCACTGGCCAAAAGATTCAGATGCCATCCCACCGGTGGGTGTGCACAACACCGCAAACTCTGGCTCAATGAGAACCGGGGGTCGGTGGTCGCGGCCCGACATCGCCGTTGTTCGCCTGCGGAAGTTTGCGTACGTACCCGGTGAATTCCTGGAAGTCTCGACAATAGAAGTCAAGCCGTTCAACAACATTGATGTTTCGGCCGTGTACGAGGCTGTCGCACATCGTCGGGCCGCCACGCATGCATACGTCGCGGTCCACGTCCCGGCACACTTGTCGGTGTCCTTACGTGAGGACATCAAGTCGGTACGCTCCGTGGCTGCGGCTCACGGGGTCGGGTTGATTAGATTCGCAGATCCCGCGGACCATTCGACGTGGAAATATCTCGTAGACGCCGAACGTGTAGAACCGGACCCAGAAAAGTTGAGCCGATTCATCAGTGAACAAGTAATGGGCGGCCTGCCCGTTGTGCCTCAAACGCCGACAGTCGATTCGGGCGGAAGCAACAATCTCGACTGAGAGACTGTCCACCAGTGGGTACTTTCTCATGGCCACGGACAACTAAATAAGTCGAGTGCGCAACGGGTCGGTTGTGGCTATCGAGTTCAAGACCGAAGAGCCACATGCAGGAAATCTCTGTCACGAAAGCGCTAACGCCGTTGATAGCGCCGTCAGTCTGGCCGACGGTGTCGAGGCCGCGGTGCGGCAAGTCGAGTTCTTCCACGGTTGACGGACAAGGCCGAGACGGAGACCGCAACCACCGGTGTGTACTTAGCTTGTATCTTCGTTCGCTTGGCCGTGTCTTTCACGCTCCCGCGTTATCGACGATGTCGGCGAACTTGACCAGCAACACCTCGGGTCGGTCATGGCGTCAGGGATTTGCGCGGCTTAGGCGGCGTCCTTTTTGCCTTGGACAGCGCTGTGTCGGTGGGTAAATTAGCGACCGCAACAGCGAGTCCGGAGGCCCCGACGGTGGAGTGCTCGGTGATGAGATTGAGTGCCGCCTGTTGGTTCGATTCTTCCGGCAGCCTTAACTCGTCCAGAGTCGACGCGATTCCTCGCGGTTGGTCTTCGACGGTGTCGTGAAGCCGATCAAATGCAGGATCGCGGATACCAGAGCAGCTGAGTCCATCTGCTTCAACTTGGTTGGGCTAAAGACGGATGCGAGATTTTCCTTCGCTGTCACCTATCGGTTGAGTAAATGTGAGGGCTCGGATGTCAAGAATATCGGGGTAGCTTGTCGGGGAATCGGTAGGAGCAGTCGATCTCGTCGGGTGTGGCGATGCCAGCCTCGATGCGGAACCACGCGACGCATGTTCGTGCGACCAGTCGAATGTCCTTGGTGAACATGTATCCGTCGGTGCAGTCGTCGAAGTGGCCGTCGTGCTGCCACTCGTCGAGTCGGAGGCCGGCCGAGGAATAGTCCGCGAGGAGCAGATGGCCGAGTTCCGATCGTGAGCGTCTGAGCATCATTACTCCGTCGCTTAGGGCGACCACCTGCGCGCACACCATATCGGCGTCGTCACGTTCGTCGGCGATGTAGTGACTGGGGCCGAGCTCGACAACCAATCCGACCGGCTTGGCGTACATGGATTCGATCAGCCAGGCGTTCATCGAGTCCCAGGGGTCTACGTCCAGGCGCTGGCCGTCGACGATGAAGGCGTCGACCAGTGAGCCGGGTTCGACCGGAGCTTCCCACACATCTTTCGCCCATCCGTCGTCGCTGCTGTTCACGGCACCGCTCTGATCGGCCCAGATGCAGCCGAAGGCGAACTCACTTCTCGTTACAATTCCGTCGGCGTGCGAACTCTCCACGCTCCAGCCTTCCAAGCGGACACGGAGGTCGGTGACGACCACGAATCGGTTGCCTTCGTCGTCGATGTTGTAATGCCACTCCGGGACTTGTTGCGCAATAACAGGACTGTGACTGGCCTTGTTGGTCGACACTTCGGCGCGGTACACATCGGACCGGACCGACCGAATTCGGGTGATCGACCGATACTTGCCTATCGCGTACGCGGGCTTTGCCGTCGACATAGCGGCGCTGGCGGCGCCGAAGTGCTGCTCGACGATCATCTGCGGCCGGCCCCTGGATGACCGACTCGATCTGGCGTCGCGACGATCGTGATTGACGCGTCCCAGGTCGCCGTCCCGGAGTCGGGGAGGGATCTCGCCCTCGGGTTCGACCTCGACTATCACTGTGGAGTGCCGAGGTGGATCGTTCCGCCTGCTCCACTCGGGAAGGTCACCCAGTCCGTCTGGTTCGTGGTCGAAGAACGGTTCGTCGAACCACACATCGGAACGGCAGATTTCGATTCCGATGGTCGGGCACACCTTGGCGACCAGCCCCTCCGCACGAAGAGCTGATTTCCCGGCGTCCCACCATTCGCTGTGTTCGGATCGGAAGACGATCCGGGTATTCCCGAGCACTGACTCATCCAGGTGCGCGTCACGTGTGTGCACGCTGTGAAGCAATGCCGTGTGCCGTTCGGCCGATAGACCCGACAGCGGATGGTCGACCTCGATCGCGATCATGAACTCGGTTCGAGCGGTCGACATGCCGTTGGGCCCGAGGGATGTTTGTGCCATAGTTTCTCCTCTGAGTGGAGCGAAGGGTGCTGCCGAGAAAGTCGGCGAGAGTGGCATCCAGTGGTGTGGACTACCTGCAACCTCATGTGTACACGGGGGTACCGACAGGTTTGTCGACAGTGCTCGCAGCGCGCATACGTTCCACGCATTCGGTGCGTGCCGTGATGGCTGTTTCTCGATGTTCGGGGTGTGCCCCGTTCGGAGATCATCGTGCCGAGTGCCGTCCAATGATTCTTCTTCTCGGTCGACATCCCGCTAATTGCATCGGCGACTTCCCTAAGTGTACGGGCGCGACGTTGTTCGTCGTCGGCAAGGAGCTCGGACCACCGGAGTTCCATGCAATCGTGAGATTGTTTGCTCGCGTGGGCGCAGAAGGGTCGTGGTTGAACCAACGCGGATAGTCCCCAATTCAATCTGGCCAGTCAAACGCGTGCCAGCAGTCGGAAGGTCTTGGTTCATGGAAACCCTACGGCGGATGTTTCGGTAATGTCGCGATACTAAGTTGGTCTGGTAGGTCTCGACGCGCAGGGAAGGGGTCACTCGTGGAGGACATTTCGTCCGTGTTGTCGGGCATTGAGCGCGCCGTCACCGCTTCAGGTGATGGTGATCCCGGCTCTGCTGATCCCAACGCACGGTGGTTTGGCGAACAACTGGTGGCGTCGAGGTCCGACCCGGCACAGATGGCGAAGTGGGCCTCGTCCACAGTCATCGATGACAACGTGCAAGCCCCAGTATTCGACGAGCGCGTGTTCTCTTGGCTGCATCGCGGCGCGCCCGGTACATTCGCATTTCCCGTCGGGCACGCAGGGCTCATGCACGTTTACGGCTATTTGCTGTCCTCGGTTCAAACTCCATACGGCCTCAAACGGCAGAGGTGGTTGACTCCCGATCTGGCGAATGCGTTGGGGCTCGAGTCGTCGTTCTTCTTCCCGACTGCGTCTGCGTTGCCGCTGATGAAGCGTGTTGCCTCAGTGGTGTTACCGGTATTGACCGATCCGGCCGCATACAGTCGAACGATTGTGGCCTTCGACGAAGCTATCGATTCTCAGCGATCTATGCGCACCGTGTACGTATGCGACCCCGCGACCAATTCGACTGCGCTGCTGTATGGCTCGGTGGAAGGTGACGACGTCCGGATCGTGACTGCGTTTCCGAGTGGACCGTTGACGGCGCAGTCAGCGCGGGATCGGCTTTTGGAACCCGCGCGGTATCGGTACAACTACGCTCCGACCGATGCGGAGCCTGGTAGCCACTTCGAAGGAGCGATCCACAAGTTGAAGTTCACGTTGTGAGTTTGTGAGCCGTGACCGGCACTTGGTTGGGCTCGCACGGTAGCCGGCACAACGAATGCCATACCAGTCTAGAGTGGAAATTGTCGAAACAGTGCCGCGTGCGGATCCGTCCACCGCGTCTTCGGCGAGTCGCTGCAAACACGATTGCCGAACCCAGTACTCAGCTTCTATGGCTGCACATCAACATCATTCGTCGGATCTGGCTGCTCAGTCTTCCGCGCCCGTCGTTCCGCCCATGATTCGGTACTGCGCTGCACCGCCTCCGCTGCTTTGCCGACAGTCTGTACACCGGCATCGACTGCAAGGTCACCTACTGCCTTCAAGGCACGCAGTGCATCGAGCACTCCTGGATTCTCAGGCTCGTTCCATTCGGCAACCTGAAGTGCTCGGCTCTTGACGAATGAATCGATGTCTACGCGCAGTGGCGTGAGGTTCTTTTTGAGTCGTCGAGCTGACAGCTTCCGGTGAAATTCCGAGACTCGCAGAGTTCCGTACGTGTCGAGTGTGCTGCGTAGATCTGCGACAAGCGCGACGTCCGCTGCGAGGTGCTCTCTGAGAGTTGCCCTTGCGCTCTCCAAAACCTGTGGGAGGTGGTCTCCCTCGCGAAGTTCGACTCGTTCAACCCTGATGCGCTGCCAGAGGAACAACGACTCCTGGGCAATCAGCAGAAGCTGAAGTGTCTCGCCCAGGCGATCCTTCTGCACAGCCTTTACGAGAAGGTCGGCGCGATCATCCGCCGCTACCTCTGCCCGCAGGTCGAGTAGCAGGCGTGTGCTGTAGTGCCGCAGACGCTCGACTCCGATCTCGAGGTCCGGTCCGAGCGCGGCCACACTGTCCCAATCGGTCTCCGTCAGCACCGCCCCGTTGTCCAACTCGCCGGTGAGGCGTCGCAAGACGCGTCTGCGTCCGAACACGTCGCCGGTCCGCTCAGCGTCGGCAAGCCTGAGTATGTCCGCGGTCATATCCTCGATTCGATCGAGGCTCTGCTGCAGAGGTTCGATCATGGACTCGAGCGCAGAGATCACAGTGGCTGCTGCCAGAGCGGCATGTGGACCGCCAGCGAGCATCTCCGGTGGAATGGGTGTATTGCTGGTGAACCGTCCGGTCTCCGGCGACCTCGTTACACGTCGGTAGCTCACGCTTTCGACCGGTGCATGGGATGAGGACTCGCGTCGGACCAGATAGGACGCGGAGTTCGGTGATCGCAAGATATGGGCGCACGCCGATAGAACTCTGTCGAGCGCCGATGGAGCTAGAACTGCTTCACGGAGCTCGACCGAGACGTCGACCTGCCATTCTGCGACGAACTCCGCGACGGCTGACTTCGACCCTGCCACCACCGTGCCGAATTCGTCTTCCGTGACGAACACCGCGTCATCCGGATCCTGATTCGCCGGAACCAACTCACTCATACCCAGATTCTCCACGAGTAGCGCGGAACTCCTTCGGTCACCCTGCCTTGTGCTTGCGGCGCAGCAGAATTCCACGACTCGATCTCTGTGGACCCTCTTCGGAATATTTGAAAGACCACTACGAACCAGCCCGATAGGTCTCGTTGACCTTGATCAACCGCCCTCCGTGAACACCTAGATCCATGACCGCCTCCAACCGCTCCCGAGTCGGTCCGGTCAGACGCTTCTGGTTGAACGTCTGCAACGTCTGGCGCAACAGACTGTCGTAGTCGGGCTGTCCGGTGCGCGCGCACACCGACATCATGGCGTTGATGATCTCCTCCGGCGCAACATCCGACAGTGGACGCGTCAGGTCGTTCGGAGTCTTCCTGAACCCGCGCCATGTCGCGCGGTCGAGTTCCTTCGGCCACACGAAGCTACCCAGCTCCTCCGACCGCTCGATCAGTTCCTCCGGTACGGACTGCAGAACGAAGTCACGTCGGGCTGCCGCGACACGGTCGAAGCCGAAACGACGAGCGACATTGCGAGCCAAGCGGTCAAGCGAAATCGGACCCTCGGTCTTCACCGTCTCCTGAACGGCCCGCATGATCGTGTTTTTCACCGCAGGCGAGTGCACTCGGTCGAGGTCGTCGCGCACACCCAGCGTCGAACTCGGTGCTTCGACGTACGCGATGCCGCGGCCATGCCAGTCGCGCGGTTCTTCGAACGACAGCGAGGGTTCCTCGATAGCTGCCCGGGTCACCAACGCTGGCTCTTCGGGCTCGACGGCACCGTCCGCCTTCGGATCAGGCTTGAGCCACCGTTCTGCGTCGGGAGCGAACTCGTCGGGCAAGTTCAACGGCTCGTCGACGGTCACTGCAGCCGCGGCAATCGCCGCAGCTTGTGCTTCGGCCGCGGCGTCGATCTCTGCTTGCCGCGCTGCCATCCGCTCCTTCGAGGCCGCGACCGCGTCGCCGACCTGGGCGATCACGGCGTCCGGGTTGTCGATCCAGTCGGGCAGCCACACCCGTACCGAGGAACCCCAGTGCATCATCGATTCCAACAGCTGAGGCGTCAGGTCACGGTCCGCCACCGTCGGACGCTGCGCCCACAGCGGACCGTCCAGCAAGATCGCTACTTGCCACTGCTCCGAACCCGGCTCACGCACAACCACATCCAGCACGAAGTCGGAGAGCCCGTAGTTCGCCTCGACCTCGTACCCGTGGTCGCGCAGCGACTGGACCAATCCCGCCTGTATCTCGTCCGACGCGGCCCGTGCGTGGGTCGGGCGTGCGTTGTCCGTGCGGGACGCCTGAGCCGCCTGTTCCAGATATCCACGCAAATGGGCGATTCCGACCGATCGGGTGCGGGACAGGTCGATGTCCGTGGGCTCGAACGAGGTGTAGATGATCACCTTGCGCCGCGCACGGGTGATCGCCACGTTCAGACGTTTCTCGCCACCGGTGCGCGTCAATGGACCGAAGTTCAGCGGCAACTTGGGATCGTCTGGCTTCTTCGAGAACGCCGCACTGAACAGAATGACGTCACGCTCGTCGCCCTGGACGTTCTCGAGGTTCTTGACGAAGATGCCGTCGTCGCGGTCCTCACGCAGTTGGTCGAGGATCAGCGGATCACCCGATGCTTCCAGCAGATCGCGGACCAGTGTCTGCTGTTGTGCGTTGAACGTGACGACGCCGATGCTCTGCGACGCGAGATGAGCATTCGACAGCCGACCACGGATCTCGGCGACGATCGCCTCGGCCTCGACGATATTGGTGCGGACGCGGTCCTTGGTCTCGCGGTTGAAGTGCCCGTCGACCCGTCGCCACTCCACACCCGCGGAGTCGTCGCCACCCGGTGACGGGAGGCTCGCGAGCCGTCCCTCGTAGTACTTCTCGTTCGAGAACGCGATGAGCGATTCGTCCTGGCTCCGGTAGTGCCACGACAACCACAACCGGGGGACTCCGGATTCCACGGCCTCGGTGAGGATGCTGTCGAGATCCTCGGGGATGACCTCGTCGTCCTCGGTGTAGTCGTCCCCGTCGTTGGTGCTAACCACACCGATGGCTGTCGGCGGCATCTGCTGTGAATCACCGACGATGACAGCAGATCTACCACGTCCCAACGCACCGATGGCCTGAGGAACGGTTACCTGCGATGCCTCGTCGAACACGACGAGATCGAAGGTCACCGAGCCGGGTGGCACGAACTGCGCAAGGGAGGTCGGACTGACGAAGAAGCACGGTGTCGCTTCGAGAATGAAGTTCGAGTAGCGGTTCATCAACTGCCGGAACGTGGTTCCACCGCGCTTGGCATCGAGAGCACGTCGGAGCTGGCCGACGTCGCCTGTCAACGATCCTGCTTGGAACGATCGTCTGCCCAGTAGCGCAGCAGGGAGAGCGTTGACCTGTTCCGATCGACTCACCGTCGATGCGTTCGCGAAGTCGTCGATCTGCCCGTCCTTGATAGCCCGATCGAACCGCGTCAACCCGTATTTGCGTCGCCGCTCGCTCAGCGATGTTTGAGCTACACCTCGCATGAACGAGATCTCGGCTTGATTGGCAGGGATGGCACCGGTCAGTAGTTCATGGACCGGATCGTCCAACCCGGCCGCCCGGAGCGGATTGAGAAATGCCGTCATCGTCGACCATTGGCGGATCGGCGCATTGCCATCGGTGTGGACGGCGTCGAGCCACAGCGGTGAATCGCGCTGCCACGCGGTGAGCCAATGCGTGTTGTTGCGCCAGCGGTCGATGTCGACCTCGCTCGACCCCAGGATCTGACGCCAGGTGCGCCACGCGTGCGCGACTTCCTCCAGAATGTCCGTGTCCTGCGGTGTCACTGGACCTGCGGCGGTGAGGAGTTGCCACAGCTGGGGCTGGGCCCGCGTGAAGGCCACGGTCTGTTCGACGTAGTCGAATGCCGGGTGGAGGTGCTTCGCGGCATCGGTTCCGACCGGATTCCACGTCGGTGGTGCGAATTGCGTCAACAGCTGCTGCATGTGCTGAACGGTCTGCGAGATGAGCTCTCGTGCGCCGGGAATGGATCTGAGGAGGGGAAGGGCAGACTCCGGGTCGAGCTGCGCGCCGGGGAGCAGGGCAGGAGCGAGGTCGCGGGTGAATTGCTCGGTGCGCTTCTTCTTGCCGAACAGACCTTTACCGGCTTCTTCGGCGGCGATGGCGAGCGCTTCGGTGTCGCCACGTTCGATGAAGCTGGGGGTGAAGACCGACGTGAGCGGGCCGCATTGCTGGTGCAGAAGCGAGATCTGCGAGTGAAGAGCCTGTTTCGACGCGGCCCATTGTTGGGACTGCGTAATGATCAGTGCGTCGGCGGGCGGGATCGGGCGGCCGATCTGGCGTCGGGCCTGGGGGAGTAGGAGCTCGATCCATCCGGGAGCGGGCACCTGTTCGATGACGTAGCGCACGGTGGGGTTCCGGTGCACCGCGTCGAGTGCGGACGCCAACCGGGCTGCGACTGCCCGGAAATGATCGTCGGTGGCCTGCGGGTCGATGATTCCGGCGATCGACCATGGATTGTCGGCGCTGATCGTGATCGACCGAGCGGCCCGCTCGAACTGTTGCAGCGCGCTGGTGATTTCGGGAACAGATACCGACGGGGTGGCGACGAACGACGCCGGGATGGGGGCGACAGGCCCATCGCCGAGGCTGAGAAGGGTGTCGTAGGCCGTCCACAGCGAATGGTCGACGCCATTCGTGTCGTGGATCTTGGCTGGATAGTCCTCGAGTGGAACATGGTGGGATCGGACGTCGGCGAGTTTGGCCGCCCACGTTCGGTTGTTGTAGCTGGTGGAGTGTTCGATCGCGCGCTTGAGCTGGTCGCGGATCGCGTTGGCGCTCTGGTTCTTTCCGTGCAGGTCGAGGGTGAACTTGGTGAGTCCGACCTTGTCGAGGCGTTTCTTCACGACGTCGAGTGCAGCTTGCTTCTCGGCGACGAACAGCACCGACTTACCTTGCGAGAGGGTGTGCGCGATGAGGTTGGTGATCGTCTGGGATTTGCCCGTTCCGGGTGGGCCTTCCAGGACGAAGGTATGCCCGTCAGCTGCCAGTGCGACGGCGCGAAGCTGGGAGCCGTCAGCGGGGATGGGAACTGGGACATCGAGCTCATGCACCGGTACGGATTCGATATCGGAGCCGTCAGGCCGTCGTGCATCGCGGAACGACTCACCTGCGCTGTGCGTCAGATGGCGGACGATCGGGCTCTGCTCGAGGATGTCCCAGTGGTCGGTGAGGTCTTTCCACATCCCGAAGGTGCCGAACTGGCAGACGGCGACCGACGCAGTCTCGTCGATCCGGAAGTCGAGGTTGTGCTCGACGAGCGCGGACCGGATGCCCTTGAACGCCTCGTCGATGTCGATTCCGTGCTCGTCGAGTGGCGGGTTCTCGAGGGCGGGGATCGACGCATTGTGCTTGAGGCGAAGCCATTCCACCAGGCAGTAGTTGGGTGTCGAGACTCCCGCGGTGTCGACCTTCAGCTTGAACAGGCTTCGACCCGTACCGCCGACCACCTTCACCGGAAGCAGGAACAGGGGAGCGCGGGCGTCCTTGCCGCTGCTGGTGGTGTGGATCAGCCCGCCGAACGTCAGGTACAGGTTGGCGTTACCGGTCTCCTCGAACATCGTGTGTGCGGTGCGCTGAAGATGCTTGAGCCGTGCCGCGTAGGTGTCCTGGGTGACGACGGCGTGGATGCGCTTCCGGTCGCGTAGGTAGTCGAGGATGGTGGCGTCGTCGACGTCCTGTGCTCGCCTTGCGCCCTGGAGTGCGTGGATGGAACTGAGTTCGTCGTGGGCGATGAGTTCGATGTCGGTGCCGGCGTGGACCAGGTCGTCGAGCACAGCCAGTCCGGAGTTGGGGACGTGCAGGTCGATCACCTCGCGCATCGGCTTGAGATTGAGGAGCCGATTTCGGGTGCTCAAATCGAGGAGCGACCGCTTCCACTTCTGGACGCGTGGGGGCGCGGTGTCGGTGCTGTCGAGAACCAGGTCCGAGGCGTCCTGCGCGTCGAGCAGTTCAGTTGGAAGGCCCAGGTCTGCTGTGACCGGTACCGGCGAACTGATCTCTGCTTTGACGGTTTCGATTTCGTCGAAACTCGGAAGCGGCCGGATGCCGTCTTTGCGCGCCGACGAGATCGCGATCACGCCGCGAAGCGCGCTGTGATCGGCGAAGTGCCGACGTGCATCCGCCACAGCCTGTTTGAAGGTGCCCGTCGCGGTGGTGTCGTAATACTTCGCTTCGACCGGGACTACACGGCCGGACTCGACCAGGTTGATCAGGGCGTTCGGCTCGGTGATGGTCGAGTGAGCGAGCTGGCTTTCGTCGCGCATGAACCCGGCGAAGGCGTGGCCTTGGATCAGCCAGATGACCGGGCGAATCCCGACGGCTTCGAGGCATGCCGCATAGGTGACGGCGAGGTCGATGCACGTGCCGAATCGTTCGTCGAGTACCTGAGCGGTGGTGCGAATCTTTTGTCCGGTGTCTTCGAAGGATGCCGGTGGATCGATGTAGCGGATCTGTTGGTGGCGTAGGGCCTCGTAGATGCCGGCCGCGATCTGGGCGGCTCGCTCTGGACCCTTCTGATATCCGCCGAGAGACGGATCGCCCGTTCCAGAGCCCAGGAGGTTCGATGCCGCGTCGAGGACAGAATTGACCGCCTTGGTGTTGGGCTGGACGAAGGCAGCGAGGGAGTCGAAGAAGACCGGCGCGTTGAACCACTCATTGTGCGCCAGAACCCGGATTGGGGCATTGAGGTGGATGTCCTCACCCCACAGGCGAGACACCGTGACGGCGATCGTCGCGGGGTGGCTCTCGTTGAGCTCCCTGAGGTGTGGGATCGGCGGAACGATCGACGAGTGGTTCGACCACACGACATTCTCGCCGACACGAAGGGTGCCGTCGTGGACATCGACCCGCTCGGGCGAGAGCTGCTCACCAGCGCCGAACAGCTGGACGGTCACCTTCACGTCGACTACATCTGTGTCGGAAAGATTGGCGACCTCGACGCTGGTGATCAGCGGGACACCGTTGTGGACGAGCGCGAGATTGACCGCGGGATGAGCATGGACCTCGATCGACAACCCGTCGACCACCGTGTGAAACGGGTTGTGCGCCTGGTCGAGATCCTGCATCTGTCCTCCGAACTCCGTCGTCCATCACCCGGTTGAACGGGGTAACGGGTGGCGGCAACGCCGTCAACCTTCACACGCTAGGGCACCCCACCGACAGAGTGCTGCCGAAACGGTATCGGACATATGGGTTCCGTGCTTATCGTTGCTAACGGCGTACCGCGCGGTTCATTTGGATGAATGACTCCGTACCGTGCGCGCGAGTGGTTCGGTGCTGCGTCGTCCGTGTGGTCGGCTAACGTGCTGCCTGTCCGGCAAGACGAGGGGGATGTTCGATGAACAATGACGGTGGACGCTGGCAGCCCTACCCGCTGTGGGGCGGCCGAGGTGACTGGTGCAATGAAGAGGTCGTCGGTGTCCACGCTTACGTCGATGCCATCCGCGCTACTTTGGGTTCGGACTTCGACCCGTCGGGCTCGACCGTTCGGCGCATCGTCGAGTTGATACCCGAGCCCGACAATCCGCACGATCGATATGCCGTGTCGGTCCGAGCGTCGAACTACCTGATCGGCTACCTTGCCCGCGAACGCGCAATGCTGTTTCACCGTCGACTCATGGACCTCATCAATCGAGGCCTTGTTCCGACGGTGCCGGCATCGATTCGCGCGTACGACCAGAATCGGTGGGACGACAGACCGGGTGTTCCCCTCGACTTGGCCATAAATATCGATGTGCAGCTCAGCGAGCCGCACCTGATTCTTCCCGGCAACGAACCTCCAAGTGTGCCGTACACGCTGCTGCCGCACGGGCATTCGGTCCAGGTGACGAAGGTCGACGATCACTTCGATGTTCTTCGGCACTTCGTCGAGTCGGAAGGCGAGCTCGAACTGCTTGTTACGCTGCACGAGATCGATGTCAGCACGGCCAAGACCGAGAAGAAGGTTGTCGAGGTGCGGGTCGAGGACCACCGAATCGGCCAACTGACTCCGCAGACGAGCGCGAAGTTTCTACCCGCTGTCCGACACTTGGAGAGCCGGGGACTGGTAACGGTAGGTCGCAGCTGGTTCAAGGGTTCGTCCGTTTCGGCGCAAGTGTCGCTGATGGCCGCAAAAGCCCACGAGCTGCCGGATGATTTCCTGACCGGCGATCCGAGGACTGTGATTCCGCTTGATCGCCCCCGGCGGACGCCGGTCGCCGATGAAGTGTCTGTTGCCTCAGCTGAAACAACGGCTAGTAGGACCTTCGTTATCGAATTGGTCACCTCGCAACCCCTGACGCCCTGGCAGCAGAAGGAAGCGCTCAAGCTTCTGCGTGCTGCAGCGTCGGCGGTGGGCGAACCTGCTGACGAGCCCACGGTCACGGACAGCGCGATACGTGCCGTGGTGCTCCACGAGCACGCTGGGATGATCGCGAATGCAATTGCAGGAATCGAGGACTCCGACTTTTCGTTGGCGAGCGAATATCGCACATCCGTGGTGTACCGGTGATTGTTGGTGTGCCTTGGCTGTGGCAGTACCTGAACAGGAAGCCAGGAGGGGGACCGCACGCGACAGCAGTAGACGCCTTCCGCCAATGAGATGTTCCGCAATCGCATGGAGAGCGAAGGCTGGGAGATACTCGAGGGCAGCAGGTCCCGAGGGTATCGGTGTTCGCGCGGTGATGAGGTGCTGCATTTCTTCGCGTTAGGGAAGTGGCAACTATTGCAGTCGGAGATCGACGCGCTCTACAGCCGGTCCTCCGCGCAGTCGCCCGCGGTGTCGAAGCTGATCAGCTCGTCATTGTGTTGCCGGAGTCTGCTCGCGAGTACGCACCCCAGGTCGGCGCGGAGTTGAGGCAAGCGCTCGGGATCGAGATCACGATTCTGCGGGAGTCGGGACGAATCGAATGGATCGACGGTGGAGGCCTTCGCTGGTCTAGTGCCGTCAATCTTGATGCGCTACAACAAGTCGGCGTGGGTGTGAGAGACCAAGTGGTTCGGCGGTTCGGCGTAATTTTCAAGCAGAATTGACGTAAGAACGCTTGGGATGTCGTTCCGTAGCCGACGCGGTATTGCACCTAATGTCCGCAAGGTTGCGGTGCGCACGGCACCGATCTGGCGGTTCAACTGCAGACACGTTGGTCAAGCAGTACTTTCGTTCCGCCCGAAGGCAGTCCGAACAACTTGCGTTATCGAAGTTCGTATCCCCAAGCTGCTGCGATTCCAGCGTTATGGGCGCACGCAATTGCTGGATCTTCTGAAAATAAAGCTCTCCTCAGTGGAGGACAAATGGTGAATGTCGTCCGTTCGTATCAATGAACATGATTTGTGGATGAACTATTTCGAGGTTTGCTCCCTGTTGCTGCCCTCCCTGTCCGTGTCCTCGAATCGGAGGCGAAACATGCACGCCGAGATCACTCTTCAATGCGTACAACTGTGATCGACTGCCCCGCATTGTCGCTGGTGAACAAATCGCCGGACTCTGGGTCACGAGCGATGGAAATCGGCTGATCGCCGACTGTGATTTCGTCCAGAACCTGCCAGGTGGTCGAGTCGTACACCGATAAGGTGTCGGATTCGCTGTCGATGGAGTAGACGATACCGTTGTTTCCGGTGACCATTTCGGTGATGTCTGCATCCAAGGACGTGCGAGCTATCTCAACGCCCGATTCGGAATCGAAGGTCACCATGTCGTCACTGGTGTAGACATACGCGCGGTGCGCCACCTCGTCGACAGCTACCTGGACGGAGCTCGAGTTCGAATCCATGATCGACGTGGTCGATTCGAGGACGTTCGGGGTCTTCGTGAAGAAAATAGCCGTTCCCATCCATCCGGGAATGTAGCCGATGTGCGAGGACGGATCGATATAGACGCCGTAACCTGCGAGTGGAAGCCGGTATTCGTCCAACTGCTCGTAAGTCTCGGTATCGACGACAGTGACCCACGATTCGTCTTCCGGCGTCTGAGTCTGATCGTCCGGACGGTTGATGACGAAAGCCCTACCCAGCTCGGGATCGATGCCGAGTGCGATGACCGGACGGCTGAACCGTATGGTCCGAACAAGCTCATGAGTCGCAGCGTCGATCACACTGACAATATGACTGTCCGGCGCGTTGTCACGCGTGTTGTTGTGCGTCCACGCAGTTCGGCCCACGATGTCGAAGTGGACGATCTCCGAGCCGCCCTGCGGTACCGAAATCTGATGATCGATGGCAGCAGTATTCGGATTCACCACTTGGATACTGTCGCCGGCCGGAACATACAACTCGTGGCTCCACGGGTTCACCGCAATGCGCTGCGGGTAGATGTCCAGCGCAATACTGCTCACCGCCACGTCCGATGGTGCGGCCGGCGCCGACAGATTGCCTGCGTCGGCAGCCCGAAGCACCCAGACCGCCCCTCCGGCGACCAGCGCGACCACTACGAGGACCGCTACCAAGATCCAGACCCACCAAGCCCGTTGCTTGTGGGCCGGTTGCGGCGGCCATGGCTGATTCTCGGGT